>CAZBMF010000006.1:0-39217 GCA_964492925.1 uncultured Rhizobium sp. | reverse complement strand
GAAAGATACATTTAATGAATCTATTGTATTAGTTGTAGTGGTGCTGCCAGATTTTACGACAGATAAAGGAATACCTCCAGCAGTATTTGTGAGTTTTAAAGAATCATTGTTAATATATAGCTCCTGCAACTCATTCTTTGGATTATCATCATTTAAAACAAGCTTTCCTCCATTTCTACTTAATGAAACGGTATCCTTTAATCGAGTAAGTTTTTGGATTTCATTCAAGGAGTCATTGTCCATGAGTTTGATGCCCTTTCCGTTTGAAATGAGTATTGAATCTTTCTTGAGAGATAGATTTTTGCCATTCATTTCCAACTACTGTATCCTTATCTGAGGCTTTTAACTTCGTCAATTGGGCTTTCAATACCTGATTCAAACTATCCAAACTCTTGTATGAAATACCACCTTCATTTCCGATAACAGTATCTTTGTCTCTGTTTTTTAAATAATTGTATTTATTGTTCAGCGCATTTAATAGGCTGTCAGTGTTGCTTCCTTTAGATTTTCTAGTAACAAAGGCATAAGGGACAGACCAGAATCTTTCTAAAGAGGTAACTTTAAATGTATTGTTGTTTTCAAAATCAATCTCAACTTGTAAATGAGCAGTTCCAAGTTCCCAAGGAATATTGTCGAATACACCATTAAGTACTTTACCTTGACCAATAATCAAATTAAAAACACCATATTCATCTGTTTTAGTTGAATGAACCTCAGAATATTGATTTGATCCCCCAGGATATTTTTCGAATATGGTAAACCTAACTTGGATAGACTTGTTTGACCAATTAAAACTAGCTGCATTTTGTCCTCCCAAAGCATGTGGACCATCTTTTAATGCAACCGCTTGATAAGCAATTCCAGTTGCCACATTTTGTCCTTGAACAAAGGATATTGAAACTAAAAAGATTAAAATGGTTATGTATAGATTTTTCATTTTTGAAGTATTATTTTTTGTGATAAGATTAAACCTTGTTTTTGATAAATATTGACCAAGTAAACTCCATTGGAATGATCACTTAAGTCAATCTCATGGGTATTTCCTGTCTTGCAAATAGAACCTGAACTATTAAATACAGTATAGGTAACCGATTCTAAATCAGTTCGGAAAAATATTTTGTCAGTGGTTGGATTTGGAAAAATGGTAATTTGTAAATTCTTTTCAATTTGAGGTGAATTACTAAAGTTAAATGGCCTCAACAATATTGATTTTCCATTTTCAATATTCTCCAAATTTGTTCCAAGTATTGAACTAAAGGATTGTAAATAATACCCGTTTGACTTATGAGAATTTCCAAAACAACCAATATTGGAATGGATGCTTTTTTGAGCTGCGAGTGGAACAATCATTAAAACGAAAATTATTCCGATTAAAAATCTTCTTTTCATGGCAATGGAATGTCACATCTTAACCCAAGCGAAAATGAATTCAAATTCAACGTTTCGTTTGCGTTGTTCATATCAACGGATGTAAGCATTTGTTTGTAATTCATGTAAGGACTTAAATAAAAAGCATCACCTTCATATCCTCTAAACGTAAGTTCAACTCCCGCACTCCAACTTATTGATTTGAACATCTGATCGTTGTAAACTGGATTGCCATTGATTGTTTGATTTGAGTTCATCAATATATTCATGCAAGGACCTACTGATAAGGACTTTACAAAGGAATTTTCAAAACTGTAACGCATAGGAATGTCAATGAGTAAACTTGAATATTGAAACTCAGAAGCTAACCCATCTGGATTTACATAATTTGCATTCACATTGAAGGTGCCGAAAAGCAATCCTCCAGAAAATTTATCAAAGTCTCCAACCCAAATACCCAAACGAGTGTCATTGTACATTGCAGATTGATAATTTACGGTTGAGTTAGGAGCATCAAACATGACGATGGGTTTACCAAAACCTGTGTTAAATTGGATGCCTGCGGTTTGACTATATAAGGAATAACTAAAAAATAAACACAATATAGAAAATGTAATTTTTTTCATATTCAAAGCTAATAATTAAGGTGAAATTCATAGTTTGTAAAATGTTCCTATTCGTTGGTGTGAGGCAACTTTAAAGGCTAGTGACAATGGTTTCTGATATACCAAACTCTTAATTTATAGATGAGTGTATCACATAACTTTAGTGATAGATTTCATAATACATTCAGTACTTTTAGCCAACTTATCTCAATTGCAGCGTAAGTAGGGGACTGTATTCCCCAAACATCCATAGTTCAATCTTGTGTAAGAGATTGATTGCTTACCCTAGAATTTCTTTTTTTGATTTTGGTAAGATTTCAAGAATAAGCTACCTTTGAAATAACAACAACGATAGCAATACGGGAGTTATAATACCTTTTGATTTGTAAAATATTGTATGTCAGCCTGTTGGGATTTTAATTCGAGTCCCGTCCAGACCGCCAGATAATAAAAAAGCCTCACATTGTGAGGCTTTTTTTATGGGGTAAAATTGGGGTTAATCTTTAATAATTTGCTTCATTTCAGGCAGTTTATTCGCAAAATGTACCTTTAACAAATATGTTCCACGGGTTAATTCTGCTAAATTTAAGGTCATTTCTGATTTGTTTACATTCATTTTGAATGCCAATTTACCTAAGAGGTCATAAACTTCAATTTTAGTGATTTTTTCAGTTGCCGAAATTTTCACTTCATTTTTAAATGGATTCGGGAAAATGGCCACCGAACTTTTATGGAGATCTTCCAAGCCCAACGAATTGAAATCGTAACACAAACTGGTGTCCTTGCAGTTGCCATTCGTGATTTCCACAGCGTATTTGCCATTGTTTTCAGGTTTAAATCTGAAATTATTGGCGCTTGGTGTGTTCACAGGACTATAATTGTTGTTGCAATCTAACCATCTAAATGAAGCTGCATTTGAGTCAATAGCCACCAAATATGGATCTTGATTCACCACCAAGACATTGATTTGAGGCACAACCTTTACTTTAAAAGATCGAACTGTTATTGCTGGTGGACTACAATGTTGATCGGTTGCAGTGACAGTGAATTGATAGGAATTGGGACGGGCATCGCCGATTTTAGTTTGCCAGCAGAATTCATATTCTTTTTCGCGCGAGGTATTGTCTACCGCAGTAAATGTCCCTCCTAAAATGCCGTTATTCCATTGAGCGACAACCGTGTCGGGTACTGTTTGATTGGGCGTAAAAGTTTCATCAGTGATTTTGATTTTTTGACAATATTTGGTGCCTTCACAGATTGTGATATTGAAATCTCCAGAAATTATTGGTTGTTTGTTGTTATTGCAATTTTCAAGAATGGTTAATTGCATGTCCCTCCTAGATTTACCAACTACAATCCATTTTCCTGTTGCCGAATCTTTGCGCCATTCAGTTTGTTCAATTACAATAAGCGGAACTTCATCGCACTTTGTAGGTGTAGCCACAATATTTCCATTTGTGCTATCGAAGTAAAATCCTGTTGGGGGATTTGCGTTTGGATTAGGGGTACATTTGATGGAGGTATTAGGCACGCAATAAGGGGTCATTGGGTACTCAAAAGAGAACGGAGCGGTATAGTTTACAGATGTATTGGGCACATTTGAGAGCCCTGGAACAAGCTTGTATGAAATTGAGTCGAAATCTATTGTATCAAGCGCACCATTGTTAAAGTACCAAGGGGTGTTGCAGCATAAAAATGCGGTTGGAGGCGTAGTATAAATGGGTGAACTGTTTGATTTTTTAATGGATTTTTGAATGTTGCAAATATTGATCATGCAACTTGAGTAAAAATCATTTCCCGCAGGACCTGTTGTAATTGCCCCATTTCTGCAACATTCATTGATATAAAAGGTTACTTCGCAACATGAACTTTTGTTAACGAAGGTATTCAATGGGCTTGTTTTAAAGTCCACAATGGCTTCAAAAGTGTGTTCTTCAACGCCTTGTCCTGTTCCGTATGTATTTTGAGGGTTACATGGGGCGTTTGCTGTTGAGCAAATATTGGAAATGTCTTTGATGCTGGTACGTGTAAGGGTAGTTGGGGTAACAGTTCCACAGCCACTGCTACCGTTTATTCCAGCAAAAGCTTTAAAGCTTACGATTCCCATTGGAACACCTCTACAATCACGGTAAACTTTGGCTGTAATTTTGTATTTTCCGTTGCCAAGAAAGCTGTAAGACATATCTGCCCCTAGCATGTGAGAAGCTCTAGTGTAGTTAACTAAAGCATTTAATGCAATCAAAAGTAATAAACTTTTTAATTTAAAAGATAATTTTTTTTTCATTTAATTTAATTAAAATCAAAATTAGTTGTTATTGTTGATCAAGCACAACATTTTGATTTAAAATGAATTGAATAAATGAAATTTACCAAAATTTAGGTATCATTCGAAATGCTAAATTTGAGTTATTTCGATAAATCAGTTATAGAAACAGTTTCTAGATTTCCTTTTTTGGTTCTCACCACATATTTGATGCTGTAATCGGTGGCATTGCCATTGATGGATATAGAATTGATAACGGCTTTTGTGCTATCGGGCATGATAAAAACACTTTCGCCAAATTTATATGGCAACAATTTATAAATTGAATCTCTTAACGCAGCAGATTTTACGATGGCAGTGTAAGGCTTGAAGTTTTCAAGTTGCGTGTTTTTGGAAACGATTATTTTTTCTAACATGCTGATCCTGTCTTCTCTGTTTTTTAATTCCTTCGCAAATTCAAGTTGATTTTGATTCAATTGATTTTGGTATTTGTTGTAATAATATAATCCTAAAATACCCAAAATTACCATTGAAATAATTGATAGATAGGTTTTCCAAGATTTGGGGGATGATTGATTCTCCGTGTTCATAAGCTATGTAACGAAATTAAAACATTTTGTTTGAATATCAGATTTAAATTTTTGGTATCATATTTGCACCTAGAATTTCAATGATGAAATTTTTTAGTCTTTTGTTGTTTTTGGGCGTGTTTCAGTTGAAAGCACAGGAATACTATATTCCCAATGGAAAGATGGCTCATATTCAAGCAGGCGTAATCATTTCAGTCTTGAGTTATTCAGGAATTTCATTCATTTACAAAGACAAACCAGCAAAAGAACGCAAACAAATTTCTAGAAATATATCTATTGCCACCGTTTTTGTGGCGGCTTTAGGACGTGAAATTTATGATTATTATAAATACGAGAGCACAAATTCCTGGAATTCTAATACCCGAATTGACGGATATGGAGACTTTGTAACAACTTGTTTGGCAGGCATGACAGTAACACTAGCCATACCATTTTAATGAATTACAACTTATTTCGACGCAATAACGACAGGATAGCCCTTGTCCATTGTTTTGGATGTCGGCAATAACCCCCTCTTCCAATGGCAGTGAGCCATGTTTTTACATCAGTTTGTCCTTGAAGTTTTTTGTAATATTTTCTCGCAGAAACGTATTCACAAAAATGCACAAAAGATGCGGTATCATTGGGATAAGCTTTGTATCTAGATTTGATTTTATGGGTTTTTCTGAGGTTGTTTTTTCCAACAATACCGAAATGATTGTTTAACAGCCTGCAAACCTTGCTCGTTCCATACGCGGATTCCTGAATGGCAATGCCCAAAATGACATTGCTTGGAATGCCATATTGGATACTCAAACTGTCGCAAATAGGTTTAAATTTTGCAATATATGATTTGGCTTGAGCACCTGCCTTCTGTATCCCTAAAATTAAGAATAAACTTAAAATTAAGATTTTTACCTTGCTGAAGTTTCTCATTTAAAATGCAAAGATACAGAAAATCAATGATTTAAGCAAATTCTAGAACATCTCAAGGTCATAAATTGTTGGTAATGAGTGTCTTTTATCTATAAATTGAGCAAACTCCTTATATTTGTAATAATGAAGTATTTTCACAAAATATTTTTGCTTGTATTGGGGTTAATTTTCACCCAGTTAAATGAGGTAAATGCTCAAAAAATTGTCCCTCATAATCTTTTAAAAACACCCACATTTGTTGAATATAGCCATCCTTTGCCTTCAATTGAAAATTGGAAAAAAACGGTGTCTAATTTGGGGGGATATAACCAGGATGTAGAATGGAAGATATACAATGAATTGAACGACGAAATTGGTCAAAAACATTCGCGCATTCAAATGTATTTGAAGGGTGTTCCTGTACATTTTGGTGTGGCAATATTGCACAGTCAAAGGGGTTCGCTTTTTCGTATCAATGGAAATTTGATGCCTCAAAAATGGATGGGTGGAAAAGCTTTGTTGTCAGAAGACGCTTGTCGTGAATTGGCCCTTAAGCATCTTCCATCACAAAAATACTATTGGGAAGACCCAGGGATGAATGAAGTTTTACAAAATGCGACCAATAAAAAGGATACGACATATTTTCCGAAAGGACGTTTGACCTATGTAGGTAAGAATTTCAAAATTGATACCATCCAAAACTTGTGTTTCGCGTACAATGTATTGTCATTAACCCCGCTTGCGGGTAAAACCATCTATGTAAATGCTGAAACTGGTGAAATTTGGGCCACCAATGAACTCATTTTACATACTGAAACCAATGGAACCGCTGTTACCAAATACAGTGGAACAAAATCCATTAAAACAGATAGCCTTTCGCCAACATCTTTTAGATTAAGAGAAACAAGTAGAGGAAATGGTATTGAAACGTATAACGTCAATAAAACAAATACCTATGTTGGGGCAACCGATTTTACGGATAACGACAATTACTGGAACAACGTAAATGCAAACAAAGACGAGGTTGCAACAGATGCACATTGGGGAGCTGAAAAGACCTATGATTATTTTTTAAATGAACATAGCAGAAATAGTTTCGACAATGCTGGTGCGAAAATTGTGAGCTATGTGCATTACTGTGATATTCCTGGTGTTGGATACGACAATGCCTTTTGGAATGGATCAGTAATGACCTATGGCGATGGAAGTTCGTTTTTGCCTTTGACGGCGTTAGATGTATGTGGACATGAAATTGCGCATGCGGTAACCACAAATACAGCAAACTTAACTTACTCGAATGAAAGTGGAGCGTTAAACGAAAGTTTCAGCGATATCTTTGGCCAAACCATTGAAGCTTGGGCGAGGCCAACACAATGGAGTTGGAAAATAGGAGAAGACATCACAGTTTCTGGCGCTGGAATTAGAAACATGGCCGACCCAAGTGCTGTTGGATACAACCAACCCAAGTATTATAAAGGTTACAAATGGTATTTCGGTACTGGCGACAATGGCGGGGTTCATTACAACAGTGGGGTTCAAAATTATTGGTATTACCTCATTGCAAATGGGGGTTCTGGAGTGAATGAAGCGTCGAATGCCTTTAACATCACCGCTTTGGGATTCACGAAGGCCGCAAAAATTGCTTACAGAACATTATCTGCCTATTTGGTGAACAGTTCTGATTATGCAGAAGCGAGAACGTACAGTATTATGAGTGCGGCAGATTTATTTGGTCAATGTACAAATGAGGTGATTCAAACAACCAATGCCTGGTGGGTTTGTGGGGTAGGTTCGAAATATGATTCTGCCTATGTAAAAGCCAAATTTACAGGAGATACCTTGGCTTGTAAAACCAGTAAAATTGTGAACTTTTTGAATTTGTCTGACAATTATTCAAGCAGTAAATGGTATTTCGGCGATGGTGGAACTTCTACTACAAATAATCCCGCTTACAACTATACAGGGTACGGTAAATTTAATGTAAAATTGGTGGTAACCTCTTGCTTTAAGGGTCAAAAGGATAGTATCACTATGGTGAAGTTTGTTTCGGTAGATAGCACCCGAGACATTTGCAATGCTGTTATTTTGCCATCATTTGGAACATCAAACGAATCAAGATGTTGGGGTTTTATCTATGACAATGGGGGAGAAGGAAATTATATTGTAAACAAAAATGTATCTTCTACATTAAACGTTTCTAATGCAGATTCAATTCGGTTTAGGTTTGTGATGATGGACATGGAAGCTGGTTTTGATTCTGTATACATTTACAACATGAATACGGTTCCTGCAACCAAAATTGGAGGTTTCACGGGTACTTCTTTGCCTTACGCCGGTGCCTGGCAAAAAATCAACTCTAATAATATTAAAATCGTTCAAACCAGCGATCAGTATGTAGTTGGGAAAGGATTTAAAATACAATACATTGCATATCGACCTAAATTATCCATTGATTTGGGGTTGGATACTACCATTTGTTATGGAGATACTGTTGAAGTGTTGCCAATTTTAGCTGGTGGTTATCCTGCTGATTTAATGATAATACCTCCTTCTGGGGTTGTAGGCGGATCTGGGGTTTACAATGTGGCACCTGTTTCTACCACTAAGTACTATTTTACAGTGAAGGATGTGTGCACAGGTCTTACGGCCATTGACTCCATCACGGTGGGAGTTAGGCCTCCCATTTCTGTAGTTTTATCGCCAAGCGACACATCTGTTTGTTATGGCAAAAACGTGGTTTTAAAAGCAATTGCAACGGGCGGTGTTTCTACTAATTATTCTTACTTTTGGTCTCAAGTGAATGGCTTTGGACCTTCATCTGAGATGGTTCTTCCAAAAGATACCACCGATTATTATGTAATTGTTCATGATGGATGCACCAACAAACCCGATACTGCGTATGCAAGGGTGAACATGAGTGATGAACTTCAAGTGGTTCCAGTAAGATTATCATCGGATGTTTGTCCGGGCACAACGGTGAATTTGACTGTTTCTGGAATCGGCGGCAGACCTTCAGGGTATGTGTTTACTTGGGATCATGGCCTTGGAACAGGAACTACAAAAACGGTTTCTGTTACAGATACAACGGTTTACTATGTTACCTTAGATGATGGATGCACGATTTCAACCGACGATGACAGCATACAGGTGAATATTCCAGCGCCTTTGATGCTTTCAACGGTGAATGATACGATGCTGTGTGTAGGACAAACTTTGCCACTAAACTTAGTAAGCACCGGTGGGAGAACTGCCACCCACTACGTTTCTTGGAGCGATCCTACAGTTGTGGGATATACCCCTACACTTGATCCTAATGAGGGGTTAACCAACTATCAAGCAGTGCTTTCCGATGGTTGTATGTTGAAAAACGACACAGTTGAATTTGCCATAAAAAAACTCCCACCAATTTCATTGAATTGGACAATATCCGACAAAAAAATGTGTTTTGGGGATAGTTTTGATGTTTCATTTACTGTAAAAGGCGGCGATAGCACAAGATACAACTGGCAATTAGATGGGTCAACCGTTACATCACAAAATATCAAGCTTGGTTTGAATTCATCTCAACTGTTACAGCTAATTGTGTCGGATGCTTGCTCGCCAGCAGTTACTTTGAGTGAAGCAATTGTAATAAGTCCCTCAAAAATCAATTTGGCTTTATCAACTTTCGATACAACCAATTGTTTTGGCACGGCGAATGCATTTATAGAGGTGAAAACCGCTTTTTCCAACCAACCGGTGAGCTACCAATGGAATGATCCATTGTTGCAAACCACCGCAAAAATTGCAAATCTTAATAGCAGAATTTATCGCGTTATTGCGAAAGATACATTTGGTTGTGAAGATTCATTGCAAACTTCGGTGATTACATTCAACAAGATTTTCGATGCTATTTCTGATACTACAATTTACAGAGGCACGGCGGTATATTTGAGATTGAAAAATGCAATGCCTTCAAGATGGGTTGGGCCGCGAATTTTAGGTAAAGATTCGGGAATCAGAATATTGATTCGCCCATTGAAAGATACCATTTACACGGTTGCAGGTATCGATTTGAATGGATGTTTTGGTAGAGACACGGTAAAAGTTCTGGTTACAGATCCACCAACACTTAGAATCCCTAATATTATAACGCCAAATGGTGATCGCAAAAACGATGTTTGGGATTTGATTGAACTGGGTGAATTGGAGATGTATGATGTAACCATTTCAGATCGTTACGGCAAGAGGGTATATTTCTCTGAAAATTATCAGAACGATTGGAATGCGAAAGATTCAGACGGAAATGAATTGCCAAATGGTCAATATCTATTCAAACTGAAGCATAGAACAAATTACAACGTTATTCAGGGGTATTTGCAAGTAATCCGTTAACGGTTGGCGTTTTGAAAATCTAACTTCTGTAAAAAATCTTCAGCAGTTTTTAAGTAGTGATTCTGTTTCTCATCCGACATTTTGTCGAATGTGATGATGAGCATTCCTAATCTCGGATTTTGTTGTAAAAAGGTGCGGTGTTTATTGATAAACCTCCAAAAAAGTGAATCCCAAATGATTTGCCAATGTCCATCACCTTTTTTGTAATCACTCATTTTGATGATGTAATTGCTTCCCGAAAAATAGGGTTTTGTGGTCATGATACCGGCATCGGAAAATTGCGACATCCCATAAACATTGGGAACCATCACCCAGTCGTAGGCGTCAATATACATTTCCATGAACCATTGATACACCGCATTGGGTTTAAACTCGCACAGCATGAAGAAGTTCCCTAAAATCATGAGTCGTTCTATATGGTGAGAATAGGAAGTTTTGAGAATTTTTTTTATCACCACATCAACAGGTTCAATTCCGGTAGTTCCGTTGTAAAACGAAGGAGGAATTTCCCTTTGGAAATTCCAGAAATTGGAGGTTCTCTGTTTACAACCTTCTCTTTTGTAAACCACTCTAATAAACTCTCTCCATCCAATAATTTGTCGGATAAATCCTTCCAAAGAATTGATCGGTATATTGTTATATTTTGCGTAATTCAGAGTTTTGCTCACAATTTCTTGTGGGTCTAGCAGTCCGGCATTGAGCAATGGTGATAAGATAGAATGGTATAGAAAATGCTGGTCTTCTTGTTTTGAAAATGCGTCTTCAAATTCGCCAAAATGCCCTAAGCGTTGTTGCAGGAAGTCATCCAACCAGATATTTGCTTCACGGTGGTTGGTGGGATAGAATTGTTCGTTGTAAACAAATTCACAATGGCCAATGTTGTTTGCAAAGTGCTTGTTGACATATAGTTGTGCTTCTTTTACCGCGGTTGATTTTGAGGGAAAAGGGAGCTTGGGCATGGTTTGGTTCTTAGGAAACGTTTTACGGTTTTCGGCATCAAACGACAGTTTTCCTCCAATAGGTTTGCCATTCTCATCCATGAGAATATTGAGAGATTTCCTTTGTGCGCTGTAAAAATCGGTTTGAAAATACCTCTTTTTTTGATTGAAAAAGTCATGACTTTCATCAATGGGTTTCAGGAAATTTGGAGAAGGATGAATTTCAAGCGATACGGCAGTTTTCTGAATGGCTCTTTGAATGTGTTTAAGCAGCCAATCATCGGAGGGGTTGCAAATATGTATGTAGTTGTATTTTAAAGCCAACTCTTTGAATAACAACCTCGAATCTGAAATTTCTTGGTGCGCTTCTATGTACTGAACCTGATGTCCCTCAGAAATTAAAAACTCAGCATACTGCATCATGCTGGCTCTGTGGAACACCAATTTTTGTTTGTGAAAATTATATTGTTTGAAGAAGAGAAATTCTTCTACCAGAACCACTTGTTTTGCATGTGCCAAAACAGGGTTCTTCAGATACAATTGATGAGGGAAAATTACGGCAACTGTATTCATAGATTGTATAACAACCTATGAATACAATTGTTTTAAGCTTGTTTTTTTGTTTTGGTTGAATTTTCGCTATGCAAGGCGTTCATGGCCATCATTTCTTTGAGGGTTTTGTTCATTCCATCGGTAGAACCGTCTAAGAAAATCACATTTCCTTTGCCATCTGTTGCAAAGTTTTTAATGGCTTCTGTCCACATACTAAAGAGCAAAAATGAAGAATCTAAATCAGCTGTTTTCATTTCGTTTGCTGCTTCAGACATGCCTCGGGCAACTTCTTTTCTGAAGAGTGCTATACCTTGTCCTCTCATTTGGGCTGCAACTTTTTCGGCTTCAGCTGATATTTTAATGGCATTTCCTTCCGCTTCGGCGGCTTTTGTTTTGGTGATCAGTAAGGCTTGTCCTTCGTTTTCAGCAGCTGCTTTTAAATTGCTAGAAGCCACAACTTGTGCCATCGATTTGGTAATTGCTTCATCAAATGTGATGTCGTTCAAGGCCAAATCCTGCAAATGGTATCCCCATTTTTCCAGAACATCGTCAATATTGTGTTTTACAGATTCAACAATTTCGTTTCTGAGGGATAGAATTTCGGCTTGCTTTTTAGTAGCCACAAAGCCTCTAATGCTGCCTTCGATGGTTCGAATAAGCGCGGTCATGAAGTCTCTTTCGTTTACAAATTTGAAGGCTACATTTTTAAGTGTTTCCTCAGTATTGTTAATTACAGAGTATAAAAGCATTGCTTTGAAATACACGTTGGCCTGATCTTGAGTGATGGCTTGAAAATCAAGTTCAATTGAGCGATTTTGGGTAGAAATTCTTCTGTGAATATTTTCTAAAATTGGAATTTTAAAGTTCAAACCAGGATTTAAAATGCGTTGATATTTACCGAACATGGTAACTACGGCAACTGTTCCTTGCTGAACTGTAACAAGTCCTGAAAATAAAAATGTTACAATCAGAACAACAATAATTATGGTTGGAATACTCATAGCACGAATCTAATCAAATTATTGATATTGAATGAGAATTTTGCGAATAACGCAATAAAAAATCGACGAAAATTTTGAAAGAATCGCCAATAAAAGTCCGAATAGCGAACGAAAAACGCGAAATTTGCCATAGATAATGAAGAAATATTTTTTACTTTCTGTGGTTTTGGTTGGTTTTTGTAGCCAATTGTTTTCACAGAACTGGGGTGGAGGAAACAATGGTGCGGGATTTAATGGGCCAAGGATTCTGAATGTAATGGGTATGGTGAATGGATCTGAAGGAACTGCAATCAAAAATGCCAAAATTCAAGTCTTTTCAATGGCCGATACGTTTTATTCAAGTCCTACCGAAGAACAGTTAATTCAGTTACCAAATGCAGTTTTAAAAGCTGAATTGATACAGGTAAAAACCGACAATAAGGGTGAATTTACTTTATCGCTCAATATGCCGTTGTTTGTGAGTGGTGGTGAAGAAGGGGCAACGCGCAGAGGCAATAGAAAGCATGCCATGTCGGCGTATTTAGTGGTTTCCGCTGATGGGTATGTAGCACAGAAAAATTATGTAAATTGGCGCACCCGTCCCTCAGAGAATGGATTTGAAATCAAATTAGAACCGATTGTATTATTGAAGCAAAAAGACAAAATTGATGCAGTAGAAATTAAAACCAAATTGATTGTTCAAAAGGGAGATACAACTGAGATGAACGCGGGAAATTTCCAAGTGAATCCAGATGCAACTGCGGAAGATTTGGTGAGGAAAATGCCGGGTGTAACTTCAAGCAATGGTCAGGTACAAGCGCAAGGCGAACAGGTGAAGAAAGTTTTAGTTGACGGAAAACCTTTCTTTGGTGATGATCCCAATACGGCTTTAAAAAATTTACCTGCTGACGTTATTTCGAAAATTCAAATTTTTGATGGACGTTCAGATCAAAGTGCATTCACGGGATTCGATGATGGGAATACAACGAAAACCATGAATATTATCACAAAAATGGGATTCAAAAATGGCATGTTTGGTAAGGCTTTTGGGGGATATGGACAATCGTTTGATGGTACGGGGGATGTGCACAAATACAAAGGAGGATTGAATGTAAATTATTTTTCAGGTGATAAGAGAATTACTTTTTTATCGCAAGTAAATAACATCAATGAGCAGAATTTTTCAATTGACGATATCATGGGCGCAATGGGCGCTAGTGGTGGTCGTGGCGGGCGTGGAACTGGTGGAATGGGCGGTGGTATGTTTGGTGGTGCTGGTGGTGGTGCTATGAGCCCAGGGCAATTTTTTGTGAATTCACAAGGAGGTATCAATACCACCAATGCCATGGGATTGAATTATTCGGACAAATGGGGCAAAAAGAAGAATTTGGATGTGTCTGGTAGTTATTTTTTGAACCGAACAGTGAACGACAATAGTAGTTCTACTGTGCGATATTATATAACAGGTGCCAATGCAGCGGAAGGTTTACGGTATTTAGAAAGTGATTCTAGTTTGACCACCAATGTGAATCATCGGTTTAATTTGCGGTTGGAGTGGAGAATGGATTCATTGAATAAGTTAATTGTTCAACCTAGGTTGACCCTTCAATCAAACAATAAAAACAATCCATTGTTTGGAAATACCTATAACCCGGAAAGTCCGCTGTTGTTCGCCAATTCATTGAGCAACTTGAATTTAAATGAATCTAGCGGATTAAATGGCGGGGTAAATGTAAATTGGTTGCATTCTTTTCTTAAAAAGGGAAGGACATTGTCTGTGAATGTAAATCCAGGTTTTTCATTAAATAGTGGGTTAAATGACATATCGAGCAGCACCAAGTTATTGACAAGTTCGTCTTCGTTTGATACCTTGAAAATTCAGAAAATCAATACAGATAAGTGGGGACAATCATTGAGTGGAAATTTGACCTTTACGGAGGGAATTGACAGCAATCATTTATTGTCGGTGAGTTATAATTTGAATTACAATTTGAATCAAAGCGACAGATTGAATAATGTTCCAATTGTTTATGGGTCAAATGTGTATGTATTGGACACCTTGCTTTCAAATAAATTCAACAATGGCTATTCAAGTCACAATGTTGGGGGACAATATCAATTTCAAAATTATAAATGGAATGCAAGTTTGGGATTGAGTGGGCAAGTTGCAAGTTTGGATGGTGATCAGGTTTTTCCTAGAGCCGGAAACGTGAACCGTATATTTTATTCGGTATTGCCAAATGCAAGTTTGCGATACAAGTTGGGCATGAAAAAGAATGTTCGAATAAACTATAGAACGAGCAACAATGCGCCTTCAATCGATCAGTTGCAGGAGGTATTGAACAATTCAAATTTGCAACAATTGAGCATTGGAAATTCAGATTTGGTGCAAGATTATCAGCACAATTTAACGATGAGATATTTTTCTGTGGACATGGAAAAATCGAGCAATGTTTTCTTTATGATCAATGCAACTTATACCAAGGATTATATTACTTCTTTGACAAACATTGCGGGTGCAGGCGCCATGGACATTTTTTTGAAGGATTCCACCAAAGTGCATATTAATCCGGGTTCTCAATTAACTCAAACCGTGAACATGGATGGGTATTACAATTTAAGAATTTTTGGAAACTATGGGAAACCGTTTTTTAAAGGAAAGTTGAATGTCAATTTAAATGGCGGGGTGAATTACAGTCAAACACCGAGTCAAATCAAGATTGGACAAATGGAGGTGAAAGAAAATTATGCGCGTAATCCATCGGCAAATTTCGGACTAGTATTGGGAACGAATATGAGTAAATTGGATATCACGGTAATGAGCAATTCTACTTTAAGTTTTGTTCAAAATACGCTTCAAAAATCGATGGATCAGAGTTATGTGAATCAAAACACACAACTAAGATTGTCGTTTAATCCAAATTCAAAATGGGTCATCAGCAGTGATTTGACGCATCAATTGTACACAGGATTAACGAATACGTTAAATCAGTCTTATGTACTTTGGAACATGGGTTTCGGCAAGAAATTTGGCAAGAAGAATCAAAGTGAATTGAGATTGAGTGTTTATGATATGTTGAATCAAAACAGATCAATTGCCAGAAATGTTACTCAAACTTATTTTGAGGATGTTAAAGCAAGAGTACTCACGAGGTATGCAATGATTACATATACGTATACATTGAAACAATTGGGAAATGATTCGAAAGATTCGAAAGATAAAAAGATGATGATGTTTCCAGGAGGGATGATGCCACCTCCGGGAATTCATCCACCGGGTGGTGGATTTTAAATAAAAAAACCCTTGGATTTCCAAGGGTTTTTTTTGGAATTTATAAAACGTTTAATGAATTATTTGCACTTTGTAAGTATCTTTTTGGTTGTTTGCAATTACATCCAAGAAATAAAGTCCGTCGGCAAAATATTTGGTATTGAGAGAAATTTCTCTTTTGTTGGAATTGATTATTTTGCTTGAAACAATTTGTCCATGTGTATTTCTAATTTGAATGGTGCTAGTTCCAATTTCTTGAGGGATGAAAATGGTTAACTGCTCATTAGAAGGGTTAGGATAAACCATTACACCAGGTAATACATGATTTTTAGCTGAAGAACTTGGTGGTTGAGGGTTGATGTATTGACGGAAAGTATCGCCACCACATGGAGGAGAATTTACAATAAATAATACTTCAACTGGACCAGGTTTGCTGTAGGTGTGAGTAGGGTTTTCTTGGAAATTTTCGTCACCATCACCAAAGAACCAATGGAAATCTTTACCACCCGTAGAGATATTTTTAAAGTCAAAAGTTAAGCCATTTTGAACATAGGTAAAACTGGCTTTAACTTTAATTACTTCATAGAAATTTTGATATTTTGTTGTTGAGCAACCTTGGTTGTTGGTTACTTTGACATTGTATTGTGTAGTTCCAGAAGCTTTTGCAAAAGTTGCTGCTGTTTTTTTGCCATCAGACCAAAGATATTGATTACCAAAACCTCCACTTGCAGCTGTTACTTGCACCGAATCGCCAGCACATATATTTGAGTCTAGAAAGGTTAATGTAACATTTGGATTGTTTGCAAGTACAACGTTAACGGTTCTAGTTGCAGTACAACCTGCGGTATCAGTTGCTACAACGGTATATGCAGTAGATGCAGTAGGTGAGGCATAAACGGTATCTCCGGTTGTGGTATTTAAACCTGTAGCGGGAGACCATGAAAGTGTTGAATTTCCAGAGGCAGTTGCTACCAATTTAGCTGCATTTCCGCCTGGGCAAATTGAACCAAAATTTGGTGTAACAGTAAGGGTAGGGGCAATACCAGCATTTGTTTTTACTTCAATAACTGCAGTGGTATCTGACTCACCTGATTTTGAGCAAGTAATGATGGCTCTAATAAATCGGGTAGCATTTAAGTTAGCGGTTACTGGGTTATTACCTGTACCAAAGTTGGTAAATGTGCCAGTAGCTGTGGTTGCCGCTTGCCACTGAATGCTAGTTCCGTAGGAATTTGTGTTACCAGCAATGGTGAAAGTAGCTTGTCCGAATGCTGCACAAATTTTGGTTGGGTTAGATGTTATAGCTCCAGCTGTTGGAGTTCCAGAACAATAAGTTGGAAAATGTTGCCATTCGAAATCGTCTAGATAAATGTTACCACCTTGGTTTCCACCTGATCTAGCAGTTGCTTGGATCAAAATATAATTCACTGTTCCTGTGTAGCTTGCAGGTATTGCAAAAGAATATTGTTGCCATCCTTCAGATACAATATCAGGTACGTTTAATTTCGCATAACGCGCAATAACCCCTAATCTTTTTGCACCTGTAAGAGATCTCGCGGTATTAATGTAAACTGTGATACTATCCGCTTGGTTGTAGGTAGTGTCTCTGTAAATGTAAAAGCTAAAATAAGAGTTTCCAGAACCTCTTGCACTCAAATCCATTAAAGGAGATGATAAAGTTTGTTGTGTGCCCGGAGCAAATGAATTTCTAGCAGCAAATCGCAATAATCCGTTACCACCATGTGGGTTACAAGTTGGGGTAGTTTGAGCACCCGTTCTACGGCTCCATAAATTTGGATTGCCAATTCCGGCCCATCCAGTTGGCGGAAATGCTGCCGTTTCTAGGTCTTCCGTTTTTACCTCAGCCTGAGCACTAAGATTGGAAATCGCCAAAATCAGTAGTGTCATGAAAGAGGTAAATTTTAATTTGTAAGTTAATTTCATATAGTTATTTAGTTTAGTTTTAAGGTTTTTTTCCTGATAAAACGGTTAAATCTCCGAATTTATCGAAGGTTCTTGTGCCTGTTACAGAATTTTCGTACAATCCATGAACGATGAAAGCGTAAACTCCATCTGGAACTAAATCTCCGCCAATGGTTCTGCCATCCCAAGGTTCGTTTACAGGTTTTTTATCGATAATACACTCTCCCCAGCGGTTGTAGATAGAGTAATAACCAGATTTTACTGGGCAATCAAAACGTGGATACCAACCGTCATTCAAATTGTCAGCATTTCCAGGTGTGAATGCATTTGGTACATAAAAATCGCAATCACATCTGTAGCTGTGTACGTTTACAAAATCAGTTCTAGTTCCACATGAATTAGAGGTGATTAATGAAACTGTGGTTGAGTATGGTATGATAGTTTCAGGACCTTTGTCTCCATTGCTCCATGTATAGGTGAATTTGCCGTTAAAAGGTTGCGGTGCTTTAATGACCAAAGGAGATCCTTGACAAAAATACTCATCATCGTTTAATACCTTTACTGGGGTGGTATCTTTGTAAATTTGGATAGAATCTGCTCTATTTCCGCATCTGTTGAAAGTAGTTACCCACCATTTTCCTTCTTTGGTAAATGTTTTAATAGGACTTGTTGACCCATCATCCCACAAATAACTACAATTTGGTTGAGAAGCATTTGTTGTATATAAAATTGGTCTTGAACAAAATACAGTGTCTTTTATGGGTGATTTAACTGGTTTTTTTCTAAGCACAATGTTAAATGAATCATATTTGGTTTCACAAGCTGTAGAAATTGTGAGGTATTTCATCCCTGCATAGGTGAATCCTCTTGTTGCATTGGTGTCACCATCGTCCCACAAATAAGAATGAAAAGGCTTGGCCGTAATATTTACAATGATGGTTTCCCCGATACAAATTCCTGTGTCTTTTAATTTTGGAGGCATTACAACCACAGCTCCTTGTTTTATTGTAATTGTATCAATGCGTTTACCACAGCTATTTGTAGTCTCTAACCAAAATTTACCTGGAGTGGTAAAGGTTCTATAACTCTTTGTACTTGCATTGTCCCATATATATGTACAGCCAGTTTGTGCGATATTTTTGTATAGTGACCATCCAAGGGAACAGAATGTTGTATCTTTAAATGAAGGAGACTTAGGGACATTTCCCGCAATAATTACTAAGGTGTCTTTGATAGATCCGCAACTATTGGTGGTAGTCAAATAGTAAGTTCCAACTGACGAGAATGTTTTGGCTGCATTTGCATCATTGTCATTCCATAAATAGGTGCATGTTGTTGCAGTTTGAACAGGGTTTACATTCACAGATCCTGATCCTGAACACAACAGTGTTGTATCGGCCAATAAATTTTTAGGCATCACGCAAGCTTGTCTACATTCCACATTAATATTCATTGGAATTAAAGTGGTTGTAGGCGATTCCGTGGTTAATGTTCCTTGTGAATAATCCGTTGCAGTTACAGCTGCCGGAGTCAATGTTGTGTTAAAAGTAGTATAATTTTGGGTGTGATTTGCACAACTTGCTGTAGAGCATGGACTCATAATGGCTAAGTTTAATCTCGCTCCGGCAGCCCCATTGTCCTGCCCAAAAAATACAGTTCCATTTGTTTTAAGTACATCAAAGTCCATGCCGGCATTTGAGGTACTGAATCTTCTGGTTCCAAAATAAATTGAATTTCCAGACTGTAATGTACCGTTTGTATCAATGCCAACAAATCCCTGACGCAATCCACCTCCACCTAATCCATTGGTTTGCATTGACATATAAATGATATTTTTATCGAGGTATGCGTGATTAAAATAGTCATTGGCTCCACCGGTGGTGGCAATGCCTTTTTGCCACAAAATAGTGCCGGTGGTGATATTTACAGCCGCAACCCAACCATCGGGAGTTCCATTTCTATTGGTAAAACCTATTAAATACACCTTACCAGATGGGGTGAAAATAATTTTGTCGGCACTATGGTTGCTAGTTCCAGATAAATATACCGAATTTACAGCGGCTCCTGTGCTTTTGTTGATTAATAGTAGGAAAGGGTTTACAGTGTTTGTAATCCAACCACCTATTAAGTAGCCAAAAGGTGTAGAAATAATTTGGGTAGGGTGGGTTTGTTGATTGTTCCCGGCTACAGACATATTCACCTGATTTGTAAAAATGTTATTGCCGTTACTGTCTAATTTTACAACTAAAACACGAGAATAATTAAGTTTAGAATATTGTTGAGCATCTCCGGCTACTATAACATCGCCATTTGGGTCAACGGTAACGGCTCTAATGGCATCGAGATATCCATTATTTCCTGCACTTGGAGTTCTTCTGTACCATTTTACATTTCCTTGATTGTCAACTGAAACAATGGCCCCCAGATTTGATGAAATGGTGGTGTTGTTGCTTTGTCCTGTTATAATAACGCCACCAGAAGGTGTTGCCGATAATCTAATGGAAAAACCACCTTCGTTTGAGGTAAGTCCAACAGTTTTAAGAAACAAAAGTTTACCAGTATCGTCTGATTTGGCATAGAAAAATTCAATATTTCCTCCTGTTAATGTTGCAACACCACCAAACCAAAATCCACCAGGAACACTTACAATGCTATGACTGGTAATTGCAGAAATTTTTGCTGATCCAGTAATTTTTTCTGTTAAGGTGATGTATTTTTTCATCATTCCGTTGTTACAAACGGATTGAGATTTCAGGTTGATGGTAAAAAAAGAAGAAAAAACTAAAATAAAATATAATAAATTATGATTTACTTTAGTCTTGCGTGTTTGATTGAGCGATTTGCGAGATTCCACTGTTCAAAGTGACTACCTTTTTAGGATAAAAGTTAGTGAGTTAAGCAAATATTACATTTTCATGACAAAAATCCTAGTTTGTAAATTTCACATTTTAACGATAACATTGTAGCATCAATTTTAATATGCAGTTAAAAATAACAAAGTACTTACTATTATACATTTCCATTTTTTCAATTTCTCAGGTTGTTTATGCTCAGAATGATTCGACTCAATCTACAGTGGAAACTGCGCCAAAAAAGATTAGAAATAGAGATACCACTGGAAAATGGACATTTTATGGTACATCGGCAATTTCAACCAATCAGAGTCAATTTTCAAATTGGCAGCAGGGTGGAATTAATTCAATATCTCTTACAACTGGTTTGAATTTAAATCTTGGATTCGCCAATCAATCAATTAGTTGGCAGAATGTATTGGATATTAATTACGGATTGTCATTGCAAGGAAATACTTCTACATGGTACAAAAACGATGATAGAATTTCTTTTTCTACTAAATTAGGTTTTAGGGCTACAAAAAATTGGAATTATACCATCATTACATCGTGTTCAACACAGTTTCAACCTGGCTATAATTCAATTGAAGATCAGATGATTGATTTCAAGGCCTCTGATTTTTTTGCTCCAGCTACATTTATTTCTTCTATTGGAATTGATTACAATCCAAGTCCTAAGTTGAGTGTGTTCATTGGTCCAATTTCCAGTAAAAACATCATTGTAAACAATCAATTATTGGCTAATATGGGTGTTGGCGGGATAACGCCTGCAGAATTTGATTACACAACGGGCAAATATTTAAATGATGCTAAAAAGCACATGGCTGAGATGGGGGGATATGTGAAAGTACAATTTTACGAACCCAGAGTGCTCAAAAATATTAGTATACAATCTACATTAGAGTTGTTTAATAATTACCTAAAAAATGCGTCTAGGGTGGATGTCAATTTGCAGAATGATATCAATATCAAATTAAATGAATACATTGCCACCAATATCATTTTGAACTTAAAATATGATGATGATATTATGTTTGATGGACCTGATGGTCGCAAGGGCCCAAGAATTCAATTCATGCAAGTATTGGGTGTAGGACTTGCAATTAATTTGGGTAGGATGTATTAATTTACATCTCAGGTAACGGATTTACTGCTTGATTATTAACTTTTTTATTGAGTAAAATTACAATTGAAATTTCGTGTGTTACGGGAATTGAACCTAGATTGAAACTCAAGTTCCAATCTGTGCTGTAACCAATAAAATACTTATCATAACGATATCCCAGATAATTGGTAATTGCCCAAGCTGTATTGTTATATCCATTCATTCTTTGGCTGCCTAAACCCAATTGCAGATTGTCTAATTTTGCATTGATATTAAGTTGAGCAGAAGAAATCGCTCCTTGTACACTGTAAGAAAAGTGAGGAATAATGACAGCGTGCTCAAACAATTGATTGAGCATAAGTCCACCATGAATCAAAAATTTACGTTCTAATGTTTGATTTTGATTTTCAAAAAATGAAATAGAAGGTTCATTCACATTGAAAACAGAAATCCCCAAAAATCCTTTTTTTCCATAAGCCAAAGCCCCAACTGAAGCATGAACCACATTTTTAGTTTGTTTTTGTAAAGGTTCAATAGTTGGATTTACAAATCCTGTCAAATCAGCATTTATTTGATCTTCCCATTGGAATTGATTTGCACCAAAACTCAACGAAGAATATTGCGCAGAAAGTCCAAATCTAAGGTTGAGTTTTTTCAATGGAATTGTATAAGCGTAATTCAAAGAACCTGAGAAATGAGAATATTTTGATTGCTCAGCACCTCCAGAGTGTAAATCGGTTAAAAACAATCCTGCACCCCAAGAAGAGTTGTTATTTGCTATTGGAGCATCGAAAGAAAAGGATTGTGTTACAAGTCTTGAATCGATACTCAACCATTGCGCTTTTGTTCCTGAAGCAATACGATTTACCGATGAGCCCTCTAAAGACCCCATTCCCACCATCGATGGATTGGTTAAATATCTGTGGGTATAAATTTGTCGGAACAAAGGATTTTGTCCCTCAACAAAAAACGGATTAAATAACACAAATAGGATTAAAAAGGGTACAATTTTTTTCTTCAATTGCATGGTATAAATTTATACAAACTTAAACATTAACCGATGAAAAAAATAATTATTTGATTTGATAGAAATAATTCAAAAAGTAGAAATACTTCGATTTTTTTTTGTAAAATTGTCAGTCAATGTCGCAAGTAATTCGATATAAATCAATTAACTATACAGAATATCAATCAATTAGTGGGCCTAGGAAATTGATTTTCAGGTTGTTCATGATTGCATTTTTCTGCAATGTTTTTGGTCTCAACGCACTTTTCGCAAAAAATACCAACAATTTGGTATTTTTTTTAAATGCAAAAAATACCCGCTTTATGGGTGGAAATTCATCCTATCAATATGGATCAAATTGTGATTCATTGGTTGCAAAATTTACTTCAATAAAACCTGATACACAATGTTTATCAAGTAATTCTTTTGAATTCAAAAACAGCAGTTCCGATACTGCAGGAATGAATTTAAATTTTAAATGGTTTATTGGCAATCAATTGGTTTCTACAGACACAAATTTAACTTATTCTTTCAATTTAGGTGGGAGTTTTACAGTGAAATTGGTGGTTCAAAACGACAGTGGATGTATGGATTCAACATCAAGCAATTTGATTGTTCATGGGTTGGTGCCAAAAATTTACAGCAACACCCCATTAAAACAATGTTTTCAAGGGAATGATTTTATTTTTACCGACAGTACCAATACAAACATTTCTTACAACCGAAATTGGAGTATTGATCAGAGCAATGTTGGTGGTTTGGCACAGATTTCCAAAAAATTCAATGTAGATAATGATTCTATCAAAGTAAAATTGACATTACAAACGTCCAAAGGTTGTGTTTTTGATACGTTTTTGTTTGCTAGCGTATTTCCATCCCCCAAAATATTTACAACAACAAATTCTAACACCCGTTTTTGTGATAATTCATACACTGTTGACAGCATCAACTTTTTTGTTGCAACATTAGATAGCGCGATACTTCAATCTTTGAACCCATCAAAATCAATACAAAAACAATTTTGGTTAGTAGACGGAACAGATTCAGTATTTGGAAATAGAATTTCATATTTACCAAGTTTGAGTGGCAGTCATATTGTAAAACAGGTGACAATTACGAATGATGGATGTATATCGGATACCAGTTTTTCAATCATATACACGCAAAAACCAACAGCCAAATTTGGTTTCAAAGATTCTTCTTTGTGTTTGATAGGAAATAGATTTGAAATTTCGGATTCTTCAACTGCTGGAGCATCAGATACAATTGGCTTAATTCAGTATCGTGTGTATTCAAAAAACGGAGTAGACACGTTGTATTGGCAGCAAAATCAACCGGCTTTGAAGTTTTCGATGAACGACACCGGTGCAATTAAAGTAATTTCAGTTGTTGAATCGGTATATGGTTGTATTGATTCATCTGTACGTTTTGCCCACATTCATGAAAATCCGCATGCCATCATTACTTCTAATATTTCAGGAAAATGTCAAGCGGATTTAATTGATTTTAACCTTAAGCGCGAATATTTTGCTGGGGAAAGTAATTATAATGTAAAATGGTTTGAGGGAAATTCAGTGTTGGGAACAGACTCCACATTGGTGTATTCTAAAAGTGCGCCTGGATCTTACACTGTTTCATTGAAAATTATTTCTCCTTTGGGTTGTTCAGATTCTACCTCTAAACTTTTCAAGGTGCAACAAAGTCCATCAATTGTCATTCAGAAGATCAATAATGATACTTGCGTTAATAAATCATTGTTATTGAAAGGTGTCGAAGTTGGCGGTCAAAAAATAGAAAGTTATTTGTGGAAATTCCCTGATGGCACTCAAAGCACTGATTCATTGGTAGTTAAAAGATTTACTTCAGGTGGTACCAAAGAAATTCAATTGTTTGCCAAAGTTGGTAAAGAAAATTGCCAAGGTGGTGACACTGTAAAAATTAAATTATATTCAGCTTCAACGGCCCGTATATTCACTCCTAACATTTCGAAATGTTTTAAGGGAAATCAATTTATTTTGAGAGATTCTTCAAAGTCAGTTGGTTCTATTACGAGTAAAATTAAATGGAATTTTGCTGATGGATCAGATACTATGTTTGTTCCGAGTTCTTCGTTCTCTCAAGTGAAACATTCTTATGGAACTCCTGGAAAATATAATGTAGTGTTAACGGTTTTTAATCAATATGGATGTATTGATAGTACAATTACACAATTAACAGTTAATCCTACCCCTACAGCAGATTTTACAATTGATAATAACACGCAGTGTTTATCGGGTAATAGTTTTAATTTTTCCGACAGAAGTATTTCAAACTCAATAGTAAGTGGATTGAACTACTATTGGAATTTTGGTGACTCTACCATTGCAACAACGGCCAATCCAAATAAGAAATACACCAAAGACGGACAAAAGAACATTAGGTTTATTGCTTCCAATTCATTTGGTTGCGCAGATACGGCTTATTCCATAGTTCAGGTAATTCCGCAGCCAGTTGCCAATTTTGGAATCAATAATTCAGTACAATGTGTCAATAATAATTCTTTCGTTTATACTGATTCATCAAAGGTGAAATCAGGAGGTGGGGTAATTAAATTGTCGTGGGATTTTGGAGATGGTTCTGTTTCAAACAGTTCTGTTGTAACTAAAAAATACAGCACAACGGGAATATTGAAAACCAAGCTTTTTGCTACTACAACTTTTGGTTGTATTGATTCTATGGAAAAGAGCATTCGGTTGATGCCCAAACCCAAAGCGAATTTTGCAATTAACAATGATACACAGTGTTTTGTAGGAAACGCATTTCAATTTTACAACAATAGTTCAATTGTAACTGGTGGCGGAAGTTTGAGTTATGCATGGAATTTTGGTGATGGAAACGTTTCTAATAGTGCTCATCCAAACATTTCATACGCCAGTTATGGTTCTTATGCGGTAAAATTAAAAACCACGAGCCAATTTGGATGCTCTGATAGTTTGATTATCCCAACATTGGTAACAGCCAATCCTAAAGTATCATTTACATTCACGAAACCACAATTTCAATGCAACAACACTGATACTTTTATTTTAACCAACACCACTCAAGCGTTAAATGGAAAAGGATTGGTGTATAAATGGGATTTAGGAGATGGAGCCATAAGCGCACAAGTAAATGTTCAAAAAAGTTATTCATCTGCTGGTAGCTACTTTATCAAACTTATTGCTACAAATTCAATTGGATGTATAGATAGTGTAACGCAAAAAGCGCAAGTATATCCGGATCCCATTGTGGATTTCTCAATCAATAAAAACAGTCAATGTATAAAAGATCAGAAGTTTGAATTCACCAACAATTCAACTATTGGTTTTTCAGGTGGGTCATTATCTTACATTTGGAAATACAGTGACACTAATTTTGCAACCTCGTTAAATGTTTCAAAAACATTTGGTTCTGTAAAATTATATCCTATTAAATTGATTGTTAAAACTTCCAATGGATGTTCTGATTCTGTGAGTAAAAACATTCAGATTTATGCAAGTCCTAAATCTGATTTTGCTGTTTCAAACTTGAATCAATGTCTTAGCAACAACCAATTCAAATTCACTAACAACAGTTTTATCAATGTTGGAAGCAATAGTTATAGTTGGTCATTTGGGGATGGATTAGGTAGTGGGTTAAATTCGCCAACTAAAACTTACTCGACTATTGGTAATTTTAAGGTTAAATTAATTGCAACAAGCGACAACGGTTGCATAGATTCTATTTCCAAGTTTGTCAATGTTTATTCTCAACCACAAGTTTTAATTTCCAAATCAGATAGTGCGAAATGTTTATACAACAACAATTTTACGTTTGCTTCAACTAGCACAAATGCTGATAATTCGTCTATGAGTTATAATTGGACGTTTGGGACCATTGGCACAGATACCGGAAAATCAGTTCAGCGTTCATTTCCTTCAGCCGGTGTATATTTAATCAAATTAGCAGTTAAAACTGTAAATGGATGTAAAGACAGTGTATATACCAATATAAAAATCCATCCTCAGCCGGTACCGTCGTTCAATGTAAACAGTTTAAGTCAATGCTTTGCTGGTCATTCGTTTATCGCAAATAATTTAAGTACAATCAGTGGCGGGGCGGCTCTTACTTACGGTTGGCGTTTTGGAAATGGCAAATCTGATGTCAGTAAAAATCCTTCTTGGAGTTACACTTCGAGCAATTCTTATACAGTTACATTGTATGCAAATTCACCAGAATTTTGTGTAGATAGTGTAAAGAAAATTGTAACAGTGTATCCAACACCGGTGGTTGATTTTAAATTGTCGGACACTGCGAGGTGTTTGAGAAACAATGAATTTAATTTGACGAATTTGTCTACCATCACATCAGGAACACTTTATTATGCTTGGGATTTTGGAAATGTTCAAAAATCTAACGGAACAAGTCCATCGGTTACATATTCAAATGCTGGGGTTTACAAAATAAAATTGAGTGCAAAAAGTTCAGTTGGATGTTCAGATTCAATGACAAAGCAAGTAAGTGTATACGCACAACCAACAGCTCAATTTTCGGTAAACAATCAAATGCAATGCTACAAAGGGAATTATTTCCAATTCACAAATAATTCAACTATCTCTTCGGGCACTTTGAGTTACAACTGGAATTTTGGAGATTCAACTACTAGCAATATTCTCAATCCTAAAAAGTCATACACATTCCCATCAAGTAGGGTGGTGAAATTAAAAGTAAACAGTAATAAAGGCTGTTTAGATTCGTTCAATTTACCTATCTCAATAAAACCAAATCCAACGGCCAAATTTTTTGTGAATGATTCTATTCAGTGCTTAAAAGGCAATGATTTTATTTTCTTGAATAATTCAAAAATTACTGATGGAAAGATGGTTGCTAATTGGAACTTTGGAGATAATAGTATTCAATCATCTTTAATTGGTAGACATACATATTCAAGTGCAGGTTTTTTCAAAGTTATATTAACAATGACATCGAACTTCAGTTGTCTTGATACTGTTTCTAAATGGATAAAAACCACAGAGCAACCAGTAGTTTCATTTATTACCAATCAGAACAGCACGTGTTTTAGTGATAATCTATTCAAAACAGACAATACTTCGGTTTACAATGGAACTGAGCAAGTAGAATATATTTGGAAGTTTTCGGACGGTACAACGTCTAATCAATTTAGACCAGATAAATCTTTTTCTACCGATGGAATGAAAACTATTACCCTTTTGGGTATTACTTCGGAAGGTTGCACCGATTCATTTATTAAAAAAGTGACTGTGTATCCTCAAGGGAAATCTGCCATTCAGTTGTTTGATACCATTCAGTGTTTACGAGGAAATAAATTCACTTTTGGCAATAATTCAAGACTTGAAGGTGAAAATTTCTCAATCCTTTCTTGGGACTTTGGAGATGGAACTATAGACACTGTTTTTGCAGTGAGGCCTGTAACATACGAATATTATGATACCGGTTTGTTTAAGGTTGAATTAACAACTACTACGGAGAATTTATGTCAGGATAAGAGTTTTGGATTTGTACGTGTGGTGCCTATGCCTAAAGCCCAATTTACTCAGTCTGGAATTTCTTATTGTCAGAATGACCAAAAATTCGAATTTTATGCATCCAAAAGTATGTCGGATGTAGTTTTGAAAAAATGGGAATTAGACAAAGTTAGCGTATTGAATTTAGATACATTGAAGTACACTTTTGGTTTACCAGGGAAATATAAAGTGAAGTATATACAGCATACCAGTTTTGGTTGTGGAGATACTGCGGTATCAAAAGTGATTGTCAATGAAGCGCCAATTGCAAAAATTCTTTCTGATAAAATTGAACAGTGTTTGGAAACAAATAAATTTTATTTTACCAATTTGTCTTCAGGGAATTCAATTCCGGAGGAAAGTTGGATTTTCCATGATGGACCATATTTGGATTTACGCACAGGGGGGGCACAAGAAGTTGTTTATGAATATCCAGGTAAACAACTTGTTGAATTAATCGTTGAGAATGACTCTGCATGTATGGATACTGCCTCTACCTACGTAACCGTAAATCCATTCCCATTGGCCAGTATTTCAATTCCAAATGTGTGTCAAAATACACCTTCATTAATCCAAGCCAATGCCACAATTTCTGCTGGCACAATAGAAAAATATGAATGGAATTTGGGTGATGGTAGAAATACCACAGATTCAAATCCTACGCATAAGTATATTTATCCTGGTAAATATTATATCAATTTGACTCTTAAGTCTAACAAAGGGTGCAGTGCAAAATACTTAGATTCTACTGTTATTTTCCCTAAACCATTTGCAAGAATTATTGTACTTACACCTAGAGCAACCATTTTAAAAGATACCATTCAATTTATGGATTCCAGTGACAATGCGGTTTCATATGAATGGAATTTTGGAGACCCCCAGAATTCTACAAGTTTTGAAACTTATCCGAAAAATCGATATTTAGATACAGGAGATTTTAACGTTCAATTGGTTGTTACATCAGCTGATGGTTGTGTTGATACTACACATAAAACAGTAAGAGTTTGGCCTGATTTTAACCTTTTATTTCCTACCGCATTTAGTCCTAACAATGATGGTATCAACGATGATTATAATGTAGTTGGACATTTTCACTCCATAAAAGACTTTTCAATGACCATTTTTGATCAACATGGATTAAAAGTTTTTGAAACATTAGACATTAACGAAGCTTGGAAAGGTTCATTAAATAATAGTCAACTACAACTTCCTTCTGCAAATTATGAAGTTATTGTGAGAGTCAGAGATTTATACAATAAGCAATTTAGTTTCACCAAAAAAATTAGCCTAATCAGATGATAAAAAGTAATTTTAACATGAATCATTTTATTGGGAAATGGACATTTTTAATTGTTGGATTATTCCTATGCAATGCTGTGTATGGTGGTAGCCCATTAAAACTTTCCTTACTTTCGAAAACAGCAGAAACATGCATTGGTGCCAACAATGGTACGGCAGAACTAAAGGTAACCGGTGGATCTTCACCTTTCCAATTTAAAATAGTAGGGCAGTCTTTTCAGTCTTCCAAAAAGTTTGACTCGTTGGCTCCTGGAGCTTATAACTTTTTAGTGAAAGATGATAAAAATAAAACAGACACATTGTTGGTTTTTATTTCGGCAGCGCAGAAAATCCAGTTAACAACTTCTGTTTTACAACCAAAATGTGTGGCAACGGCAACTGGTTCTATTTCAATTAACGTTGGTGGTGGATCTGGTGGTTATACATATATGTGGTCAAACAACGCTGGTTTTACGGCTTCAAGTAAGAATTTAACCAATATAAATGCTGGAAATTACAAAGTAGAAGTAAAAGACGGTAATGGTTGTTTATTTGATACATCAATCAATTTATCACCCTTGTATAGCTTAACAAGCACATTGTCAAAAGGTGATATAAAATGCTTCGGTTCATCAGATGGAATGGCCAAACTAAACGTGAGTAGTAGTATCGGGCAATTTTCAATTTCTTGGTCGGGCCCTTCTGGGTTTAGCTCCAGTTCAAATATTATAACTGGATTATCACAAGGCAGTTACAGCGTCACGGTGAAGGATACGGCCAACTGTGAGTCTTCTCATTCTTTTGTGATTGTTATGCCATCTCAGTTAAGTGTGAGTATCAAGTCTGTAAAAGATGCACTTTGTTATAACAGCGCTTCCGGAAATATTATCACAGAGATTTTTGGGGGACGAAAACCTTACAATTTCAATTGGTCTGGTCCTAATTCTTATCAATCTACAGATCAAAATATTTACAATGCGACATACGGTTTGTTTCAAATTTCTGTAACGGATTCTAGTGGTTGTTTGGCCAGCAATCAGGCTTTTGTATCTGAACCAAGTCAAATCAATGCATCTGCAAAAATTACAGATGTTACATGTTACGGATTGTCCAATGGTAAAATTGAACAAACCATTAGTGGTGGATTTAAACCCTATGGTTATGCTTGGGCCTCTGGTAGTAAAACTAAAGATATCTCTGCCCTGAGTTCTGGCAATTATACTGTCATCATTACAGATAGCAATGGTTGCAATCTTTCTAAAACATACACCGTAAATACACCTCAAGAATTAGAACTTGCGTATGTTTCAACCAATGTAAAATGCTTCAATCAAAAAAATGGTAGTTTTACATTATTTGGTTCTGGGGGGACATTCCCTTGGGTATATACTGTTTCTGGACCAAGTGCATACACTTCGAATTCGGTAACCAATAAAAATTTAGGGGCCGGAAATTACAAAGTGAAAATTACTGACTCCAAAGGGTGTAAAGATTCCAATACAATTGCAATCACCCAACCACAGGTATTAACCGTTTCGAAAAAAGTGATTCAACCTTCTTGTTATGGATTAAAAGGTTCATTATCATTGAGCGTTACTGGTGGTACTACGCCATATTCTTACGAATGGTTAGACAATTCTGGGGCATTATATGCCGCTACTCAGAATGTTGTATCGGCTGACGTAGGTTCATATTCTTTCACAGTATTGGACGCTAACCAGTGTAGTTCTACTGATACAGTAAAAGTGTATCAACCAGCACAATTGCAATTATCTTTAAAATCAAGCAATTTTCCTGTTTGTTTTGCGGATACAACCGGACAAATTAAATTAAGTGCAACAGGTGGTATTAAACCTTATGGTTTTCAGTTAAACAGCAAGCCTTTTCAGAGCGATTCTTCATACAAGAATTTGCCTAAAGGTATGTATTCTATTTCTTTAAGAGACAAAAACTATTGCTCCGATACACTAAACTATTACCTCAAATATCTCGATACCACAAGGCCTTCAATGTCCCTCAAAAAACCAACAATTTATTTGAGCAATTCAGGAACCGTGGCCTTACAACTCAATCAGTTGGATTCGGGTATCTATGATAACTGTGAAATTTCTTCAATTGACATTTCTAAGACATCCTTTAATTGTAATCAATTAGGATTTAATTCAGTTGTGGTAACTGCCAAGGATTTAAGTGGAAATACCTTTGCAAAATCAACTCAAGTTCTGGTTAAAGACACGGTAAAACCTGTTATTTTATCGCAATCGGTGAATATTTACCTCAATGCATCTGGTACCGCAACTTTATTGGCCTCACAAATCAATAAAGGAAGTTACGATAACTGCAAAGTTGATTCGGTAACCATTTCGAAATCATCCTTTAATTGTAGCAACTTAGGGGTGAATCAAGTGATCTTTAGAGTGAAAGATAATTCAGGAAATCTTTCTTCACAAAGTGTTACCGTAAATGTAATTGACACAGTAAAACCGGTGATTCTTTACAAAAATATCAATTGCTATTTGAATTCTTCTGGTATAGGTAAAATTACCACCAATGAAGTCAATAATGGCAGCTATGATAATTGTGGTATTGTTTCATATTCTATCAGTCAACAGCAATTCGACTGCAATGATATAGGAACAAATTTTGTAAATTTCACCATTTTAGATAAAGCAGGAAATTCAACCAGTCAATCGGTTAAAGTCACTGTGATTGACACTACTCGACCATCAATCAAGGTTAAAAATGTATCCTTGTTTTTGAATCAATATGGTTATGCAGTATTGTCTCCAACGGATTTTGATGATGGTAGTTTTGATAACTGTAAGATAGCGTCAAAATCTATCAGCAAATCGGTATTTACATGTGGTAATTTGGGTAGTAATACAGTTGTTTATACGGTTGCTGACCCAAGCGGAAATTCAGTGCAAATGTCTGTTCCATTAACCGTTTACGATACAACCAAACCGGTTAATAAAACAAGAAATACCTCGGTTTATCTCGACAATTTTGGATTCGCTGTGTTGTCAATTTACGATGTCGACAATGGCACATTTGATAATTGTGGTGTTCAAAAGTATGCATTGAATAAGGATCGTTTTTACTGCTATGAACTGGGAAAGAAAACTGTTCAATTTAAAACATCTGATCAATCGGGGAATTCTACCATTTCGAATGTTGAAGTAACTGTTTTAGACACAATTAGGCCAGTCATTAAAACCGTAAATAGAAATATTTACCTAGATAAAACTGGGCAGTTCTCTGTCGCTGCAGATTTCTTTGATAACGGCAGTTACGACAATTGTGGAATTAAAAATAGGGCACTGAGTCAATACAATTTCAACTGTAGCGATGTTGGCAATAAATTGTTGTTGTATTCAATTACAGATACCTCTGGAAACTTTGCAATTGCCATTGTGAATTTTAAAGTGTTTGATACCATTTCACCGAAAGTTTTCACTGAAAATAAAACACTTTATTTGGGACAAAATGGTTCTGTTAAATTATCGAAAGATGTTTTTGCTTCTTTTTGCTCTGATAATTGTGGCATTCAGAGTTTATTCCTTTCTGATTCAATTTTTACCTGTAGCGATATCGGGGTTAAGTTGGTTAAATTAACTGCAATTGACAAAAATGGAAACCTTACCTCTCAACAGTTTAGTGTGAGAATTCTAGATACAATTTCTCCAATTTTCAATCAGAAAGATGCGGTTATTTTTATAGATACAGCAGGCTTTGCTCATTTATATCCCAAAGATTTTGTACTAAGTGCAACAGATAATTGTAAAGTTGGTGCGGTTCAATATACCAAAGCATTGTTTAACAACAATGATATTGGTGAAAATTGGATTGAGGCATATTTGGTGGATGAAAACGGAAATAAATCAGCCTCTAAATGGATTAAAGTAATTGTTGAATTAGGAGATGCCGACCAAGATAGTATCCCTGATTATGTTGAAAGAGCCTTGGATTTTGATGGTGATGGAGTTCCGAATTATTTGGATAAAGATTCAGACAATGATGGGGTGCTAGATATTGATGAAAATGATGGATTGGATGTACTCTTAGATTTAGACAGAGATGGTTATGCCAATGTTTATGACTATGATTCAGATAATGATAAAATTCTTGACATCATTGAAAATAATGGCTATGATCCAGATAGAAATGGTAAAGTTGGTTTGGGTAAAGTAAGTGTTTCCGGGGCTGGTGTGCCTCTTTTGGCGAATAGTGCTTCTGGATACCAACTTGTTTTCACAGATTCTGATTTATTCCCTGACTATAAAGATAAAGATTCAGATGGAGATTTGATCATTGACAGAATTGAAAACGGAACAACCGAAATGCCTGTTGATACCGATAACGATGGTCAGTTTGATTTTAGAGATTTGGATTCCGACAATGATTTGATTTCAGATTCAATTGAAACAAATCAAGATTTCGATGAAGATTTAAAACCCAATTATATCGACGGCGATTCTGATGGTGATGGAATCCCAGATTTAATTGAAACAAATGAGGATCACGATAAAGATGGATTTGGGTCTTTCCTGGATCTTGATGCTGATAATGATAAGATTTTAGACATCTATGAATCTAGCTCAGACCCAGATAATGATGGATTTGGAAACTGGATTGATAACGATGCTGACAATGATGGTATCGCAGATTTCATTGAAGGTAACCTTGATTTTGACAATGATAGGATACCTGATTTCTTGGATTTTGACAGTGATGGAGATGGTATTTTAGACATTACAGAAGGTCAACCTTTTATTGGAGCCATTCCAGCAGATACGGATGCAGATGGGCAATTTGATTTTAAAGATTTTGACGCCGATAACGATGGTATTTTAGATGAAATTGAAGGAAAATTGAATCCCGATCTTCCAGATACAGATTATGATGGAAATCCAGATTACAGAGATTTTGACTCAGATAATGACGGAGTACCTGACCTAAATGAAGGCTTGAAAGACACTGATTCTGATGGAATTCTTGATGCCATTGATTCTGATTCTGACGAAGATGGAATTCCTGATAAAATTGAAACCTACTCCGATGCGGATGGTGACGGTATTCCAAATGCTTTGGATCTAGATTCCGATAACGATGGAATTAACGATGTTAGGGAATGCAGGTATAATGACATCAATGGCACCGGAATGGTTGTAAACTTGGATTCTTGTACTACATTGGACATTGATGGTGATGGACTCTTCAATTTTATTGATACCGATTCTGATGGAGACGGTATTTCTGATCTTTTCGAATCTGGAAAAACCTACTCAGATTTGAATTTTGATGGCAGAATTGATGGAATTGATACAGATTTAGACGGTATTCAAGACCAAGCCGATGAACTTACCGGTAAATTTGGTGATGCATATGATGTTGAACTTGTAGATTCAGATTTTGATGGGATCAGAGATTTTGAAGATATAGATAGCGATGGTGATAAAATTGATGACGTAGTTGAAACAAATGCAGATGCCGATTATGACTATATCCCGAATTATTTGGATTTAGATAGTGATCAAGACAATATTGCCGACTCTACCGAAACTAGCTTCGACTTTGATGGCGATGGTATTGGCAACTGGTTAGACTTTGATTCAGATAACGACCTAATTGCAGATTCTCTTGAGCTAGCCAATGATTTTGATTTGGATGGAACTCCTAACTATTTAGATTTAGATAGTGACAATGATGAGGTTTCAGATTTGGATGAAGGTGCTCAAGATGTTGATAGAAACGCTTATAAAGACTTTTTAGATCCGCAAATTACAGTGCCTGAAGTGTTTACACCGAATAATGACGGTGTTAACGATTTGCTGAAGGTTAAAGGTTTGGTGAATTATCCAAATGCAAGTATTACCATCTTTAATCAGTGGGGACAAGTGGTTTTCAAATCCGATGGACCTTATCAAAACAATTGGAATGGAACAAATACCCAAGGTTCGAATTATACACCAGATGTTGTTTTGCCTGAAGGTATATATTTCTTCGTTCTTGACCATAACAGAACAGATGGCGCAATGTTTAACAGACCACAGTTGAAAGGAAACTTCTATATCAAACCATAATGAAACACTTCCTAGTAAAATATATTCAATCAATCTTTATAATGGTCCTATTGCCGTTTTCTATTGACGCTAGTGCGCAACAGGCTTCTTTGACTACGCAATATGATATCGTTTCTGGCATTCAGAATCCTGCTTACAATGGAATTCATCAATCGTTGAGAATTGATGCTATTTCTAGAATTCAATGGGCTAATTTCCCGGGAACCCCAAGATATACCTGTCTTGGTGTACAAACGCCATTAAGTAAGGACTTTGCAATAGGTGCAAATTTTCAATCCATGAAAGTGGGTAGTTTTAAAGTAGCCTCTCCGTTATCAATGAATGTTTTTGCGGGTGATATTGCCTATCACAAACAAGTTTCAAAGAACATTCAAATGGCCGTTGGTTTAAGGTTGGGTGTTTTTGGATTCAATATGCAACTTTCAAAATTGGGTATCGACAATCCTAATGATGTTGCAGTAGCTGGCAATGACTATAACATCAATACCCCTGTTGTAGGTGGTGGTGTCATTGTTTATGGTAAAAATTATTACTTTGGGGCTTCTTTGCCGCAATTTGCGCTTATCAGTGATCAAATTTTAGACAATGTAAATATTGGTTATAATGCCAGATCTTTCTATCTGGTGAATGCCGGATATATTTTCTCTTTGAATCAAAATTGGAACCTTAAATCGACCATTCAAACTAGGTATTATGCAGGATTGCCTATTCAAGCGGATTTTAACTTGTACTTGATTGATAAAAATCTATTTTCTGTTGGTTATGGATATAGATCTACTGGCTCTCATGCCATCTTATCGAGTGTTAAAGTGAATGAATTTTTTAAAGTTTTGTATTCCTTTGAAACCGGTAACGTGTATCAAAAAAATACACCGTTTACTTCTCATGAATTTGGACTGTCATACGGGTTTTTCCAACCTTCAAAACAAACTAAAGTTGTACCTAGATTTTATTAATTAAATGCTAAAGCCCGAATATATATTTCTTTGGATATTGTTCCACCTAGGTGCGGTAGAATTGCCTAGAACTTTAGCCAATAGAGCAAAGCCGAAAACTCCTGCTTACGAGCAAGTTAAGCACATGCGCTACCATAGTGCTTTGGCTTCCTATAAGTCCTTGAACGATGTTAAACTTCCAGTTGAATATCGCTCATTGGCCGCTGCACTTTCTTTTACCAATCAAAACGACTCAGCGTTGAAGGTTTATCAGACCATGCTCACAAAATTTCCAAGTAGTTTTGTCAATAAAGATTTGCTGGAAATGTCCCTCATTGCTAGAAAAATTGGGAAATATGAATATTCCGACAGCCTTATTTCTGTGCTAAAAGCCGGTGAATATTCGTACCTCAACATTTTTGATGATTATTTGGATACAAACTATCATAAACGTCATCAAGGACTCGATGTTTTTGCGAAAAACAAAAAGAATCTGCTGTTTAAATCCAATTCATCTGACCAATACGGCATTGTTCGAAACCCTAAAGATTTGACCTATTTCGTGCACACGCGCGAAAATTTGCCAGATGGTTTGCTCAATTCCATTTCCCCTGCCGATAAAAAATCTTATGGGCAAATTCGTGAAATTAAAAATTGGAACGCCGATGAATTGGTACCAGGAAATTTACTTCAAGATAAAATCATCAATCGTTATGTTGAACTTTCTCATATCGATAGCTTTGGTAATTATTATGTTACCATGAATAATAGATTTGTGAACGACAGTGATCAATTCTTGTTGCAGACATACAGATATTTCTACAATCCCAAAATGGGGAAATATACTTTTGAGGGACTTGGACTGGAGCAATATTTTTACAATGTTTCGTCTTTTGTAATGAACGATTCCAGAACAAAGGCCCTTTTTTGTAGCGATATGCCAGGTTCTCTTGGTAAATCTGATATTTGGATTTGCGATGTTGCCTTCGATAAAACTGGACGAATTTCCTTAACCAATATGGGAAATTTAGGGCCCAAAGTCAACTCCATTTTGTCTGAAACTGATCCAGTTTTTATCAATGATGAAATTATTGCCTTTGCATCCGAAGGACGTGTTGGTTTTGGGGGATTTGATTTGTATTTCTACAGTTTAATAAACAATGAAGTGACCAATGCCGGTTTGACCATTAACTCCTCGAAAGATGAGTTCTTCCCTAAATACTACGACGGTAAATTGTATTATTCGTCTACAGATTCAGCGTTTTCTAAATGTGTGTATTCAATCAATGTGCCTTATGAAACCATCTATGAATCTGTATTGCCAATAATTCCAGTAGTGCCTGAGTATATTCCTGTTGATCAACCAATTGTGGAAGTTGAGCAAAATTCAGGTTCCATTCAAAATACTTTAGATAAAGTTAAAAAAGAAAGCATCAATAAATATGATTTCGCACGTAAAATGTCATTCGTTTTGATGTCTGATTCTGAACGTTTGGATATGGTTAATAAAGTGGATTCTACAGCTAATTATAAAGATTATAGATTCATGACATTGTTCCACGTTGATAATAACTTTGTGATTGAGAAGGATTTTGAAAAAGAATTGGAAATTGTTGCAACCTTACTGAAAAATCGTGCGGATTGGGGAATTGAAATACGCTCTTACACAGATAGCCGTGGTCCTAAAACAAAAAATTTAAAATTGTCTCAAGGAAGGGCTGATTATGTAGCGGAATATCTCAAAAATAAAGGTGTTAATCCGGTGCAAATTTTGCCGCTCGGATTCGGAGAATCTATGTTGATTAACCATTGTGCCGATGGTATTGAGTGTTCTGAAGAAGAACATCGTCAAAATAGAAGAACCGAATTGATTATTACTCCAGTTTTCTACTGGAAGAAAAGTAAGTAAGGAATATGTGCGGTTTGCCTAAACTAAAAATACTATCTCTTACACTTTTAAGTGTTATTTTGTTGGGTTTACCAGTTAAATTGCAGGCTCAGTTGTTTACAGACAATATTTTGGACATAGAATTGTCGGGCGGAATTCAATATCTCAAAAAGATTGATGCTGAGCCTTTTAGAGGAACCGCAAATTTGAATGTAACATTGAATGATTTTTGCGTTGGTGGGGGTGTTCTGGGTTCTAGTGACCTGAAATTGAATCTTGGTTACCACCTCATAAATTCTGATGAATTTGTACTTACAACTGGATATGAACGAATGAGCTTCATGACCGACAATGCCTTTGCAAATGTATTGTTTTTACAAGGACAAATAATGCTGACCGATATGTCTTTCATAAAAGTGCGCGGCAATTATATCTATTCGCAAAATGCGGGTATTTCAATGTCTTTTTCACCTCAAATTGAATATGGCTTTAGATTTGATGTAACCGGTAATTCTATGGGTAGAGATCGTGGAAATTCCTGGAGTTCTTGGTTCTCAGATATGTGGTAACGAATACTTAGGTTGAAAGTTTAGAGTTTAGCAATTGTGAAATTCTAGTTACACCATTTAAACGTTATAAACTCTTTTGTTTAACCCGTTAGGCTTATGTTCCGATAGCTATCGGGATTATAGGCTTATAGGATTATGGGATTATAAACATCATAAACTTTTATAAACCATCATAAACTCTTTAAAAAAATAAACGTCAT
>CAZBMF010000005.1:38772-40030 GCA_964492925.1 uncultured Rhizobium sp. | reverse complement strand
GTGATGGTGGTGTTGATGGCGGTCCGGTAGGGTCACTCATAGCTGTGATGATGCCTGCAAACCCGCCTTGTTCTTTAACCATACCAAAGACAGGGATGGTGATGTCTTGTTGTTGTTCGCGCATTTTAAATGGAAGCAATGCCAAATCTTGTCCATACAGACGTTTACGGTATGGGTTTTGATAGTATTTGCCATTATTGAAATTCATAATAGCGCCAGTACCCCAGCTGTATGCAATGGTTGATTTTTTAACCTTCGCTGCTGCATCTTTATATCCTGCCTGAAATGATTTGTTCTTTTTGACAAGTTCATTTGGACCATGATAATATGTTGGATTTGGCTTTGTAAAATAAGCAATCAAACAAGGGGTCATTGTGGCAGCCCCTGAAAATAATAAAGAGGAGTAAAATATCAATCCAGTAGAATATTGGTTAGGATTGTACTTGTTGTTGTAAGTCTCACCGGTTTTGTAAAATACACTATCTAAATTTGCGAGTTGCATTGACAGATTATTTGTGATATCTCCTTCGGTTGAATTGATAAAAGTGATTTTACCGTTGGCCCATTTGATTGACTCAATTTGTTCTATGGGTATGGTGATATTGGTTTTGTTTTCTGAATTTAATATTTCATAGGTGATTACATCTGTAGAGATTTCTTTTACAGAACAAGCTATTTTTTGTTTATCAATTTGCTTGATTGTATCAAGCGCTAACTGAGCTTTAACGCCAAATATTCCAGTAAATAGAGTAAATATTAATGTGAATATTGATTTGTTCATTTACAATTATAATCAATAAAATTTAAAGTTTAGTGTTAAGCGTTTAATTTGAAGTTTTAAGTTTATTCTAATCCCTCTAATCCTTTCTAATCCCTCTAATCCATTTAACCATAAAAAAAGAGGCTAAAAGCCTCTTTTTTTATTTTAGGGCGACCGACCGGTCTCGAACCGGCGACCTCCAGTGCCACAAACTAGCGCTCTAACCTACTGAGCTACGACCGCCATCTAAAGTGCTGCAAATATAGAATTAATTTTTTCAAGAATCAACTGAAAAATGATGAATTTTGGAAATCTTTTTTGCACCACCATATTTACTGCATTACTTTTGTTTCCATGCAGCAAAAATTGTCGGCCCTCTGGATCGTTGGTTGGTTTCCGACCAATGTCAATCCCTTTGCTGGCAATTTTATTGAGCGACATGCGGCAGCGTGTTCAAATGATATTGATATTCACATACTTCATGTAGCAACGCATCTC
>CAZBMF010000005.1:23984-38762 GCA_964492925.1 uncultured Rhizobium sp. | reverse complement strand
CTTCTAAAGGACTGCAAAGATAGAATTATTTTTTTCAAGAATCAACTTAAAAATTCGGAAATATTGCAAAACTTTTTTGCATCGCCTTTCTAACGGCATTACTTTTGTCTCATGCAGCAAAAATTATCGGTTTTATGGATTGCCGGTTGGTTTCCAACTAAAAATAATCCGTATGCTGGTAATTTCATTGAGCGTCATGCAATTGCGTGTTCCCAAGATGTAAAAATTCATTTGTTTCATGCGGCATTACACCCGTTTGGAAAACAACCCAATCAGCCTTTGAGTCAAAGCGTTGCACAAAATTGTCCCTACGTTTTCCATTTTATTAGCATCCCTCAATTTCAACAAAAAGTGCTAAAGCCTCTGAATTTGTTCATTTATTACTTGAAATTTTGGTTTTTTATTCTCAAATCCATTAAAAATATTGAACCGGTTAACGCCATTCATGTTCATGCTCCAGATAAATGTGGACTTATTGCCGTTTGGTTGAAGAAAAAGTTACGGAAACCATTGGTTCTTACCGAACACTGGGCCATTTACAACACACCAGTTCCTGATCATTTTCTTGCCCGAAATTGGTTTTTTCAATTTCAGATGAGAACAGTTTGGAAAAACGCTGATGTAGCAGCACAAGTAAGCAAACCTTTGCACACCGAGATGGAAAAAATCTTTAAAAGTGGTAAACCCATGATTGAATTTCATAATGTGGTTGATGGTATCTTTTATAATAAAGCCAGGGAAATCCAACCAAGAGCTGAAACGTTTAAATTGTTGCATGTTTCAAACGGAGAACCCCGTAAAAATGTGGAACTCATCATTCAAGCCGCAATTTTATTGAAACAACAAATCAAAGTGACCATTGATTTTGTAGGATTTGATACCCAATTAAATAAGTTTTTTGAACAGAGATTTGTTCATTTGAGCACTGAAGCGGGCTTGTTGGACACGTTTTGGAAATTCCATGGAAAAAAATATCCCTCAGAAATAAAAACTTTGTTAGACAAATGCGATTGTTTGGTCATGGCATCATCGTCAGAAAATGCACCATGCGTAATTGCCGAAGCTTTATGTGCTGGGGTACCTGTTGTGAGCAGCAATGTTGGGGGGATTTCAGATATGATTAACCCAGAAAACGGAGTGCTATTTGAATTTTCAACACCTGATTCTAAGGATATTTACAACAAAAAGAACCTAGATTCGTTATATCTTGCATTACAAACCATGCATCAGAAACTTGTTCATCAATCGTTTTCAAATATCCAGGAAAATGCAGTTAAAATCTATGCTGCTGAAACTATTTCCTATAGGTTGAATCAATTGTATTTAAGTTTGTAATTATGTGTGGTATAGCTGGAATTTCATCGTCGCTGATTCAATCAAAAGATTATTGGTTGAAATGGGCGCAAATTTTTAGCAAAACACTGGAACATCGCGGCCCAGATGATGAAGGCTTTTTGTTGATTTATCGCAATGAACAACCGCCGCAACCTGTTGCCAATAAATATATTCCACTTCCAGATATTCAACACATGCCCGTTGGGTTGTTGGTAGAACAATCATCGGAAATGGTGAACGGACTTTTGCTACATAGAAGGCTTTCAATTATTGGAATTGGTCCACTAGGTCATCAACCCATTTGCGATCAATCTGGGCGATTTTGGCTCACATTTAATGGGGAGATTTTCAATTTTTCGGAGTTGCAACGCAATTTCAATTTGCCCAATGCAAGTGGAACAGATTCGGAGGTTTTGGTCAATTTATGGGCCTTGAAACAAGAAAAATGTCTCAACTTGTTAGACGGTTTCTTTGCGTTTTGCGTGTATGATGCCGTAGATAATACCTACACGGTAGTGCGCGATAGAACAGGGGTTAAACCTTTATATTATACGTTAAAAAATGATTGCTTTGCTTTTGCGAGCGAGGAACTGCCTCTGCGTTTATTGATTAATGAGCACAAAATTAATCCAACAGCAGTATACTATCATTTGAAAAATGGAATGTCAGAGGCTCGACCTTGGTTCAAAGGTATTCAGACCTTGACCCCCGGAGAAATGATCAAATGGTATCCAGAAAGCAGGCAATTCAAAACATTCAAATGGTTCAATCCTCAAAAAATGGAACCGTTTACCAACCATGTGGATCTAAGGGAAATGCTCATGTCGTCCATGACAAAAAGACTTCGCTCCGATGTGAAATTGGGATTTGCTGTGAGTGGAGGAATTGACAGTGCCATTATTGTTGGACTTGCAAAACATTTGATGGGGGATGATGCCAAATTGGATTATTTTTCAGTAGGGTCAAATCAATTGTTGGGGGATGAAAGCAGCTGGCAAAAATTGGTGGTGAATAAAAATAAGGGTAATTGGCACAGAATCATGGTGGAAGATTTTACCGATGAATTATTGCCAAAGCATGTGCAGTTTACCAACCGTCCAGCCGTTGCTTGGAACAATTTGGCCCATTTTGCTTTGTGCGAAAGAGTTCAAAATGCCGGCATTACCGTAATATTTAATGGCCAAGGTGCCGATGAGATTTTTGGCGGATACCCCGATTATTTCATTGAGACATTGTGGTCTGAAAGAAAATTTTTATCGAAATCCCGTAAAAATTGGCCCATTTCTTACGGCGAAGCCTTAAAGTTTTTTTCTAAAAGAAGACTGCGGAATTTACTCTCAACGGAGCAAAAATTGAAAATTGAACATAATGTTTGGAGTAAAATCTTCAAAGATGGTGTTTTAGAAGAAGAATTGATAGAATTGCATCCTCCCGTAGATTCTGTGCAGGAAATGATGATGGGCGATTATTATGGAAAAGCTTTAGATCCAAAGTTCTACGGTAAATTATATCAAATGTTGGCCTGGGAAGACCGAAATGGCATGTCGTTTCAATTGGAGAGTCGAAATCCATTTGCCGACGATATCAACATCCCTCAAAAATATTTGGGAAAATATCAACTTCACGAATTGATGCAAAATGGAATGCCAAAAGGACTTTTAAGGGATGCATTTAAGGATTTTTTACCTCAAGAAATTTACCAAAGAACCGATAAAAAGGGATTTTCTGTACCCGAGGCATTGCTTACTCAGAAACATGGAAAAAAATGGCAAGAAGCATTTATGTATGGAGGTTTAAATCCATATATACAAAAAGATTACAGAGAATCAATTTTGAAAAGGTTTGATCAATTATCGGCCAAAGAATTACAGTTTTATTTTAGAACTTGCTCCCTTGGCTTTTACCTAAGTTTATTGGATTATGAGCGGTAATAGTCCCTTAAAAACCTATGGTTGGCAAATTTTAAAAGCCTTGGTCTCTATAGGTGTGGTGGTTACTTATTCTCGCTATTTGGGTTCTGATGGTAGGGGACAAATGAGTGTCTATCTCCTTTATTTGCAAGTGATTATCATGACAGGTGAACTGTTGGCGGGCAGTGCTATGGCCAATTGGTTGGTGAAGTATAAACCGAGCCAAATTTTACCGTGGATGTTACTTTTTCCATTGGTTGTGATAGGAATTTCTGGGTGTATATTGTTTTACTTTTTCCAAATTTCACGCGCTATTTTGTGGCCTTTATTGTTTCAGGGATTGGCCCTGGCTTGGTTGAACATTCAATTTAATATTTATCAAAGTCAAGGTTGGATTGGTCGCAGAAACAAGCTTCAAATTGTATTGGAAGCACTGAAATTATTATCGTTAATTGCTGTAATCATTTTATTACCCAAGGTGTTAAATACCGAAAATAGGGTTGAGGTCATGTTAACAGTATTGGCCGTGGTTACTGGGGTTGTGTTAATTTTTTCATTTGCAAAAACTTGGAAAATTTGGGAACATTCATTTCCTGTGCTGCGTGCACCCAAGGGTATTTTTTTTGAGGGACTTTGGGCGCAGTTTGGGCATTTTGTGTTGTTTTTTCTTAACAAGTTTCCTTTGTGGTTTGTGGCTCATTTTTTGGGAGACAGCTTGGCTGGTATTTTCGCAAATGCCCTGTTAATTGCAGACACCATTTGGATATTTTCGGGAAGTTTTGGCACCATCATTCATGCTCGTGTGATTCGAAATTCCAATGAACAATACCATCGGAGGTTAATACGGCGTTATGTTGATTTTTCTTTGTTGGGAACATTCATTTTATGCCTTGGTGTTTGGGTTATTCCGAATGGCATATTTGTAGGGATATTCGGTCCAAATTTTGAGGATTTAAAGTTTGTAACCATGTGGTTATTTCCAGGCATTTTATTTATGGGGATATCATCGAGTATTGGCAATTATTTGCATGCAATGAATCGATTCAAACGAATATTTGTACATCATTTGACTGCATTTATTGTGATGATATTGGTGTTTTTTGGGGGGATGAAATTTGGTGTGAATATTCAAATTGTGGCTATTGGAATGAATTTTGGGTACTTGGTTTTGCTTATTTTGCATTTATATGCGGTTGATAAGCTAGTTAAGAACGATTTTAATTTGAAGTTTAACATATTGTTAATCAAGAGATTGTTTTCAATTAAAATAAAAAACAGGTAAAAAAAGTGTCCATTATTTTGAATTGGATGTAAAAAATATTTTTTAGCCCGATACAATCTTCTAATTTTGCATTTAAATCACTAAAGATTTTGTACATACTATGTCAGCACCAATGAATGGCGGATCACCAAGATACAATCCGCTAGAAAGCATGAATCGTCGCTTCGATGCGGCCGTGGAGATTTTAGGTTTAGATGAACAGTTCGCGAACGTTTTACGCGTTCCAGATAAAGTGGTAATGGCAAACATGCCGGTTACAATGGACGATGGAACAATTAAAGTATTCGAAGGCTACCGTGTTGTTCATAGTGTTCACTTGGGTCCATCTAAAGGTGGTATCCGTTACAGCATGGATGTAAACCTTGATGAGGTAAAAGCATTGGCAGCATGGATGACATGGAAATGCGCAGTTGTAAATATTCCTTACGGTGGAGCAAAAGGTGGTATCAAATGCGATCCACGTTCTATGAGTAAAGGCGAATTGGAGCGTTTAACAAGAGCTTATACATTGGCTATGAAAAATGTATTTGGTCCTGAAAATGATATTCCTGCTCCTGATATGGGAACTGGCCAACAAGAAATGGCTTGGATTGTTGATGAATACAGCAAAATCAAAGGACACAATGCTTGGGGCGTAGTAACGGGTAAACCGTTGATTTTAGGTGGTAGCTTAGGCCGCGTTGAAGCTACGGGTAGAGGTGTAATGGTAAGCACACGCAGTGCATTGGCTAAATTGGGATTAAAACCAACAGAAGTAACTTGTGTGGTTCAAGGATTTGGTAACGTAGGAAGTATCTCTGCGAAATTGATTTCTCAAATGGGTGTTAAAATTATTGGTATTAGCGATGTTACCGGTGGCTATTACAACCCAGAAGGTATAGATATTGCGGCTGCCATTGCATATGTTCAAAATAGTCCTACAAGAAATTTGGAAGGATGTAATATGGGTAAAAAAGTATCTAATGCGGAATTATTGGAATTGGAATGTGATGTATTGGTTCCTGCTGCAATGGAAGATCAAATTACCCCTGAAAATGCCCATAACATTAAAGCGAAGTTGATAGTAGAAGGTGCAAATGGCCCAACTACTGCAGCAGCTGATGCTATATTGCAAGAAAAAGGAATTTTGGTGGTGCCAGATATTTTGGCGAATGCCGGTGGTGTTACCGTTTCTTATTTTGAATGGGTACAAAACCGTTTGGGTTACTATTGGACAGAAGAGCGTGTAAATAGAAGAGCTGATCGTGTGATGAAACAATCATTCGACAATGTTTTTGCATGCGCTGATAAATATAAAATAAACATGAGAATTGCGGCTTATGTGGTGGCTCTTGAAAAAGTGTCTAGCACATTGAAGTTACGTGGTTCGTTCTAAAAAAATATGAGACTACACAGAGAAGGATTTACCATTATTCTAATCACCACCTTGGTGTTGGGCGCTATCAATGTGCCTTTGCAAATGTTTATGGGCGAAAGCTTGTTGACAAGCATTGTACTTGCAATTTCATTGCTTTTGTACATTGCTATTGTTCAGTTTTTCCGCCACCCCAATCGCAATATCCCAACCGGCGACAATCTAATCATTGCGCCAGCGGATGGAAAAGTTGTTGTGATTGAAGAAGTGGTTGAAACTGAATTTTACAACGAAAAACGTCGTCAAATTAGCATTTTTATGTCGCCGATTAACGTACATGTTAACCGTTATCCAATTTCAGGTAAAGTATCTTATCAAAAATACCACCCTGGAAAATACTTGGTTGCATGGCACCCGAAAAGTAGCACAGAGAATGAACGCACAACAGTGGTTGTGGAATCTTCTAAAGGTTCAATTTTGTTCAGACAAATTGCAGGTGCTTTGGCAAAACGTATTGTTTGCTACGCAAAAGAAGGTGCAGCGGCCAAAATGGGAGACGAATATGGTTTTATTAAGTTTGGTTCAAGAATTGACTTATACCTTCCATTAGACGCAGAAATCTGTGTAGAAATGAATCAAAAAACTGTGGGTGGTGAAACCATAATTGCCAAGTGGTAATTCATTTCGCCATAACCTATTGAAAATATTAACCGATAAATCGGTTTTGACAATGCCCTTGAATCAATTTCAAGGGCATTTTTGTTGTTTTGATTGTATGACAACGGTATCACCGAGATTTTTAATTTTGAAATAGTCTAACGCATACACATTGATCACAATTTTTAATTCAAATAGCTTTTTGCACTATTTTTGTGGAATTATGATGAAGAAAATAATTTTATTCAGTTTGGTGATGTGTTTTGTGACTTTTGTTGGTGCACAAACTTCAGATTCTTTGGGTTTGTTTAAACAATACGACAGTATGATGTCTCAATACAATGCTGCCAAATCCAATTATGATGGGAAGAAAGAAAAATATGAGGCTGTGAAAAATTCAGCGGTTGATATTTCATCTTTGTCAATCAATGGTGCCACTGAAAAATCAAAAGCAATTGCGGCTGCAAAGTTGGAAAAGGAAAAAGCGGCATTAGAATTGTCTGCAAAGAAAAAAGCGGTGGTGGAAGTAGCCGATAAAGCAAACAAAATATATCAGGAAAAATACAATGCGGCAAACACAGCGTTTCAAAATGCGGATAAAGGGTTAAAAACCAAACAAGATGTTGTGAAAAATTTAAAAGCCAAAGAAGCAAAAGCCAAAGGGAAAGTTAAAGCGGCTGTTGCCAAAGAGTTGGGATTAGAAAAAAGCAATTTAGAAAATGCGTTGAAAAAACAATCAGAGGCTAAGAAATCGTTTGAAGCTGCTGATGCAAATGCCAAAAAAACAGCTGAAAATTTGAAGGCTGCAAATTCTTTGGTGATAGAATAAGCAGATTTGTCGGCTAATTGTCTTATTTTGTAGATTAATGTCTATAAAACTTTCTACCATATGAAACGGTTGAAATTTGATCAATTTTTTTGTATATTTGTAATACACACTTAAATAGTTTAGTTATGAAAAAAATCGTATTGTTAGGAATGTTGGTATTTGGATTCTCTTTAGCTGCATCAGCACAAACTGATAAACCAGCGGGTGAAAAAACCAAATCTTGTTGCAAATCAAAAGCGGCTGGTGAAGCCAAAGCAGATTGCCATAAACCAGAAGGTACAACTACTGAAGCGAAAGCTTGCTGCAAATCAAAAGCTGCTGGAACAGGTGAAGCTAAAGCTTGTTGCAAATCAAAATCTGAAGGTTCTAAATGTGAAGGTAAACATGAAGGATCTGAAAAGAAACACGATTGCAGCAATCACAAAACAAAATAATTTATCATTTGATTTTATAAAAAGCCCACTTTATGTGGGCTTTTTTCATTTTAAAGGACATTGTCACGCATTAATAATTACACATATTCCATTACTATAATGGTTTAATTGTACCTTTGTACTATGATAGATAGAGGATTTATGCGAATTGCAATAGGGTTATTTGCCTTAGTGGCGATTTCAGCAATTGGCGTAGGTGTTTACTTATATTTTAATTTCAATTCCCAAAGTCGTTTGCCCCTTATTGTTCCAAATAACGCAACTTGGTTTGTGCAAATTCAAACTAAAAAACTTAAAGAAGATTATAAAGGGAATAAACCAGCCTATTACGATAGTTTTTACCAATTAATTGCAAATGCTCCAGTTTTTAAAAACTGCGAAGACGCGGGTACTCCTGGAATAGGTTTGTTTTCTGATGTGGTGCTTTTCGAAACCCCAAATGCCAAATTCATGGGGTTATCTGTAACCTCAGAAAATAAACTTAGTGCATTTTTGGATGTCCTAAAATCACAAAATATTGTACATGGTAAAATCCAAAAGGATCAGTACACCTATGTGAAAATAGTGAATAAAAATCTTTATATCGCTTATAAATACAAAGCAATGGTATTCATGGAGCCATTTGACTCAACTGAAAATATATCCTTCAATGAAAAAGCACTTTCCGAGGTGTTTTCTGGTAAGGAATCAAAATTTATACAGTCGAAAGTGATACAGACTTTATACAATCATAAAGAAACTTCACACGTAATTTGGTATCATAAACATGTAGATTCTAAGTTTTCAACTCCAATTGAATTGGCAATGGGCTTCAATCTTGGAAATGAGAAAATTGGGACTTTGGAAGCAAGCAATATTAAAGCATTAAAACTTTCTAAATTGCAACTTGCCGAAGTGGTAAAATATCCGTGTTTAAGTTACTTTGGTGATAATATTTTTTACGCTAAAAGCCTTTGTTTGGGTACAAACTATTACGAAAACAAGGCAAATTGCGATCAATATTTGGGTTTTGACTCTGCCTCTTTCGAAATAAAGGATGAAAAGGTCCTTAATTCTTCAAATTACCTAAATACATTGTTTAAAGGTGCGTTCGAATATTTAAAAAAATTAAAATGAAAATCAACGAATTACTGAATCAAAGAATTGCAATCATAGATGGTGCCATGGGTACCATGATTCAAAAATATAAATTATCGGAGGAAGATTATCGCGGCGCAAGATTTGCAAATTATGAACATCCCTTAAAAGGGAACAATGATTTGCTTGTGCTCACACAGCCACAAATTATTACAGCCATTCACAAAGAATTTTTAAATGCAGGTGCCGATATTTTAGAGACGAATACCTTCAATGCAAATTCAATTTCAATGTTGGATTACCACATGGAAAATTTGGTGGAAGAACTAAACGTGGCTTCTGTTAAATTGGCTAAACAAGCCATAAGTGAATATCAATCTGAAGTAGAAAATAGACCAATTTTTATTGCGGGAGCAATGGGGCCTACCAATAAAACCGCTAGCTTAAGTCCCGATGTGAACAATCCGGGATACCGTGCAGTGAACTTCGATGATTTGGTGAAATGCTATACTGAGCAAGCTATTGCTTTAATTGATGCAGGTGCCGATATTCTGTTAATTGAAACTGTTTTCGATACCTTGAATTGCAAAGCGGCTCTTTTTGCTGTGAACACCATCAAAGAGGAAAGGGGTATTGATATTCCCGTTATGGTAAGCGGTACAATCACTGATAATTCAGGAAGGACCCTCAGCGGACAAACTCCCGAGGCTTTTTGGAACAGTGTTGCGCATGGTGAATTGTTGAGTGTTGGTTTCAATTGCGCTTTGGGTGCAGAACAGATGCGTGAGTATATCAATCAGTTATCTCAGGTTGCTGGGATTTATGTAAGTTGTTATCCAAATGCTGGTTTGCCTAATGAATTTGGTGAGTATGACGATACTCCCAAAGGCATGAGCAAAATTATTGCGGAGTGGTGTGCCAATGGTTGGGTGAATATTGTGGGGGGATGTTGTGGCACTACACCAGACCACATTCGTGCAATTGCTCAGGAGTGCAAGAAGTTTTCTCCAAGGCCTTTACCAGTATTGGCGTAAGTGTCTCATTGACACTTCAAAAAATGATTTTTTTATAAAAAAACTCCGTATCTTTGCATTCAGAAAATCAATGGCAGAAATTCAAACTCAAAATGTCCCTGTAACTACATTTGACTTGTTTGCAGGTTTAGAGACAACACAACACGAGCAAATCGTATTTTGTCAAGATCACGCAACTGGCTTAAAAGCCATTATTGCGATACACAACACAGTTTTAGGCCCTGGATTGGGTGGAACGAGAATGTGGTATTATGCTCATGAAAAAGATGCGGTAAGAGATGCGTTGAGATTGTCACGTGGAATGACATACAAGGCTTCAGTAGCTGGTTTAAATTTAGGTGGAGCAAAAGCCGTAATTATTGGTGATCCAAAAACCATGAAAAGCGAACCCCTAATGAGAAAATTTGGTCGTTTCGTAGAGAATTTAAATGGTAAATATATCACCGCTGAAGACGTAGGAACTACAACTCGCGATATGGAATACGTGAATATGGAAACAGATCACGTTGTTGGTTTACCTGAATCCATGGGTGGTGGTGGAGATCCTTCTCCTGTAACGGCTTATGGTGTTTACATGGGAATCAAATCTTCTGCAAAACAAGCTTATGGTAACGATAGCCTCGCTGGTAAAAGTGTTGCTGTAATGGGTATCGGTAAGGTGGGAATGCATTTGTGCGAATATTTGCACAAAGAAGGTGTGAAACTTTATGTTGCAGATATCAATGAAGGTGCGTTGAAATATGCTGCAGATCATTTCGGAGCAATCGTTGTTTCAGCAGATGATATGTTGAGCTTAGAAGTTGATATTTTTGCTCCATGTGCTTTGGGTGCAATTTTGAACGACAATACATTGCCAAAATTGAAATGCCAAATCATTGCTGGTGCTGCAAATAACCAATTGGAAGATGAAAACATCCACGGTAATATTTTGAAAGAAAAAGGTATCATTTATGCGCCTGATTTTGTAATCAATGCCGGTGGTTTGATCAATGTTTACAGCGAATACAATGGTTATGTAAGAGAGCAAGCAATGTCGCAAACCGAAAATATCTACAACACCATTTTAGATATTTACAAAATGGCAGATGCTCATAATTTGAACAACCAACAAGCTGCAATTAAGCATGCTGAAAAGAGAATCAACGACATGATGTTGGTTCACAGCACGTATTAATCATAATATTTAAAAATATTTTAATAGAAATGCCGGCGAAAGCCGGCATTTCTATTATTTTCGCTTTATGCTTTTGAATAAGTTAACCGTAAACAGAAACAGCAATGCAGCAATGTTGGCCATTTTTGCGGTTGCGTTATCTTATTTGTGGGTGTGGATTTGTTCAACGGCTCCTGCTGGTGGGCAAGATAGTTGGAACCATTTTTTATATGCCCGGTGGGCCTATCAAAACCCTACATTGCTCCTGGATCAATGGGGGAAACCATTTTTTACGTTGATTGCTTTGCCATTCGCTTATTTTGGGTTAAAAGCCGTTTATTTTTTAAACTTTTTGGCCACCTTGGGCGGAGCTTGGTTGTGTTATTTGACAGCCAGAAAATTGGGTTTGAGAAATCCTTGGATGCTCATTCTACTGTTCGGTTGGCAACCAATTGTTTTGGCAAATGTGCATTCGTCGTTAACTGAACCCACAAATGCCCTAGTACTCATTCTCATTTGCTATCTATTTGTTTCCCATAAATTTGTCTTGGCTACATTCATTGCCTCCTTTTTGCCACTCATTCGTTCCGAAGGCTTGATTTTGTTGATATCAATCATGCCGTATTTGATGGTTCGAGGACAATGGAAATTGTTCCCATTGTTAATTTCTGGGACATTGGTATTTGCATTGTTTTCTGCCTACATCAGTGGGGAATTGACGTATTTCTTTTATCACAATCCGTATATACATCATGAGTTACATGGTCGATTTGACCCTGGAAGTGGTGCTTTCTTACATTATGTGCATGAACAACGTCAAATTACCGGAATTTTAATTTCGGGATTAATCTTAATTTCCATGTTGTTAACACTTCAATATTTGATGCAGCGATTCAAGAAAAAAACGCCTGCTGAAGTGCATCAGTTTATTTTATGGTTGTTTTTTCCGCTGTTTGGATCTTTTTTCCTGGCACATTCATATATTTGGTTCGCTGGAACCATGGGTTCTCATGGATTGCTGAGGGTTTTTGTGGTAGTTGCTCCCATTACCGCAATTTTGGCCCACTTTGCCTTAGATAGAATTATGTCGTTTAACATCCGAAAACTAAACCAAGGGTTGAAATTTGGGGTAATTGCGGCCATGTTTTTTATTGGAATTGGAGGTGCCAATTTCCCTTTTCCATGGCAGAATAAAACGGTTATTTCAGGATACCAAGGGGAACCGCAACTCAAAAAAGCACTCACTTTTATAGAGGCTCAAAATCTCAATCACCATATTTTAATACACCAATTGCCTGAATTGGATGTTCAGTTGGATTTGTTAAATGGCCATTTTGCAAAAGATCAAACTAAAGCACAATCTTATTATTTGTGGAGCATTGATAAAACCCCAGGAAAAGATTGGATGCCGGATTCAAGTGTGGTTATTTGGGATAATTTCCATGGTCGCCGCGACGCTCCAATGTCCCTCAATGAAATGAAACAATTAACAGATTACAAAGAATTGGCGTATTTCCCATCTGATAAAGACAGTATTTACGACATTCGGGTTTATTTAAAAGTTAAGAAATAACTTAAGAAGATTTAATGTCTTTCAAGCGCAACTGTACAGAAATTCTACCGTTGTAATTGTTTTCTTCAATACAGTAACAAGCATTAAAAATAGCACCATTTGACACTGTGTGAAAATGCTCGGAAAGTCCAAAACCTATGGCATCAAACGAGTTGCGGTTTTGATTTGAGATTTGCAGTTTAAGGTGTTTGTCTTTCAGAACCCTAGCGGAATTCAAAGAAGTAACATTGTTCGTTTTGAAAATTGGAACTGGATTGCCGGGTCCAAATGGCGCCATTTGCGCAATAAGTCCCATCATTTTTTCATTGATATCTTTTAAATCAATTTCCAAGTCGTATTCAACTTCAGGCACCAACGAACTTTCGGTAATGGTTTCTGAAACAACTTTTTCGAAAGCTTCGGCAAAAGCTTCAAAGTTTTCGCGTTTTAGACTCAACCCCGCCGCGTATTTATGTCCACCAAATTGATCTACATATTGCGAACAAGATTGAATGGCTTCGTGGATATCAAAGTTCTTAACGCTTCTTGCAGATCCGGTGTACATCCCATCATTGAGTGAGAATACAATGGTAGGTTTGTAAAACTGTTCCACCATTCTGCTGGCTACAATTCCTATAACTCCTTTATGCCAATCTTCCCCTCTTAAAACGATGCTCTTACGATCGAGTAGGCCGGGTGTGTTTTCAACAATATGAATGGCATCTTTAGTGATATCTGTATCCAATTCTTTGCGTTCATCGTTTCTATCATTTAAAATTCTTGATAGTTGACGTGCAGTAGAATAATCTTGCTCGATGAGCACTTTTACCGCAGATTTTGCATCTGCAATTCTACCCGCGGCATTAATTTTCGGTCCTATACCGAAAATAATGTCCTGAATGGTGTATTTGCTTTTGGCAACAGAGCCATCGAGTAGGGCTTGCAAACCTATGGACGGATGTTCATTCAACTTTTTAAGTCCGTAATAGGCCAAAATTCTATTTTCACCCCGCATGTCAACCAAGTCAGAGGCAATACTAACGGCCACAAGGTCTATATATTCTAATATTTTATCTTCAGAAAAACCTTCTTTTTTAGAATAAGCTTGAATGAGTTTAAATCCGATTCCAGCTCCAGAAAGTTCTTTGTAGGGGTAAGTGCAATCGAATCTTTTAGGGTTTAAAATGGCTTTTGCCTTTGGAAGAACATCTCCAGGAAGGTGATGGTCGCAAATGATAAAATCGATGCCTTTTGTATTGGCATAATCTATCAATTCATTAGAGCGAATACCACAATCTAATGCAATAATGAGCGAAATGTTGTTTTCAGCAGCAAAATCAATTCCCAAACGGCTGATTCCATATCCTTCTTTGTAACGGTCAGGAATGTAATATTCAATGTTCTGATTTAGCGTTTTGAAATAGGCATAAACAATGCTTACGGCAGTTGTTCCATCTACATCATAATCGCCATAAACCATCATTTTTTCTTGGTTTGTAAGGGCTGTTTTAATGCGCGAATATGCAATGTCCATGTCCTTCATCAAAAAAGGATCATGCAAATCAGATAGGCTAGGGCGGAAAAACTGTTTGGCCTTTTCAAACGTGTCTATTTCACGTTGAACCAAAATATTGGCAATATGTTTTGAAACCTTAATTTCTTCAGATAGACGGGCAACAATCTCTGTGTTGGGTAAAGGTTTTGCGCTCCATCTATTTTCCATATTATCTGCAAAAATCGGTTATTTTTAGGTTATAGAAAAATAATATTCAAAGAATTTTTGTGTATATTTGTTATATGCGCAATTTTTATTGTTTTGTGGCCGTTATTTTGTCTTTTCATTTTGAGGGACTTTGGGGGCAGATTACCATTACATCAACCTCAATGCCAGCAGCAAACGACACTATTCGATATTCTACTGCTTCACCCGTTGGAATTGGTTCAGCATGGAAAACCAGAGGAGGTAGCCAATCTTGGGATTTTTCTCAGTTGACATCTACAGGACAAGGACTGTACGAATACAAGAGCGCGAACAAAACCCCTTATGCATTTTATTTTTTCGGTCAAATAGGCCAAAAAACAGCTGATAGTTTGGGTGGTGGACCTTTCGTATTTAAAAATATCTACTCGTTTTATACAAAATCTTCTACGGTTTTTAAAG
>CAZBMF010000005.1:0-23974 GCA_964492925.1 uncultured Rhizobium sp. | reverse complement strand
ATACTATTTCTGGGATACCGTTGGCATCAATGTACTCCGATGAGGATGAAATTTATCAGTTTCCTTTGCAATACAACGACAGTGATGTAACAAAATTTAGGTTTGTGTTCTCTATTCCTGGTCAAACGTTGTTTACTTTTATCCAAGCGGGAAAACGTACCAATGTAGTAGATGCTTGGGGTAGCATCAAAACCCCTTATAATACTTACAATGACGCAATTCGCGTGTATACAATTGTAGATGAGATTGATACATTAGCAACTCAATTTATTAAAACACCAATTCCAAGAAAAACAGTTTCATACAAATGGTTGGCAACTTCCGAAAAAATACCTGTTTTAGAAATTGTAGGGAACCTATCGGCAAATGGAACTTTTACCCCAACCTTGATCAATTATCGCGACAAATATCTTGGAAATGCCAATAACAACAGTGGTATGGTAGCGGATTTCTCAACCGATAAAGATACAGGTACTGTTTTAACCGATACATTCAATCTTACCAATCAAACAACTCCGTTTTCAATAACAAATAATTGGAGTGTTAACCCAAGTACGGGTGTTAAATTTGTGAAAGGTACATCTGCAACTTCTAGGGATATCAGTTTGGTGTTTGCAAATGGTGGTTTGTATTCAGTAACATTGAAAGCCAGTGCTGGTCCTTTAACTGATGATACAACATACAATGATCTTATTTTTATCGGATGGGGTTTAAATACACAAAACATTTATAAAAATGTAAAAATTTATCCGAATCCAACCGCTGATTTTATAACAATTCAAGGAATTACAGCTGTTTCCAACTTGAATATATACAATGAAATGGGTCAGTTAGTTGGGGTGGCAGAATTGAAAGACAATAAAATTTCTGTAAAGCATTTAAATCCAGGAATTTATTACCTTGGAAGTGGTAGTACCGCATTCAGGTTTGTGAAAGTTGCTGAATAAGAAAATTGAATCTTTTTACCAATTCCTAATATTGTCGATTTTCATTGTAAAATCGGTGGTTTTCAATTATATTCGCAACAAATCAATTAATGATTAAAGCTAAGTGAAAATTGCTGTATTTAAAGAAACAAGACAAGGCGAAAATCGTGTGGCATTAAGTCCACAAGTATGCTCAAGTCTTCAGAAAATGGGATTTGAAGTATGGGTTGAAAAAGACGCCGGTGTAAATGCCCACTTTACCAATGAAATGTACGAACAAGCAGGTGCCTTGGTGAAAAGTTCCGCTGATATTTTATCGGCCGATATTTTTGTCCAAATTAATGTCCCTACAATCGACAAAATTCAAACCATTCCAGATGGGAAATCTTGGATTTCTTCGTTGTATTACAGAACAAATCCTGAAGTGATTGAGGCATTTTCAAAGAAAAACATTTCTGCCATTTCTTTAGATGCAATTCCGCGTATTTCTCGTGCTCAGAGCATGGATGTATTGAGTTCGCAAGCCAACTTGGCCGGATATAGAGCAGTTATCGAAGGGGCATATCATTTAGATAAAATTTTCCCGTTGTTGATGACCGCTGCTGGAACTGTAACGCCAGCCAAAGTATTAATTTTTGGAGTTGGGGTTGCTGGTTTACAAGCAATTGCAACAGCAAAACGTTTGGGCGCGGTGGTTGAAGCAACTGATGTTCGTCCTGAAACAAAAGAACAAGTTCAAAGTTTAGGCGGTAAATTCATTGAAGTGAAAGGTGTTGAAGTTGGTTCTGAAGGAGGTTATGCAAAAGAAGCATCTGAAGAATATAGAAAAGCACAACGTGAAGCTGTGAATAAATCTTTGGCACAGGCCGATTTGGTGATTACAACGGCATTGGTGCCGGGACGTAAAGCGCCAATTCTAATTGACGATGAGCAATTGTCGTTGATGAAAACCGGTGCGGTATTGATAGATATGGCCGCTGAACAAGGTGGAAACTGTACTCAAACCAAAACCGGTGAAATTATTCACATCAATGGTGTGAAATTGGTAGGTTCTGTTAATTTGCCATCGGCACTTTCAGCAAATGCCAGCGAATTGTTCGCAAGAAATATCTGGGAATTATTGAAATTAATGGCACCTAAAGGTGAAATTACATTCGATATGAACGATGAAATTGTGCAAGGTTGCTTGATTTCTCACAATGGTAAAACCTTATTAACTGCATAAAAAGAATGGAAGCTATATTAGAATTTATTGGATCGAATATCACTTACATTTACCTCATTGGTTTGATGGTATTTGTTGGAATTGAATTGATTTCTCACGTGCCAAGTGTTTTGCATACCCCTTTAATGAGCGGTGCAAACGCCATTCACGGTGTTGTATTGATTGGCGCTATCATTGTTTTAGGTAAAGCCCATTCTGAAGATTATTTCTCTATCATCGTTGGTTTTGTGGGTGTTTTCGTGGGAACGCTAAACGTAATCGGTGGATTTGTTGTAACCGACCGTATGTTGGAAATGTTTAAGAAAAAACCAAAAGGAGGAAAATAATCATGCAACATTTAATGGAAATTTGTTACCTCATTGGTTCTTTTGGTTTTATCATTGGATTAAAACTTATGGGTCAACCCGATTCTGCAAGAAAAGGGAATTTGGTTGCCGCTTTCGGTATGGCCATGGCCGTTTTTGGAACATTGTTTTTAAGTAAAAATGGTTTTGAATTGATCCCGAACTTTGGCTACATTGCTGCGGCAATTCTATTAGGAACCGTTGTTGGTACCCTAATGGCAAAACGTGTTCAAATGACAGCGATGCCTGAAATGGTCTCTATCTTCAATGGCATGGGAGGATTAGCTGCTGCCTTGATCTCGATTATCGAATGGAGAGAAATTGCCCAACACCCAGAAGTTACAATGAGTGTAGGACATTACTTACCAATTATTGCTGGTCTCATCATTGGTACCATCTCTTTCGTGGGAAGTATCATTGCTTGGGGTAAACTGAATGGCTCAATTGGCGATTTTCGTTTCGCTGGTCAACAATATATCAATGCAGTGGTTCTTTTAGGAATTATTGCTGCTGCTTATATCAATTTCGGACATATTGCCGATGGTGGTTCTCTATGGTTTTACATCACCATGATCATTGCCGTGGTTTATGGTTTGTTGTTTGTATTTCCAATTGGAGGTGCCGATATGCCAGTTGTAATTTCTTTGTTGAATTCATTTACCGGGGTTGCTGCAGCTTGTGGCGGTTTCTTGTATGAAAACAATGTGATGTTAATGGGTGGTGTTTTGGTAGGTTCTGCCGGAACAATCTTAACTGTAGTGATGTGTAAAGCAATGAACCGTTCACTTACCAATGTATTGATTGGTATGGCTTCTGGTGGCTCTGGTTCTGGTGCTGCTGTTTCTGGTTCAGTGAGAGAAGTTCAAGCTACAGACGTAGCCATCATGATGAAATACGCCTCTAAAGTGATTATCGTTCCTGGTTATGGTCTGGCCGTTGCTCAAGCACAACACGTTTGTCATGAATTGGAAATGTTGCTTTCAGAAGAAGGCGTTGATGTGAAATATGCCATTCATCCAGTGGCTGGACGTATGCCAGGTCACATGAACGTATTGCTTGCAGAAAGTAATGTTGAATACGATCGTTTGATTGAAATGGAACACATCAATTCTGAATTCCCTACAACCGATGTTGTTTTGGTTGTGGGTGCCAACGACGTTGTGAACCCTGCTGCAAAGACAGATCCAACTTCTCCAATTTACGGAATGCCAATTTTAGATGTAGATCAATCAAAACAAATTGTGGTTTTAAAACGATCAATGAAGTCAGGTTATGCCGGTATTGAAAACGCACTCTTCTTCGACACTAAATGCGGTATGCTTTTCGGTGACGCAAAAGACAGTCTTCAAAAATTGGTGAACGAAGTAAAAACACTCTAACTAAATTAGAAAAATATATTCATGAAAAAGTCCCGTCTAACGGGGCTTTTTTGTATAAAACGCAAAAATCAGAATGAAAAAGCTACAATTATTTGCATTTTTTGCAATCGGAATAATGACAGCATCACTCAATGCCCAGTCGCAATATTTCCTGGAATCATATAACCAAATTGGTCATCCTCGCAACCTCAATCAAGAACAAGATGATTATTCTGTGCTCAACAACTGGGAATTGATTTTGGCTGATTCAGCTAAGAAATGTTATTCTCAAGTGATTAACCTGCCCTTTAATTTCAAACTTGGAAACAATACGTTTTCTAAATTCAAAGTTTCAAGCACTGGTTATCTCACTTTTGATATCAACGATACCAAAATTCAGCATCCCTCAAAACAAGATGAATTGAAACTTCCTTCTTCAAACTTGCCTAATAATTCTATTTATGTGGGTGGAATTACATCTTTCGGTAACAATGATCAAGTGTTTGTTAAAACTTTTGGCCAAGCACCGCAGCGCCAGTTATGGATAAAATTCCAATCATTTACACCTGTACATGATTCACTAGGTGGTAGTTATGTTACTTCTGCCATTGTGCTCGATGAAATCAACAATGCCGTTCATTTTGTTGACATGAAATCCATGTTCTCCGATATCGCCTATCCGAAATATATGGTTCATAATTATGGTATACAAATTTCAAATACCGAAAGCTATACCATCGGCGAAACTTTGGGCTCATTCAATAATCCTTTGCCAAATTCTAAAACCAAATTGCACGCTGTTAATGGCAATCAATATCAGGATAATAATTATTTTTCATTTTTTGAGGGACAACAAGCTGCTTTGGATTTGAAAATTAACAATTACTTGGATCAATCAACCGTGCAACAATTACAAGGTAAATTATTCTTGGTGTATCAGTTGAACAACGTTGGTAAAGATACCGTAAGAACAATCAACATAAACCACCAAATTACCGATGAATTGGGTTCAATTTTGATGGATACCACAATGGTTTCGAATGATTTAATTGCTTCAGGTGCTCAATTGTTGAAAGTAGACACCATAGAATTGTCTGGTTTTATTGGGAAAATTATTTCACATAAAGCAGTTTTATTTTCGGTGAATGGCAAAAAAGACGATGTTTCAAAAAATGACACATTGGCGAAAAATAGGGTATTGGTGCAATTGGCAAATCCATCTGGTACTGTTACGAATTTGATTGAAAATATTGTTTCTACGGATTATAAAATGGTTCCGCTATTTGAAAATCAGTTGAATCAAGAAGTTGCAGCTGCCAAAGGCAATTTAATTAGCATGAATTTTCATTTGCAAGACAAACTTTCTGGTGTAATTGACACACTTGGAATGATGAAATCCTTTGGTTTTTCAGCTGCTCATGCAAATGCACTAAATTCGAATCAAAATCAAGGAACTTTGTCTATGATCAATAGATCTTTAGGTAGTAGCCGAATAGAACACACAGGGTTGAGTATTTCAAAATTAAAAAATAATCAGGTTCAACCCAAATTGGCAAAAGCTACCGTTGACGTATCAGATTTATATTATGATTCTTTGAAAAAGAGAATTTCAGGCAAAATAAAATTCACGGCGAATGATTATCTTTTAAGCACCAAAATTCGCTTAAATGCCTTCCTTTTAGAAGATAATGTGCGTGGAAATGGTGTGGGGTATGATCAAAAAATCAATGACTTACTATTAACAGATTCTAATTTTAAATCTGAATATTTTTATGGTAAAAAATCACCGTTAAATGGGTATAACCATCAAAATGTTGTGTGGTCTGCTTCGAATGGTTTCTTTGGCGAAAAATTGAGTGATTTTGAAATCATTTTCAAGCCTGGAGACAAATGGGAATGGTCTTTCATTTTGCCAGTACCAGTTGTGGCAAAAACATTTAACTTCACTGCTGCCGATCTAGGCGAAAATGGAGCTTTCCAAGCTCAAGGAAAAGTTGCCGATTTTAAAGTAGTGGGTGTGATGTATGAAGACGTACAACAGTCAACTTCGTATCAAATTGATTTAAATCAAATTAAAATTGGGAATTGGCCTAGAGTAATAAACGCATCGCAACGCAAAGTATGGGACGTAACCAATTCAGTAACAAAATTACCGGTGGTATCGAAATTGGGTATTTATCCTAATCCAGCAGAAAATGTAGTGCATTTGAAAACCGCCGAAGGCGAATTTGAAGAAGCTCAGTTGAAGATTTTTGATTTATCTGGCAAACTCATTCACCAAGAAAAAGTATTTGGAAATGAGATAGATTTGATGGTTTCTTCTTATAAATCAGGGATTTACTTCATGGAAGTTGTTTATCAATCTAAGCAAAAATACACCGGTAAATTATTGGTGAATTAATCTTATTGTAATTAAAAATTGAGTTATAAAAATGCCCTTGAAATTTTTTCAAGGGCATTTTTTATAGGGTTTACACAATTGTTTTAGCTTATTCGGTTTCATGTAAAACTACGTCATCTATGATTTCAAAGGCTTGCTCGAGCGTTTTTACGGCTTCAAAACACTGATTTGATGCGCAAATATGAATTTGAGGTTCGTTTTTTGAAGGATGTTTCAACCAAGTGGAAATCCCTTCCGTATTGTTTATTCCAACCATACACCATGAAGGCAGTTGGGATTTGAATTGAAAAACATCATTTTGCCCGAATTCCCCAGACAATGCAACTGTAATTGCTCCGGTAGTTTGTTTCATGTACAATTTGACCCAATTTTGATACCACCCTGGAAATTTCTCAATTTGTTCAAACTCTTTTGAAAGCAGTTTTTTCGATATTTCATGGTATCTAATATTTCCTGTATGAACCGATAAATCAAATAAGCAATTGGCAAATATGCTGTTTGCACTCGGAATCACATCGTCGGTTTTGTCTGATTTTCTAAAGATCAATTGTTCTCCATTGTTGGGGGCGAAGTAAAGTTGTTCTTGTTTTTCATCGTAAAATAATTGTAGTGCTTTTTCAGCAAGCCTGTCAGACAATTGCAAATATTTATGATTGCCGGTACAATCAAACAAACAAAGCCAAGCCTCACACAATGCGGCATAATCTTCCAAATATCCAGTTCCATAAACTTTAGATTTTGAATGGATACGCATTAATTCATATGTTTCAATATTTAAGAAAGTAGATTCTAAATAATCAGAAAGCTTTGTCGCAAGATTTTGATATTCATTGTTTTGTAAATATAGAGCGGCATTGGATAACCCTTTTAACATGAGGGCATTCCACGACAATATTACTTTGAAATCGGTTGATGGTCTTTCTCGTACACTTTGTAATTGATTTAACTTGAATTTAACAGATTGTAGTAAGTGATGATATTCTTCACTGGTTAACTGCATGGCTTCAATCATTTGCAAAGGAGCCAGATGGGTATGTAAAATATTGTAGCCGTGTTCCCAATTTCCATCAGATTTTATATTGTAAATAAGCTTTGCAAATTCAAATTCCCGAGGATTCAATGCGTTCTTGCATTCAGATTCTGTGAAAACATAAAAGCGTCCCTCAATACCCTCAGAATCTGCGTCAATGGCTGAAAAATAACCTCCTTGATTGAACAGTTCGTTTTGGCAAAAAGCAATACATTGATCAACCACTTCCTTATAAACAGGAGCTTTGCTCCAAGCATATGCCCTAGAATAGAGCGAAATAAGTTGAGAATTGTCGTACAGCATTTTTTCAAAATGTGGTGCAAACCAAAATTTATCGGTGCTATATCGATAAAAACCACCTCTCAGAGTGTCGTAAATGCCACCATTAAACATTTTGAGCAATGATAAATGCAGGAATTCTTTGGCTTCTTCACTTCCTGTTAACAGATGATAATCTAGTGCAAATTCATATTGACCTGGTAACATAAACTTTGGAGCGCGGTTTTGACCGCCATGTTCCCAATCAATATTTGTTGCGAAAAGTGCAAATAATTCATGGATTTTTTTTCTTGAAAATCGCAAATCTTTTCCATCCGATTGCTGATTCATTTGCTTTAAATCAGCATATAATTTGTTGGCGTATTCTTCAAATTTTTCAGGTTCTTGCTTGAAGTGGCTGTTTAATTGTATTATCAATTGCTGCCATTGAGGTTTTGGGAAATATGTGCCCGCATAAACCGGACGGCCGTCTGGCAAACAAATCACGTTTAACGGCCAACCTCCTTTACCTGTCATCAATTGACATGCATCCATATATACCATGTCGATGTCGGGTCTTTCTTCTCTATCTACCTTGATATTGACCATAGATATGTTCATGATTTCGGCCGTTTGATTGTCTTCAAAACTCTCTCGTTCCATCACATGGCACCAATGGCAGGCACTGTACCCAATACTTACAAGGACGAGTTTTTGCTTTTCTCTGGCTTCAGCCCAGGCGTCATCGCCCCATTGTTGCCATTCAACTGGATTGTAGGCATGTTGCAGCAAATAAGGACTCTTGCTTTCAATTAATTTATTGGGGAAATGATCGGAATGTTTCACAATTCTTGTTATTTTGTATTTCGATGTACAAATTTCGGTATAGTCTGTTAATCTTTTTGGTTGTTTCGTTATTCTGCGTCAAAAAAACGTTGGGTAGTCAGAAAATTGTCCCTCAAAATCAAACAAATTTTCCCAATTTACAAGATACTTTCAAAAGTGGAACATTGACTGAGGGATTTTTAGACGAGCGACAGGCATTCGATAGTTTGGTGTTTTGGGTAACACATCCCAAGATTAAACCGAGTTATGGATTTTTATCTGAAGAGTTGTTTTTCAAGCAATTAAGGTTGGTAGATACAGTAACACCTCAAGCGATGGCGAAGGCTCAACACATTCATTATCAACACAAGCTGAGAAAAAGTATTGCTAAATTTATCAAGTATTGCAAGTCTAACAAACTGATATTGAAAAAAATAGATAGCACGAGTGGGTTGCCGGCTGTGGCAAAATGGCCACCAATTGTTTATCGCAACAAAGGACCTTTCGCCATTAAACGTTATGAAATTGAACTCACCAAAAAGAAATTGAAGTTTATTTTACAGTTTGAATTGTGGTGGATTGACGGAAAAGGGTATTGGTCGAATGAATTGAGATATTATAATAACACTGATTAATGATTCAAATACCAGTGTTTTAAGTCTGGTTTTTTCTCAATATTATTTTGTTTTTTTGAAGGAATATTGTGAAATAAATCGCGATGAATGACTTTTTCAAGGCTATCAATACTCACCACAAAATGAGAAAGAGGTTCTTGGCTTCCTTCGTTTTTCATGATAAACGCAATACCGTTTCCTTTTTGTGAAGTGTCGGCAATGGCTTTAAAAAACAGGTTTGGAACACTAATTGAATGTGTTTTACCAATTTTATGGGTTAAATTCTCTGTTAATATAGGCCCTGTAACAATAAATAAACTAGGTTTTATTCTTGCCCAATCTCGAACTTTTTCCTCCAGTTTTTTCCAAATACCGCGGTTGAATTTAGGTGCCTGAGGAGAAATATTACTCATGTAAAAACTTTCATACATAGCTTGTTTAGACCATGACATATCTGCAGCCGGGGCCAAATGTCCGCGGTCAAATCCCGATTTTGTATAATCTTTTGTATTGGCTGTTTCAGGATGAATATTGGGATCTACCAAAAAATCATTTGTGCGTTCGGCCTCTTTAGATAATTTAGAGGGAGTAAGGGTATAAGCCACCCAATTGGGCTGATAATGGGTATGGTTGTAGGAAGTAAAGTACCCCAAATGCTGAATCACTTGTTCTTGGTCAAAAACGGCTGGACATTCCCAGTATTTGGAGAGTGACAGTTGAGTGTTAAATGAAACAAAAATGAAGGCTAGACAAATGAAAAATAGATGTTTTACCAATTTCATTTTGGCAAATTAACCATTATAATTGATTTCTTTCAATATGTTTTTGACAATCCATGGACCTTCGTACACAAATCCTGTATAAACTTGAACCAAACTCGCACCACGAACCAATTTTTCAGTAGCATCTGTGCCATTGAAAATTCCACCAACTCCGATAATTGGAATTTGTCCTCCCAATTCAATGCTCAAAGATGCCAACATTGCGTTGCTTGCCTCAAATAGGGGTTGCCCTGAAAGTCCGCCAGCACCAATTTTTTCAATTTCTTTATCGGAAATGGTCAGTTTTTCACGGGTGATTGTGGTATTGGTTGCAACAATGCCATCAACTTTAGCTTTCTTGATGGTTTTAACCATTTCCTTGATCGCATTCAATTGAAAATCTGGAGCCAATTTCAAGAAAATAGGTTTAAATATATCTCGTTGAGCTCTCAATTTGTGGAGTTCTTCAAAAAGTCCAACAATGAAGTTTTCTTCTTGTAAATCTCTTAGTCCAGGGGTATTGGGACTTGAAATGTTCACAACGATGTAATCCACATGGTCATAAAGTTTTTCAAAGCAATACACATAATCAAGATAGGCTTTGTCGTTAGGCGTGGTTTTGTTTTTACCAATATTCCCTCCAACAATGAGTCCTTCCGGTCTATTTTTTAAACGTTCCACCATTTGATCAACACCCCTGTTGTTGAATCCCATTCGGTTAATTAGTGCAAGATCTGCAGGAATTCTGAACAATCTAGGTTTCGGATTTCCCGATTGAGCTTTTGGAGTAACGGTACCTACTTCAACAAAACCGAAGCCAAATTCTTTAAGTAAATGAAGTCTTCGAGCGTCTTTATCAAAACCTGCTGCAAGTCCAACAATATTTGGGAAAGTAATACCTGCAACGGTTACAGGAACGGCATTTTCTATTTTAAAACTTTTACGAAGTATACTACCAATAATAGGCCATTTTAATGCTGTCTGCATCAAATTTAGCGCAATATCGTGGGCCTTTTCAGGAGATAATTGAAATAAAAAAAACTTAACGAGTGAATACATAAATTAACAATTCGTACTATGCGAAAACCGTACCAAACTTTAGTGTTTGAAGTGTCTCACACCTGTAAATACCATAGAAATTGCATTTTCATTGCAATAATCTATGCTCAATTGATCTTTTACGCTTCCTCCCGGTTGTACAACTGCTTTAATACCAGCTTTATCGGCAATTTCTACACAATCTGGGAATGGGAAGAAAGCATCACTAGCCATAACTGCACCATCTAAATCAAAATTAAATTTGTTGGCTTTGTCTATAGCTTGTACCAATGCATCAACACGACTCGTTTGTCCTGTTCCACTTGCAAGAAGTTGACCATCTTTAACCAATACAATTGTATTACTTTTGGTTTGTTTCACCAATTTTACGGCAAATTCAAGATCGGCAAATTGTGAATCAGAAGGTGTAGTTTGCGTAACAACCGTCATATTTTCTTTTGTTTCACAAATAGAATCTCTTTCTTGAACCAAATCACCATTCAATACGGTTCTAGTTAATGGATTTTTTAATTTAATAGGATTCTTGCTCTGTAAAATAATACGGTTAGTTTTACCGGAAAGAATTTCTTTTGCTTTAGCTGTGTAACTTGGCGCAATTAATACTTCAAAGAACAAATTGTTAATTTCGATAGCCGTTACTTCATCAATTTCAGCGTTACAGGCCAATATCCCACCGAAAGCACTCACAGGATCACAAGCCAAAGCCGTATTCCAAGCTTCAAGCACGGTTGATTTAGTTGCAACTCCACAAGCGTTGTTGTGTTTAATAATGACAAAAGTTGGTTGTGAAACATTTTGGAATTCGTTTAACAAACAAATTGCACTATCTACATCTAGTAAGTTGTTGTAAGATAATTCTTTGCCTTGTATTTTGTCGAAAATGGCTTCTAAATCACCATTAAAAGTGGCTTTTTGATGTGGGTTTTCTCCATATCTAAGAGCGTATACTTTATCACCTTGAAACCAATTTGCAATTTGGGTATCATAATTTGCGGTGGTTCTGAATGCATTTGCTGCCAATTTTTTACGAGTATCTAAACCCAATGTGCCATTTCCTTCATTGTAAGCAGAGAGAAATGTTTGATAATCAGATTTATCGGCTACAATGCAAGTATGTGCATGGTTTTTTGCCGCTGCACGAATCAAAGAAACCCCTCCAATATCAATTTTCTCGATGATTTCTTGCTCAGTTCCACCCGCAGCCACAGTTTCAGCAAAAGGGTAGAGGTCTACAATCACCAAATCATACAATGGAATTTGATATTCAGCAATTTCTTGCATGTCTGAATTCAATTCTCTGCGGGCTAAAATTCCTCCAAATACTTTAGGATGCAACGTTTTAACTCGTCCACCAAGAATACTAGGATAACCTGTAATATCTTCGATGGCCACACATGGAATTCCCATGTCTTCAATGAATTTTCTTGTGCCTCCAGTTGAATACAAGGTTACATTTTCACTGTGTAAGGCTTTGATGATAGGTTCTAAACCGTCTTTATAAAAAACAGAAATGAGTGCAGATTGAATTTTCGAATTCACGCAGCAAATTTACGCACGAATTGGCCTCTCACAGGAAAAAGGTTTTTACAACTTTTGCACAAATTCAGGGGATAACGTTTTGTTGCCAAGTTTATGTTTTGGTTGGTAAGGACAATGGCGGCAACCATTGCCGCAGCAAAATCCTCGTTGTATTAAAAACTCTGACGTAAAAACACAAAAACCGTTTTCAAAGTAGTAAGCTTTGTTAACGGTTTTTGCAGTTTGTTCTTTTTTATTGGGCATTTTATTCTTTTCCGTGGCAAGATTTGAATTTCTTACCAGATCCGCAAGGACAAGGATCGTTTCTACCCACTTTTAGTTCATTCCTTATTGGATTTTGAGGGATTTTGGGTGCGGAAGATTCAACAGCTGCTTGGCTGTCTGATACCCCTGATTCAAATTCCTCTTTGCTTGCAACAACTTTTGGATTGTCTTTTTTTATGGGTCTTCTTGCTTCTTCAACCGGATTTTCTTCTAAAATTCGGGTTCTAAATAGCAATCCAAGAACCTTGTGGTTAATGCGTTGAAGCATTTGTCCAAACAATTCAAAACTTTCGATTTTATAAATTAACAATGGATCTTTTTGTTCATATTGAGCATTGTAAGTACTCTGTTTAAGCTCATCCAATTCTCTTAAGTGCTCTTTCCACTCATCATCAATGGTTTGAAGCGTTGTCCATTTTTCAAAATCTTGAACCAAAGAACGACATTGAGAATCCAAAGCCTTTTGCATTGAAACTGTTATTTGGAAACTATGGGTGCCATCTGTCATTGGAACAATTACATTTTCAATTCTTTCACCTTGTTCTTCGCGAATATGTTTGAATACAGGGAAAGCTTGTTCTGCAATTCTGTTGAGTTTGTTGTTGTACTTATGAGATAGGTCAGCAAACAATATTTCGGTGAGTTCAGTTTCTTTCTTGGTATCGAACGTAGCTTCATCAAATGGCAATCCCATTGCCAAAGTACGAATAACCTCTAATTCCAACTCCTCGAAATTACCACCTTGCTTGTAATTAAGAATGGTATCGTTACACCAATTATATAACATGTTGCGCAAATCGATGCTCAATTTATCACCAAAAAGGGCATTCCTTCTCATACGATAAATGTTAGAACGCTGTTTGTTCATAACGTCATCGTATTCCAACAAACGTTTTCTGATACCAAAGTTGTTCTGCTCCATTCGCTTTTGGTTTCTTTCGATGGTTTTGGTCATCCAGCTGTGTTCTATTACATCGCCTTCCTTGTAACCAATTTTATCCATCATGTTAGAAACACGCTCTGCACCAAAAATTCGCATCAAATCGTCTTCTAAACTCACAAAAAAGCGTGAACTTCCTGGATCTCCTTGACGACCAGAACGACCTCTTAACTGTCTATCAACACGTCGACTATCATGGCGCTCAGTACCAATAATGGCCAAACCACCATAAGATTTAACTTCTTCAGAAATTTTAATATCTGTACCCCTACCAGCCATATTGGTGGCAATAGTAACTGCAGACGGTAAACCAGCTTGTGCTACAATTTCAGCTTCTTTTTGATGTTGCTTAGCATTTAAAACGTTATGTTTAATGCCTCTAAGCTTTAACATACGAGAAAGCAACTCACTCACTTCAACTGAGGTTGTACCAACTAATACCGGACGTTTTGCTTCACTTAATGCAACGATTTCGTCAATTACGGCATTGTATTTTTCACGTTTGGTTTTATACACCAAATCTTCGTAATCTTTTCTAATTACAGGTCTGTTGGTAGGAATAACTTTAACCCCTAATTTGTAGATGTCCCACAATTCTTGCGCCTCAGTTTCTGCAGTACCTGTCATACCGGCAAGTTTATGGTACATACGGAAATAATTCTGCAAAGTAATGGTTGCATAAGTTTGGGTTGCCGCTTCAACCCTTACATTTTCTTTTGCTTCAATGGCTTGGTGTAGTCCGTCTGAGTAACGTCTTCCTTCCATGATACGACCAGTTTGTTCGTCAACAATTTTCACCTTGTCGTCTTGGATGATGTATTCAACATCTTTTTCAAAAAGAGTGTAGGCTTTCAATAATTGTTGAACCGAATGAATTCGCTCACTTTTTTCAGCGAATTCTTGCATCAATTTGTCTTTCAATGCAATTTTTTCGGCATCAGAGTGATTGCTTTTTTCAATTTCGGCAATTTCATATCCAACATCTGGCAATACGAAGAAGTTAGGATCTTCTGCGTTACCAGTAATCAATTCAATTCCTTTTTCAGTGAGGTCTACTGAATTTGTTTTTTCATCAATCGTAAAGTACAATGCAGCATCAACTTTAGGCATTTCCTTTTGTTGATCGGCTAAATAATTGTTTTCAGATTTGGTTAAAATATTACGAACTCCAGCTTCCCCCAAAAATTTAATTAAAGCTTTGTTTTTAGGTAAACCTCTATATGCTCTCAATAAAGCTAGGCCACCTTCACCTTCATTATGTCCGTTTTTGCCTTCAGCGATGAGTTTTTTTGCATCGGTTAAAGCGGTATTGATGTATTTCTTTTGTGCCTCTACCAACGTTTGAATTCTAGGTTTGAGTGCCTCAAATTCTTGGATATCGCCTTTCGGAGTAGGACCACTAATAATCAAAGGTGTACGGGCATCGTCAATTAAAACGCTATCAACCTCGTCAATCATGGCAAAATGATGTTTACCTTGAACCAATTCATCGGTTTCATGTGCCATGTTGTCACGTAAGTAATCGAAACCAAATTCATTATTGGTTCCGTATGTGATATCAGCTTTGTATGCTTGTCGGCGTTCTTCTGTATTCGGGCTATGATATTCTAGGCAGTCTACAGTAAGTCCTAAGAAATTAAATAAAGGACCATTCCACTCACAGTCTCTTCGTGCCAAATAGTCATTCACAGTAACCATGTGAACACCTCTTCCACCCAAAGCATTGAGGTAAGCTGGCAATGTACTCACCAAGGTTTTACCTTCTCCAGTTCCCATCTCGGCGATGTTTCCTGAATGAAGTGCAATACCACCAATCAACTGAACATCATAATGCACCATGTTCCATTTGATTTTACCACCAGCCGCGAGCCATTCGTTTGCATAGAATGCTTTGTTGCCTTCAATGCGCACATTTTCATGCTTTGTAGCCAATTCTCTATCTAAATCGGTTGCTGTGCATTCAAGTTCGCTGTTTTCACTCAGTCTTTTCGCTGCTTCTTTAGTAACGGCAAAAGCTTCTGGTAATATAACCTTTAAAATTTCTTCCAATTTTTCATCTCTGGATTTTTCTAAATCCGAAATCTCTTGGAAGATTTCCTCTTTTTCATCGATGGCTTGCGAATCTAAACTGGCAATTTTTGCGTGTGCCTCTGAAATTTGTCCGTCAATTTCTTGCAAATATTCAGCAATGCGTGATTTGAATTCAGCAGTTTTGCCTCTCAATTCATCGGTGCTAATGGTTTTATATGACTCATAATGCTCATTGATTTGAGCAACAATTGGCATGATTTCTTTCATTGCCTTTTCAGCAGCGTTGCCGCCAAAAAGCTTTGCGATGTTATTTACGATATTCCCAAACATAGGTTAAAAGTGCGAAGTTAATGTTTTATTCTCTTTACTAAAAGCTTGCCAAACTAGTTTTCATGACGATTTGTCGTTCTTTTGTTCACACAATATACTCATTTTGTGCTTGCTTTTAATTTATCTGTCTTTTTTTGTTCAATTTTCAAACCGTTTATTTACAAAATTGTTTACTTATTGAATTATGCAAAACATTTATCGTTTTATTTTCGCATTAATTGCGTTTTTTGTCTTGAGGGACGCTGATGCTCAGGGAATTACCATAAAAGGTAAAGTGTTAGACAATGTAACAAATGCCCCAATTAAAGGGGTGAAATTATCGATTAACCGATCGAATATTGTTGCAATATCGAATGAAATTGGAGAATTTGAACTCAAAGATTTGGAGCCAGGGTTCTATTCTGTTCTAGCTGAATTAGATGGCTATAAATCTGCGAGTAGTTATGAACAATTATTCACCTTTGATAAACAGAATTCAATTGTTGTTGAAATGGAGTCATTGGCACAAGGTGTAGGCCAAGTAGAAATTAGAAGATCATCCCTCCAAAAAAGAAATGCTGAGAGCCCTGTGTCTTCGCAAGAACTTTCAATTCGTGAAATTGAAAAAAATCCCGGTGGAAACAGAGATATTTCTAAAATTATTCAATCCTTACCCGGTGTGATAACCATTCCAGGTTTTAGAAATGATGTTGTAATACGCGGAGGTTCTCCTGCAGAAAATAAATTTTATTTAGATGGAATTGAAATTCCAATTATCAATCATTTTCAAACGCAGGGAAGTACGGGTGGACCTGTGGGATTGTTGAATGTGAATTTTATAAAGAACGTAAACTTTTACACAGGTGCATTTCCTGTTAATTATGCAAATGGACTCAGTGCTGTGATGGATTTTCAACAGATTGATGGCAACTTGCAAAAATCGAAGTATAGATTCACCGTTGGAAGTTCAGATTTAGGGTTTACCGCTGATGGTCCTATTGGTAAAAGTAAGAAAGTAAGTTATATTTTCTCAGCTCGCCAAAGTTATCTACAAGGCTTATTCACCTTGTTGAAATTGCCATTTTTACCCAACTTTATCGATTACCAAGGAAAAGTTAAAATTCAACTAAAAGGAAAAGACAATTTAACCTTCATAACTGTGGGTGCCGTTGATTTTTTTAAATTAAACGTGGGAGTGAACGATGGAATAACAGACTCTATAAAACTTAGATCCAATAAGTATATATTAGGATATTTACCCAGTTATAACCAATGGAATTATACATTTGGGGCAATTTATACGCATTTTGGACAAAAAAATAAAACGCAGGTTTTCTTGAGTCGTAACATGCTTAACAATGAGACCTTTAAATATGTGAATAACGATGATACAAAGGCTGAAAATTTGAATTTGAGATTTATTTCGAGAGAGGCCGAAAATAAATTGCGTGTTGAACATTCTGGAAAATACAACAATTGGAATTGGATGACCGGCGGTGGAATGGAATATGTGAAATATTCGGTGAATTCATATAACAAAATTATTAAACCTTATTTGCCACAACCCATTGAATTTTCATTCAATAGCTTGATGGAAACTTTCAAATACAGCGCATTTGGAAGAGTTTCTGGAACCATTGGCAATGGCACTTTACTGTCTTTGGCAACACGTTTTGATGGATCTAGCTATGGCGATAACACCAGAAACCCGTTCGCTCAGCCAACCATTTCTGCATCCGTTTCCGTTCCGGTGAAGGATAAATTGTTTTTTAATGCAAATATCGGACAATTTTATCAGTTACCGGCCTATACAGTATTGGGTTACAAAGATTCTACAGGGAAATTTGCCAATCAAAGCCGTGTGAAGTACATCAGAAACAGAATGATTTCTGCAGGTTTTCAATACAATCAAGGACAAGAAACTAAAATAACGTTGGAAGGATTTTACAAAGTTTACGACAATTATCCAATGTCGCTCAATGACAGCATTAGCTTAGGTAATTTGGGAGCTGACTTTGCAGTTGTTGGAAATGAACCGATATCTTCTGTGTCTAAAGGATTGGCATACGGAGCCGAGTTTTTGGTTCAAAAAAGGTCAAGGAGTGGATTGTATGGAATATTGAGTTATACGCTTGCTTGGAGTCAATTTGCAGACAAAAACAACAATTTGATAGCCAGCGCATGGGATAGTCGTCATACTTTAAGTGTGGTAGTAGGTAAGAAATTGAAAAAGAACTGGGAAATAGGGGGTAAGTGGAGATTTGTAACAGGTAGGCCTTATACACCAAATGACGAAATTACATCAATGAATGTAGCCAATTGGAATGTAAGAGGTGTTGCAATTCCTGATTATAACCGTTTGAATTCCATGAGATTGGGTAATTTTAATCAATTTGATTTTAGAATTGATAAGGTTTGGTACAAGAAGAAATGGTCTTTAAACCTGTATTTAGATATTCAGAATTTCTTTAATTATAAATATGAGGGACCAAATACATTGATAGCGCGTCAAGACAATGCGGGCAATTTGGTGAAAGATCCAAACAATTCAAATGTGTACTTAAAAGATTACCTTCCCAATAGTTCTGGAACTGTTTTGCCAACCATTGGGGTGATTTTCGACTTTTAATGAAATTGAAGTCTATAAAAAACAAAAAGAGCGGCAAATGCCGCTCTTTTTGTTTTTTATAGGTGGCGAAGATTAATAATCGTATGTGAAAGCTGTTTCGCGAGGGTGGATGCACATGATTGCAACATTGCTAGAACGGTTAACCAATTGTTGAGTTAAAGTTCCAATTAGCATTTCTGAAATACCTTTTTCAGTATGTGTCATTGCCAAAATTAGATCAGCGTTTACAATGTTTGCATAGTTGTGAATTTCTGTTGCAAAATTATCCATCAAACCATCTTTAAATTCGTAAATGGTGTATTTTACATTGCCTGCTTTCAAATCAAATTCAACTTGTGCAATGTTGTTTTGAATTTTACGGTCAAGGTATTCGTCGTTCGATTTAGAGTAAACTACGTGAATTTCAGAGTTGAACTTTTTAGCCACATGAATACCCCAATCTACTTTTTGTCTGGTTTCAATGGTTAAGTCAATTGGCATGACAATTTTTGAATATCCATGGTCAGAAATATTTGAATTTTTCACAACAACTACCGGAACTTCAGCATACTGAATGGTTCTTGATGCATTAGATCCAACTATTTGTTCTAATCCAGATGCTCCATGAGATCCCATGATGATAGAATCAAAATTTTCTTCATTGGCAATTTCAGAAACTGTTTTGTAAACTTTGCCTTTACCAATTCGGGTTGAAACTTTGATACCTGTAGCTTTGCTTATTTCGTCTGCTTTAAGTTGCAATTTTGTTGCAATTGCATCTTTCATTACCTCCGACTGTGAGCCTGAAAATAACCCTCCCAAAATTCCTTCTTCCATGATAAAAAGAAGTGTAATTTCGTTCTTGTATGCTTGAGCAACTTTAATTGCATGCTTTAAAGCACATTCCGCTACATCTGAAAAGTCGGTTGGGACTAAAATGTTATTATTCGTTTTTCTATCCATGATGCTAATTTTAATTCAAAAATACGTTCTTATTTATACAAATAAAATGATGTTTATCATAAAAAACAAAAGCCCTTGATATCAAGGGCTTTTGTTTTTATTGTTTTAGGATTTTTATTTTTTCAGTTTGATTGTTTGAATTTATGTGAATGAAATAAATTCCACTCGACCAACTTGATGTATTTAGTTCGAGTTTTTCATTTTCTGTTTTGAAATCTCCAATTTTTCTGCCTAAAGGATCAAAAATAATGATGTTTGATTTTTGTACAGTTTCAATATGTAGTTCATTTTTGATAGGATTAGGGAAAATGTTCACGATATTGTTGGAAACATTGGTTGTGTTCACCCCGTAACAATTGTTTGTTATTTCTTTATGGATAAATGTATCGCATTTGTTACAAGTGTCTGTTAGAATTAAATATACGTGATGTACTCCCGTTGCCCCAAATTTATATTGTACCAATCTTCCAGTTAATATTTGTGTATTTGAAGAATCTCCAATATACCATTTATATGTAATGCATACGTTATTTAAATTTTTGGCTTCAAATGTGTACATACAAGAATCTACACTTGATCTGCTATAACTGAATCCAGGTGAATTCCAGTTGCATTTGTTTGTGGTAGTGCAATTAACAACAATGGTTTTGCATATCATTGTATCGCAATTTGTGCAACCATTTTTCAACCATAAACATACATTGTATGTGCCATTTGATGGAAATTCATAAGTAGCCAACCTGCCATTTATTGTGACCATACTTCCAGTATTGGTGCCAATTTTATATGAATAGCTGATGCAAGAGTCGGTGGTGTTTGTTGCTTCAAATGTGTAAGTTTTGCATTTGTAATTGTATCCCCAATTAATATTTGGCCAAGTGCATTTTGAAGTTTTAATGCAATCTGTTGTCCAACTTGAACATATTGTTGTGTCACAACCCGTGCATGGATTGTATATTTTCATGCAAATTTTATACGTTCCGTTCTTTGGCATTCGGAAATAAAATTGATTGCCACTGTTTCCATATTTAGGGGCCAAAGAATCGTTTACATAACATTTATATACCAAACATGAATCATAGGTATTGTTGGCTGTCATGACCAAATAAGGACAAGTTGCCAATTTGGTGGTAAATCCTATGTTTGTGGGCCAAGTGCATTTTTTTGTAAAACACGTTACTTCAACCTTTGTCCAAATCATGGTATCGCAGCCATTGCATTTGTTGTAATAGCGATATCCAATGCTATACAATCCATTTGCAGTGAAATATACATTGTTCAATCGGTTATTGCTGATTACTTTATTTCCAACAATAAAGGTATAAGTTATACATGTGTCTTTGATGTAGTTTGCTTCGTAAGTGTATGAATAACAATTTGTTTTTGTGAAATTAACACCCGATCCAGTCCAATTGCAAACCGTCATACAGGTGTCGTAAATATATTTGGTGATGCTGGTATCACATCCTGTACAAGCGTTATAATAAGTTAATTTGATTTTATGGTATCCTTTAGTTTTAAACTTATATTCAGCCACCGTGCCATATGTTGTATAATTTGCTATTCCTGAATCAATACTCCATTTGTAGTACACACATGAATCTTTTTGATCGGTAGCAGTAAATCTATAAGAATTACATTTGTTTGTATAAGAAATACTTGGTGCATTCCAAGTGCATTTTTTTGCGCAATTAACGGTAATGGTTTTACAGTATGTTTGAACACAATATTTACCGTTAGACAATGTATATTTTACATACGCACAAACTTTATATGTTCCGTTTTTGCTAAATGTATGATAGCCATCTCTTGTTGTACTGTAAATTGATCCGTCTCCAAAATTGATTACATAGGTAAATTTGCCCGCGGCACTGCTGCTGGTGTTGGCTGGATAAGCCATATATTTATACTTGTAGCAATCTGCTGAGTCTTTTGTCAATACGACATATGGAGTCCAACTACAAGGACAAGTATCTACTGTTACTGATTTGCAAATAGTTGTATCCCATTTGGTGCAGCTATTTTTATATTTCATGCAAACCTGATATGTTCCCGGTGAGGAGAATGTGTATGAAAAATAAGGTCCACTGTAGGTGGTTGAAGAGCTACTGCCCAATACCCATGTTACAGTCGTGCAGGAACTGTCGTAAGTTGTTGGCTTTGCCTCAATTTTTAGGCAATTGGTGCTTGTGGTGAAATCAACTTTGGCAGTGGTTCCTTGAGCTGATATCGTAGCTTGAGCTAATAAGAATAAACTCAATATAAGGTAAGAAATTTTTTTCATAAAATAAACAAAATTGGGGCTGTAAAGATAGACGGTATTTTTCACTAATTGGTTGTCATATAAAAAATTAAATGATTATAATATTGCAGAAAATAGACAACTATTCAAAAATTAAATCATTAATTCTGAAATAATATAATCGGAAATAAGCTTTCCTGAATTTGTTAACATTAAAAAATCATCTTTTAATATAATGTGATTTTCAATTATCAAAGATTCAATTTTCCGAGAGTTGTTTTTTCTCCAATTAGGGAAATCGATTAAAATCTCATTCATATTCAATCCAATGCTTCTTCGCAATTGTGTCATTATTAATTCATTGGCCCTGTTTTCCTGAGTTAAAATTTCTGTTTCAAAATAGGGTTCCTCTGTTTGTACCAATTGGATATATTGAGTGTTGTTGGCAATGTTCCACCTCCGTGATTGCCCATTGAAAGAATGTGCCGAAGGACCAATTCCAATGTATTTTTTCCCTGCCCAATAATTACTGTTGTGAACAGCCTCTGAACCCGGTTTACAATAATTGCTGATTTCATATGCTTTCCAAGATGATGCATCAATTTTATCTTGTAATAGTTGAAATTGCTCTATGGTGGTTTCGTCAACTGGAGGGATTTCTTTTTTTGTTTTGATTTTGTGAGACAATACCGTCTTTGGTTCAATTGTGAGCGCGTATGCCGATAAATGATTGATTCCGGAATTCAATGCCCAGTCGATTTCGGCTTCCCACTGTTTATTGGATTTCCATGGACTTCCATAAATTAAATCTAACGTTAATAGGTCAAATCCCGCTTCCAAACACAATTTCACGGTCATTTTGGATTGTTCAGCGTTATGGTTGCGGTTCATTTTTTCCAACTCAATTTCATTGAGCGATTGAATGCCAATACTCAAGCGATTAATTCCCATTGACTTCCACATAGCCAACGAATCAATATTAATGTCTTCAGGGTTTGCTTCTAGTGTAATCTCTTTTACTTGAGACAGATTGAATTGTTGTTCAAGGGCCTTAAACAATGCACCCATTTGCAAATTGGTGAGTAGGGAAGGTGTCCCCCCGCCAAAATAAACAGATTCAATGACTTCTCCAGATAATTCTTCAGAACGCAGGGTAATTTCTTTTACCATGGCCTCAATCATTAGGTCTGAATTTTTCAGGGATGTACTAAAATGAAAGTTGCAATAAGAGCAAGCTTTTCTGCAAAATGGAATATGAATATAAATGCCCGCCAAGAGATTGCGAAGTTCAGTATAAAAATTCAAAACTTCTAAGTAAAATAATCTAAAGATGCATGCGTTTCTCCGTGAGAAACAATTATTTTTGCAACAACATGAGGGCGATGAGTATTCATTTAGGATTGAGCAAATTAATGATGATTTGTTGTTTCCTGCTCTTGTCTATTCCTGTAACCGCGCAAAATCAACCCATAGACACTAGTCAAATCAACCTTAACATTGAATCAGATTCGGGCACTCGCCGGTTAACTTGGGATGAATATCATGCTAAAATGTTTTGTGATTCATTTAAAACAGATTCATTAAAAGCACAGTTGTATTATCCAACTACAGTAAAATTGCCTTCGAAAAGGGTAGCCGTTTCTCCAGATCCTTTCAATCCATTTTTGCACGAAACCTATTTGAGGGTTGCACGAGGAAGATTTTGGTTTTTCGGATTGAGCGTGTTTATTATTTTATACTTCATTTATTATCGCTCTGTTTTTGCAAAACAAATGGAATTGAGATTCAAAAGTTTCATCAAGAAATACTACTTTGAAGACTTAATTAGAGAGCAAAAAGTAAGTAGCATTGCAGGGAGTATTCACGCCTATTTTATTGGTCTGTTGGTTTTTTGTCAGGGAGTACTTTTGTACATCATTACCTCTGAATATGTGCGTTTGAATAGTTTGATTACCTATGTATTGGCTTTGGTCTTTGTGTCGGTTGTTTTCGGACTTCACTATTTGGTTCAATTTGCATTTACCAGCAGCATGGAAATTGCAGAATTGTGGAAAAGACAGATTCAACGTCAAATCAATGTAAACTTTGCTTTCTCTCTTTTTATGCTTCCAATTTTCCTGATTACCTATTACAATGGTTCAAAATTTCAGGATATTCAATTGTCTCTGATTGTGTTATCCATATTAATTGTGTGGATTTCAGCACGTTTGGTGATACAACTCTTAGGGTTATTTCAAGATAATTATCGTTCTTTCGTTTCAATTTTGTATTTTTGCA
>CAZBMF010000004.1:0-47121 GCA_964492925.1 uncultured Rhizobium sp. | reverse complement strand
ACTATTTTGATGATTGAGTGTTACTTTTGCAGTTTAGAAACAATCTAAATTAATATAAATTCAAATAAAAGATACCATGAAATTGCCTGTATATTTAGACAACAATGCAACAACCCAATTGGATCCAAGGGTGTTTGAAGTGATGACTCCATTTTTCTTAGAAAACTATGGAAACGCTGCTAGCAAAAGTCATGCATTCGGCTGGAAAGCTGAAGAAGCAGTTGATTACGCTAGAGAACAAATTGCTGCATTAATTGGCGCAAACGAAAAGGAAATTATTTTCACAAGTGGAGCTACAGAGAGTAATAACCTAGCATTAAAAGGTGTATTTGAAATGTACGCTGCTAAAGGAAATCACTTCATCACTGTTTCTACTGAGCACAAGGCCATATTAGATACCTGTAAACATTTGGAAAAATTGGGTGCAGAGGTTACTTATTTGCCAGTTGGTGGCGATGGTTTGTTAAAAATAGAACAAGTAGCTGAAGCAATTAAACCCAATACTGTTTTGGTTTCGGTGATGTTTGGAAACAATGAATTGGGAGTTATTCAGCCAATTCGTGAAATAGGCAAATTGTGCAAAGAACATGGTGTTTTATTTCATACTGATGCCACTCAGGCTGTAGGAAAGATTCCGGTGAATGTTCTTGAAGATCATATTGATTTAATGAGTTTTACTGCACACAAAATGTATGGTCCTAAAGGTGTTGGTGCTTTATATGTGAGAAGAAAAAATCCACGTGTAAAAGTTACTGCTCAATTAGATGGCGGTGGACATGAGCGTGGCATGAGAAGTGGTACATTAAATGTTCCGGGTATTGTTGGTTTTGGTAAAGCATGTGAATTGGCTAGATTGGAAATGGATGCGGAAGGTAAACGTCTTATGGCGCTTCGCGACAAATTGGAGTCTGCCTTGTTGAAGTTGGAAGAAAGTTACGTAAATGGCAGCGTTGAACATAGATTGCCTCATACTGCCAATATCAGTTTCAAATATGTTGAAGGTGAAGGTTTGATGATGGGCATTAAAGATATCGCCGTTTCTTCGGGTTCTGCATGCACAAGTGCCTCATTAGAGCCAAGTTACGTATTGAAAAACTTGGGTTTAGATGATGAGTTGGCACATAGTTCTTTGCGTTTTGGACTTGGTAGATTTACCACTGAAGAAGAAATCGATTTTACCATTAAATGTGTCACTGAAGCTGTTAACAAACTTCGCGATATGAGTCCCTTGTGGGAAATGTTTAAAGAAGGAATTGATTTGAAATCAGTTCAATGGACAGAACACTAATTTGGTCGAAAATAAATTTTAAACCTTTTAATTTAGAAACATTTTAAATAACTTTGTATAAAACAATAAAAAATTGATTTATGGCATATTCAGAAAAAGTAGTTGATCATTATACAAACCCAAGAAACATTGGTACTTTAGACAAAGCGAGCAAGTCAGTAGGAACTGGTTTAGTTGGTGCACCTGAGTGTGGAGACGTAATGCGTTTACAGATTCAAGTGAATGACGAAACAGGCGTAATTGAAGATGCAAAATTCAAAACATTTGGTTGTGGATCTGCAATTGCCTCATCTTCTTTGGCTACAGAATGGTTAAAAGGAAAAACCATTGACCAAGCTTTAACCATTGATAACATGGAAATTGTAGAAGAGTTGGCATTGCCTCCTGTTAAAATTCACTGTTCTGTTTTGGCTGAAGACGCTATTCGTTCTGCTATCAACGATTACAGAGTGAAACAAGGTTTAGAACCTTTGGAATTTGAAAAGTCTCACCATTAATAGCTTTTTACCATGTTGGCCGATGCAGGTGCAATAACAATTACAGAAAAAGCCTTAACCAAGGCTTATGACCTAATGCGCGATGCCAATATTTCGGCACCAGATTATTTTTTGCGTGTTGGAGTTAAAGGCGGTGGTTGCTCTGGTTTAACCTATGAGTTGGATTTCGACAATGAATCCAAAACTGGAGATATGGAATTTGGAGATGAGAAATTGAAAATTGTTTGCGATATGAAGAGTTTCCTTTATTTGTGCGGCACGGAATTGGATTTCTCAGATGGATTAAATGGAAAGGGTTTTAGTTTTATCAATCCAAATGCATCGCGTACTTGTGGTTGCGGTGAAAGTTTCTCAATTTAAATGGAAACATTAATCATTCATACCCCATTCATTCAACTGAATTCTGCTTTAAAGCTCTTAGGATGGGTTGAATCTGGTAGCATGGCCAATGAAGTTATCGATATGGAATTGGTTAAAGTTAATGGAAATGTGGAGTTAAGAAAACGTAACAAAATCTATCCAGGGATGAAAATTGAGTTTGAAGGGCAAGAGGCCATTGTAAAAGATAGCCAATAATCAAGAAATTACTGATAAAAATCATACAATACCATGATGAACATCATGGTATTTTTTTTTGCAAAAAATGAACTTTGATGTATGAATACTACAGCACAAAAATACCTACACGAATTGCACGCAGAGCACAATGAGTTTCTTTCTGTTTTGGCTTTCGCTAAAGATGAAATTAAAACTTTCAAAAATAGACTAAGTGAAGTTGTTACAGCAAACAACAAAACTGAAGTAATGGCTCAGGTGGAGCATTATGAAAATCAATTCATTCGTCACAATGAAGTGATTGATGAGCTAAAGCATGAAATTCACGAATGCGAAGTGGCCATTGCCAAAATGGCCGAAGCAAATAATGTTGCCACAGACCACAGAAAAGCCGATGATCACGTTGAATTACGCGATAAAATGGAAACCTTCAATAAAATATATACTGAATTGAAGGATGAATTTAAAAGGTTTTTAGAGAAAACCTTTTAAATCACAATATTCACAATTCGGTTTTTAACCACAATGATTTTCTTTGGGGCTTTACCTTCTGTCCACTTTAAAACTACCTCATTTTGTAGAACTACAGCCTCAATTTCTTCGGAACCCGCATCAATTGGAAACTCTAATTGTGTGCGGGTTTTGCCATTAATGCTGATTGGATAATTAAAGCTATTTTCTACCAAATATGAGGCATTAAAGGTTGGCCAAGTGGCGTTGTGAATGCTCCCATTATTGCCCATTGCCATCCATAATTCTTCCGTAATATGGGGAGCAAAAGGTGCCAATAAAATTAACAACGACTCAAGAATTTCTTTCTTATTGCATTTTAAAAAACCCAACTCATTCACACATACCATAAAAGCAGAAACAGAAGTGTTAAAACTCATTGATTCAATATCTTCCGTTACTTTTTTAATGGTTTTGTGAAGAATTTTTAATTCCTCGGCAGATGCATTTTCTGTAGAAATGCATAGTTGTTCATTTTGAAAAAATAATCTCCAGAATTTACCTAAGAAACGGGAAACTCCTTCAATACCGTGGGTATTCCAAGGTTTACTATCAGTTAATGGGCCAAGGAACATTTCATAAAGTCTGAGTGTATCGGCTCCATATTTTTCACAAACGTCGTCGGGATTTACAACATTTCCCCAACGTTTGCTCATTTTTTGTCCGTCTTCACCCATAATCATTCCTTGGTTTACCAATCTTTTGAAAGGTTCATCCCATCCAATATATCCTAGGTCATGTAAGAATTTTGTCCAGAATCGGCTATACAACAAATGGCCGGTTGCGTGCTCACTTCCCCCAACATAAAGATCCACTTGGTTCCAATATTCCAAAGCATCTTTTGATGCAAATTCATTGGAATTCTGAGGGTCCATGTACCTTAAAAAGTACCAACTACTACCAGCCCATCCTGGCATTGTATCGGTTTCTCTTTTACCAATTGCAGTGTTGACCCAATTTTCTACAGCAGCTAAAGGACTTTCGCCCGTACCAGTAGGTTTGTATGATTCTACTTTTGGCAACTCAACTGGAAGTTCGTTTACCAAAGTTGGGATATTGTCTTTGAAAATGATTGGGAATGGTTCTCCCCAATAACGTTGTCTACCAAAACCCGCTTCACGGAGCTTATAATTGACTTTTTTGGTTCCGATATTGAGTTTTTCTACTTCGTTAATGGCTTTTTTAATGGCATCTTTTACTTTGAGACCATCTAAAAATCCACTGTTGAAACAAATGCCATCTTTTGCACTAAATGCTTCATTTAAAGGCAATTCTAATTCAGTGTTTTCAGGTTTGATGACAGGAATAATTTCTAGATTAAACGCTTTTGCAAACTCAAAATCTCTTTCATCATGTGCTGGAACAGCCATAATGGCACCGGTTCCGTAACCAGCTAATACATAGTCGCTTACCCAAATAGGTATGAGTTTTTTTGTAAATGGATTCACGGCATTGGCACCAGTGTATACACCTGTTTTTTTGGTGTCGGCCATTCTTTCAATCTCACTTCTATTTTTGGCTTTTTGCGCATAAGCCAAAACTTCCTCTTTTTGATTGGCAGCACAAATTGATTCTAAAAGTTCACTTTCAGGCGCAATAACCATGAAAGTGGCACCAAATAAAGTATCTGGGCGTGTGGTGAAAACCCTGATCGGAGTTTCATGTCCCTCAATAATGAAATCAATTTCAGCACCTTCGCTTCTACCAATCCAGTTCTTTTGGATTTCTTTGATAGAATCAGACCATTGAATGGTTTCTAATCCTGCCAAGAGTTTATCGGCATAGGCAGTAATTCTGAGACTCCATTGTTTCATTTTTTTACGAATCACTGGGTAGCCACCGCGCTCACTCACTCCATTCACCACTTCTTCGTTGGCCAATACTGTTCCCATTGCTTCACACCAGTTTACCGTAGTTTCATCGATAAATGCAAGTCTATATTGGTTGAGAATTTCTTCTCTTTGAGTAGGATTGTACGAATTCCATTCGTCTGAGGTAAATAAATGAATTTTACCACAATGTGCAGTGATATTTAGATTACCATTTTGCGAAAAATGCAAAACTAAATCTGAAATTTTTTCTGGTTTTTGAGAATTTTTGTTAAACCAGTGTTCAAAAAATAAAGAAAATATCCACTGTGTCCATTTGTAATAACCAGGATCACATGTTTTTACTTGTCTATCCCAATCATAACAAAAGCCCATTTTGTCTAATTGTTCTCTGAATCTGATAATATTTTGCTCAGTGGTAACAGCAGGATGCTGGCCCGTTTGTATGGCATATTGTTCCGCTGGCAAGCCAAATGCATCATAACCCATGGGGTGTAACACATTAAAACCATTCAATCGTTTGTAGCGCGAAACTATATCACTGGCAATGTATCCGAGTGGATGTCCTACGTGTAATCCAGCTCCAGAAGGGTATGGAAACATGTCCAGGGCATAAAATTTAGGTTTTGAAGGATTTTCAGTTACCTTGTACAATTGCGAATCTTTCCAATGTTTTTGCCATTTAGATTCGATTTCGTTGAAATTATATTGATAAGAAATAGACATTCCGGATGCAAAAATACAAAGGTAGCTTCTTTTTAACGACCTTTGTACTGAAATGGCAGAAAGTAATTTTATTGATTACGTTAAAATATGTTGTCGAAGTGGCAATGGTGGTGCGGGAAGTAAGCATTATAACCGTACAAAAATAAATCCTAGAGGAGGTCCAGATGGCGGTGATGGAGGTAAGGGTGGCGACATAGTTTTGAAGGGAAATAATCAACTTTGGACGTTGTTGCATTTAAAATTTCGCAAACACGTGATGGCAGAACATGGAAAACCTGGGAGTGAAAATACAAGTACAGGTGCATCTGGGGAAAGTATCATTTTGGAAGTTCCATTGGGAACGGTTGCCAAAGACGCTGAAACTGGAGAAGTTTTGTTTGAAATCACGGCCGATGGTGAAAAAAAGGTTTTGGTTCCTGGGGGACGTGGGGGCTTGGGGAATGCGCATTTCGCAACAAGCACCAATCAGGCGCCACAATATGCTCAACCTGGTGAATTTGGAGTTGAAAGATGGATTGTACTTGAATTGAAAGTGCTTGCAGATGTTGGACTTGTTGGATTCCCGAATGCAGGAAAAAGTACGCTTTTAAGTGTAATCACAGCGGCCAAACCTGAAATTGCCGATTATCCATTTACCACTTTGGTGCCTAATTTGGGTGTGGTGAAATACAGGGATTTTAGAAGCTTCGTAATGGCCGATATCCCCGGAATTATAGAAGGAGCTCATTTGGGTAAAGGATTAGGACATCGATTTTTAAAGCACATTGAACGAAATGCAGTTTTGTTGCTTTTAATTCCTGCCGATAGTCCAAATCACCGAAAAGAATACGATACATTGGTGAATGAACTCAATGAATTTAACGATGAATTGGGAATGAAAGATCGTATTGTGGCCATCAGTAAATCTGAGATGTTGGATGATGAATTGAAGGAAGAAATTGCCAGAGAAATGGGCAATGTAAAAGTGCTTTTCTTCAGCTCTGTTACTGAACAAGGATTGGATAAATTAAAAGATGAATTGTACCGCGCCATTCAAGAGAATGCGCAACATTGATGAAGATTGCTTATTTTTGCTTGTTAACCTTAAGAATTAAAACAGTTTATAGAAAATCATGAGAACGATAAAAAGTGTTGTATTATTTTTAGTTTGTATGGTGGTTATTTCATCATCAATTGCTCAAACTAAAGAAACTAAAGATGAAAATGTAGCTGAGTCAGTTGTATTTACCGTAAATGGTAAACAAAAAGTGTATTTGGGTGAATTTGAACGTCAATTTCTTAAAAACTTGAATCTTAATGAAAAGAAAGTAACTGCTAAAGATATCGATGATTATTTGAAGTTATATGTAAAGTTCAAATTGAAAATTCAAGATGCTATGGATGCTGGCAAAGACACACTGTCGGCGTACAAACAAGAACTTTCAATGTACCGTGAGCAATTGGCACGTAACTATCTGTTTGATAGATCAGTAACTGAATCATTGATTTTAGAGGCTTACCAAAGATTGAAATCACAGGTGAAGGTTTCTCACATTTTAATTATGTGTTCACGCGATGCATCAGATGCAGATGTTGCAAAAGCTTCAAAAAGAATCAATGAAATTCATCAGGCACTCAAAAGAAATCCAACAGCTCAAAATTTTGCGGATTATGCAAAATCTGATTCCGATGATCCAGGTACAAAAAATTCTGGTGGAAGTTTGGGTTGGATGACAGCACTTCAAGTTGTTTATGAATTTGAAAATAAAGCATACAACACACCAGTAGGTGGTATTTCAGAGCCTTTCAGAACTGATTTTGGTTATCATATTGTGCGTGTTGAAGATGTTAGAAACAACCCTGGAGATGTAAAAGTGAAACACATTTTGATTCGCGTTGGACAAAATTCTGACAATACAGATGAAGTTGCAAAACAGAAAATCACCGAAATTTTAACAAAAATTAGAACCAAAGCATCGTCTTTTGAAGATATGGCCAAAACACACAGTGAAGATTTTAATAGTCGTTACAATGGTGGTGAATTGGATTGGGTAAACATCACACAATTTGTGGGTGATATTGAAAGACAAGATTGGATTTCTAAAGCATATGAATTAAAACCAGGGGAAACAACAGAGCCGTTCAGAACAGGCTTTGGTTGGCATTTACTTCAATTGGTTGAAAAAAGAAATTTGGGATCTTATGACCAAATGAAAGTTCAATTGAAAAACCAAGTTCAACAAAATCAACGCTCTCAAATTTCTGTTGATTCATTGGTTGCCAAGGTGAAAAAATTTGAGAATTTCAAAATCAATCAAGTTGCTTTGGATTATTTGATTGCTTCTTTAGATTCAAACTTTATGAATGGAAATTTTAAAGTTGAATTGTTGCCAAAAAAATATATTGCCGTTCAAACCGATGCGAAAACAAAGAAAAAATCACAAACTGAATTTGATTTCCTTCAAATGGAACTTTTCAAATTGGCGAATGAATCTTACACCGTTGAAGATTTTGCTGTAAGATTGGTTGGCGGTAAAAAGAAAATTTCAGGAGCAAAAAAAGAAGTGGTTGAAACCAAGTTAAACACTTGGATTAATGACCTTTGTGTGAACTATCAAAACAATCACCTAGAAGAAAAATCTGTAGAATTCAGAGATATTTATCAAGAATATAGAGAAGGTATTTTGATGTTCAATAGAATGCAAGAAAAAGTTTGGGATAAAGCAAACAATGATTCTGTTGGTTTGGTTGAATATTTCAAAAAACATAACAATGAATATACTTGGAATGATCGTTTTCACGTTGAAGCTTACTATTGTGTAGATGAAAAAATGATGAAACAAGTAATCAAGCAAGTGAAAAAAGGTATTCCTGCCGATAGTTTAAAACGCATGCACACCACAAATGGTAGAAGTCGTTTAGACTTTGATTATCGTATTGGTAAGTATCAATCATCAGACACTTTTCTTTTCCCTCAAAAGAAAGTGCTTTACAATATTTTCAATACTCCTGAATACCGCACAGCTAAAAATAAAGTATTCAAAATGGGATTGGTTGGAAATGATTACGTTGTGTTAAAAGTGAGAGAATTCTTGCCAGCAGGTCCAAAATCTTTGGATGAAACTAGAGGTCCTGTGGCTTCTAAATATCAAGAAGAATTAGAAGTTCAGTGGTTAAAAGAACTTGAAGCGAAATACCCAGTTGAAATCAATGCGGCAACTGTTGAGGCGTTTAAATCAAAATTGGGTGCTAAATAAATCGTTTCTAGTGAATTCTACTTTCAAAAACATATTATTTATTGTTTCATTTTTTTGGGGGACATTGGCTTTCGGTCAACAAGGTCCAACATTGCCCCCCAAATATGTAGATGGTATCTTGGCTGTGGTGGGTGAAAAAGTCATCATGATGAGTGATTTTGAAACTGAAAAAGTTCAAATGGCTCGCGGACAAAACCTTAAAGATTCACAGCAAATGTTTTGCAATTTGCTTGAGCAAATGATTATCAGAAAATTGATGCTCAGCCAAGCAGAAATAGACAGTTTGCCAATTAGCCAAGACCGCGTAGAAGCGGAAATCGACAACCGTATTCGTGCGTTTCAGAGACAAGCGGGTAGTGTTGCCGACCTTGAAAAATATTTGGGAAAAACGATTCAGGAATTTAAGGAAGAAATCAGACCCAAAATGAAAGAGCAATTGATGGCTCAAGAAATGCGCAGCAAAATCACATCTTCGGTTAAAATTAGTCCCAAGGAAGTTCAGAAATTCTACGATGAAATTCCTCAAGATAGTTTGCCCATTATTCCAACCGAAGTTGAAGTTGCTCAGTTGATTCTTGAATTGCCAGTTTCTCAAATCTCTCGCGATTTTGCCAAGGAGCAGTTGGAGGATTTGAGAAGAAGAATTCTCAAAGGTGAGAGTTTTGATCGTTTGGCTAGAGCTTATTCTATGGATCCAGGTTCGAAAAACAACAATGGTTTGTTGCCTGAGTTTGGTCGTGGCGAGATGGTTGGGCAATTTGAGCGTATGGCCTTTAAATTAAAGGAAGACAGCATTAGTCCTGTGTTTCAAACTGATTATGGTTATCATATTATGAAGCTAATTAAAAGAAAAGGAGAACGTGTAATGGCGCAACATATTTTGATTAGACCTGAAAATACCAGCGATGATTATTCCCGTGCCAACAAATTGTCTGACAGCATTTTTCAAGCACTTTCTGATGGAAAATTAGACTGGTGTATTGCTGTGAAATCACATGCCAGCGAGCAATTGGGAAATAAAGGTTATTGCGGTTTCTTAACAGATGAGGCAACAGGGCTTCAAAAAACAGTTTTCGAAAGTTTACCAACTGATGTTAAGCAAATTGTGGAAAAACTAAAACCTGGTCAATTTTCACAACCTTCAATTACCATGTTGCCTGATGGCAGAGCTGTTTACAGAATTATTTATTTAAAAACTTTTATACCTCCTCACCAAGCCAATTTAATTCAAGATTATAGCCGTTTGCAAATGGAAGCTGATGCCAAGAAAAAGCAAGAAGCCATCGATAAATGGGTGAGTAAGTTTAAAGGTAAAACCTATATAAAAATTAAGTCTAGAAATTTCCAATGTTCACAACTTAAAAAATGGGAAAATGAGTAATTTGAATACCGTTGAATTGGCGTCTAATTTTGGCGAAAAAGTTAAGTCTCTGAAATCAGAGGTGGGTAAAGTCATTGTTGGTCAAGATCAAATTGTTACAGCCTTGGTAAATGCCATTTTTTGCCATGGACACGTTTTAATGGTTGGTGTTCCAGGATTGGCTAAAACATTGTTGGTTAAAACTTTGTCTGAGGCAATGTCGCTCGACTTCAATAGAATTCAGTTTACTCCAGATTTAATGCCTAGTGACATTATTGGATCTGAAATTTTGGATGAACAGCGTCAGTTTAAATTTATTAAAGGGCCAATTTTTTCTAATTTAATTTTGGCTGATGAAATCAATAGAACCCCGCCTAAAACACAAAGTGCCTTATTGGAGGCTATGCAGGAACGTCAAGTAACTGCGGGTGGACAAATATATCAGTTGGCTGATCCATTTTTTGTATTGGCTACCCAAAACCCAATTGAACAAGAAGGTACCTATCCTTTACCTGAAGCCCAGTTGGACCGTTTTATGTATCAAGTAATTTTAGACTATCCTAGCTTTGATCAGGAAGTTCAAATTTTGAAACAAACTACCTCAGAAGTTAAATCAAAGGCGAACTCAGTATTGTCGGCACAAGATATTCTGAACTTTCAAAAAGTAGTGAGAGAGGTTCCTGTAACCAATAATGTGTATGAATACGCTGTTAAATTGGTTCAAAAAACCAGACCAAATACTGCCGGAGCGCATGAAATGGCCAATAAGTATTTGTCTTATGGTGCAGGCCCCAGAGCCGGTCAGAATTTGATACTCGGTGCTAAATGCAATGCTTTAATGAATGGAAAATTTTCAGTAGACATTGAAGACATTCAAGCGGTGATGTATTGGGTGCTCGCGCACCGTGTTGTGAGAAATTTTAAGGCAGAAGCCGAAGGAATTTCAACCAATGATATCCTCGCCAAATTTTTATGAGAAAAGCAGAAAGGGTCGGGTTTATTATCAATAAACTCGAAGAACTTTATCCTGAAACCCCCGTTCCATTAGATCATTCTGATGCATATACATTGCTTATAGCCGTTTTATTGAGTGCGCAGTGTACTGATAAACGCGTCAATGAAATAACGCCTTTTTTGTTTGCGAAAGCCAATAATCCCCATGATATGGTGAAACTTTCGGTAGATGAAATTCGGGAAATTATTAAACCCTGCGGGTTGTCGCCTTTTAAAAGCAAAGCCATCCATCAATTGAGTGAAATCATTCTAGAAAAGCATCAAGGAAATGTCCCTCAGAATTTTGAAGATTTGGAAGCATTGCCAGGTGTTGGTCATAAAACGGCGAGTGTTGTGATGTCGCAAGCGTTTGGAGTGCCTGCGTTTCCAGTAGATACACATATTCATCGGTTGGCACAGCGTTGGAAATTAACCAATGGTAAAAATGTTGAACAAACGGAAAAGGACCTAAAACGATTGTTTCCGCGCGAATTATGGAATAAAGCGCATCTGCAAATCATTTTTTATGGACGTGAATTTTGTCCTGCAAGAGGTCACATCATTGAAAATTGCATTATTTGCAAAACAATTTCATCAAAAGAATTGCAATAATTGCAACATTGGGATGTTTGGGTGGTCGTTGAAGGCTGTTTTAAAGGTTTCTATTGAAATTTCAGCGCCAATACATCTAGATAGTTCGTTGGTGTAAAATGATGCATTAAAATCGTTTTTTAGGGCAATTTCTTGAATTTGTCCTTTTTCTACTTTCATTTCAAGCAAAAATTCTTGATTGTCTAAGCGAATTTTTCTATTGTGTTGGTATTTTGGAGAATAGCCCAATATCCATGAATCAAGGATAAATTTTTCATTTTTGAGGGACATTATCTGCGAACTTTCATCGGTGGTGATAAAATTTGATGCCCCTAAAGTTTGATTTAAAGTTTGGATAAACTTGGTTAAAAATTGAGGGGTTTCGCCCAAATCATGGTAATCACGAATATTGGTGACGGTACTTCTCACACTCTTTACGGCTTTGTCGATGTATTGTCCTTCTGAATGTAGAGCGTCCGACAAGTTTTTCAATTGGCTGTTGTAAAGAAGGGTGCCGTGGTGCAAAACTCTCTTTTTTTGATGGAAAACATGTTGGGCATTTCCACTTATTTTTTTACCATCGAGCAGAAGGTCATCGCGTTGGCTATAGGTGGTTTGGATGCCTAATTTGGCAAGTGCATCACGAATGGGTTCAAGAAATTGTTTGTAATTAACAGCTCGTTCCATTTCGGTTTCAATGTTTTTAATGAAGGTGAAATTGATATTTCCCATATCATGAAAAACAGTACCTCCACCAGATAAACGGCGAGCTGGAGCTATGTTATTTTCAATACAGAATTTGTAATTGATTTCGGCGCAAATATTTTGATGTTTCCCAGAAACTACAGCACTTTCACTTTGCCAAATGATGCATACATTTTGGTTGGTATGTTGTAAAAAGTAAGCTTCCGTTGCGAGATTAAAATACGGACAAGTGCTTTGAGAAACAATTAGTTTCATTCAGTTTGTTTGAATTTTGGTGTCTTTCTTCTGAGTTCGAAATTTTGGCCCAAATATACTTTGCGCACCAATTCATCGTTTGCCAATTCCTCGGCGTTTCCTTGTTTGAGTAATTTTCCTTCAAACAACAAATAGGCTCTATCGGTAATGCTTAAAGTTTCTTGAACATTATGATCGGTGATTAAAATTCCGATGTTTCTGTCTTTTAGTTTGGCAACGATGCCTTGAATATCTTCTACGGCAATTGGATCTACGCCTGCAAAAGGTTCATCAAGAAGAATAAAGTGAGGATCAGTAGCCAAAGCACGGGCAATTTCAGTTCTTCTTCGTTCACCACCACTCAAAACTTTACCTAGGTTTGTTCTGACTCTGCCTAAGCTAAATTCTTCAATGAGAGTTTCAAGTTTTTCTTCTTGTTGCGCCTTGGTTAATTTGGTCATTTCCAAAATGGCTTTGATATTGTCTTCAACACTGAGGTCTCTAAAAACAGAGGCTTCTTGCGGAAGATAACCAATTCCATATTGGGCTCTTTTGTACATTGGGAGTTTGGTGATGTCGGTATTGTCGAGATAAATTTTGCCTTTGTCGGGCTTTACCAATCCAACACACATGTAGAATGTAGTGGTTTTGCCGGCTCCATTTGGGCCTAAAAGTCCCACAATTTCGCCTTGGTTTACTTCCACACTCACATCATTTACAACTTTTTTGGAGCCGTATTGTTTAATTAAGTTTTCAGACCTAAGGCGCATGTCACAAAGATAATGAAATGCACATGATTTTTTTGAATTTCAGTTGTTGTTACAAGTAAAAGAAGTATCTTTGTAGTGGCGGTACGGTCAGCTCCTCGTGAATTCCCCCAGGTCCGGAAGGAAGCAAGGGCAGCGGGTTGTAGCGACGCGATACCGCCTTTTTTTATTTTAGATTCTTTATTAGCGACTTGAGTGTTTCAATTTCTGAATCTTTGGCTTTTATAATTTCTTTATAAAGCTCTTCAATTTTTTCAATGCTGTTGTTTTTATAAATTACATTATCGCCCCCTGTTCTGGTGCTGAAATCATTTAAAATTGGTTTTTCAGTAGCATTAAAAAAACTTGAAATATCAACTTCCAAAATTTCAGCAATACGTGACAATGTATCTACATTTAATTTGGTTTCATTGTTTTCAATTTTAGAATAAGCTTTTTGCGTGATTCCCAATTTTTTCGCAACATAATCTTGACTGTAGTTTTTTTGATATCTGGTGTTTTTAACCAAATCTGCAATTGTGCTGAATTCTTTAAATTTTTCCATGATGTACTAGGTTAGTATAATTTCGGTACTAATATAGTACTTAATTGTATTTTTCCAAAATTAGATTTGTCTTATGAAAAAATTACTATTATTACTTTCAATTACTTTGGCATTGATTTTTACAATTCAATCTTGTAAAAAGGAATCTGCAACAACGACGCCCAAACCAGTTGCATTTTTTACATATTCAGGTGGGGGATGTACAGCTCCATGTTCTGTTTTATGTGATAATCAATCAAAAAATGCAACTTCATATTATTGGGATTTTGGTGATGGCACTTCATCTACTTTTGCATATCCGACTAAAACATATGAAGTTGGAGGTACTTACACCATCAAACTTACAGCCACAGGACAAGGAGGTTCAGCCGAATATTCTACTCAGGTATTGATTCAAAAATCACAACAATCAATTTTGCCTAATCCTAATTTTAATTTTACAGGAAGTGGAAATAAAGCCCCAAGTGTTGTATCATTTACAAATGCTTCAACTAATTCTACTTCATATTCTTGGGATTTTGGTGATGGAAGTACATCTACTAACACTAATCCAAGTCACACCTATACTTATGGTGGGTCATTCACTGTAACATTGACAGCAACAAATAGTTCAGGTAGTAAAGCTATTTCTAAAAATGTAAATATTTTACCGCCTCCCACAAAAGTTATTATTTCAAAAGTTACAATACAAAATATGCCATTCTTGAATACTTCAGGTGCGGGATGGGATCCAAGTGATGGACCAGATGTATATATGAAAATTACTGATCAACAAAACAATGATTTAGTTGATGGAAGTGGTTCAGTATTAGATGATATTACACCTTCATTATTGCCACTCAGTTGGACTATTAACGGCGGATTAACAATTACAAATTTCTCTGCACCAATTTTTATCGATCTATGGGATTATGATACTTTCGATCCAGATGATTATATTGGTTATGCAGGATTTAATTTCTCAAACTATACAACTGGAACTTCACCTTACCCATCAACAATTACCATTACCCAAAATGGTATTACAGCTAAATTGGATATTACATGGCAATAACCATGAGTTGAATACAATAAAAAAGGTGCGTGAAAACGCACCTTTTTTTATGGAGTTAGTTGTTAACTTACGACTGAACTTTGTATTTATTTTTGTGTCCAGCAGGATTCTTTTTTGGTCTAGAAGATGAAGAAGATCTACTTCTGTTGCTTGAAGAACCAAATGATTTACTGCGGTTTGCTTGACCTCTGTGGTGACTTCTTTCTCCAGAAGGAGCAGAAGATTCGCTACGGCGATTTTCACCATTGAAAGGGGCTCTACTTTCGCTTCTTTCAGGGCGATCCGTGTTGCGGCTATTTCCAAAAGCTGAACCATGTCTAGCTTGTGTTTCCTGACGTACTTTTCCTTCGAAGCTGCGATCGCGTTTTTCTCCACCAAATGAAGGTCCACGACCTCCAGAATTCCTGTCGAATGAACGGTTTCTGTCGCCAGATGGTCTATTAGTGCTGAAAGATGAACGGTCGCCACCAGAAGAACGACGATCATTGTTTCCACCGCCGAATCCACCTCTATTTCTATCGCTAAATTCTCTTGGTCTGTCGTAACTTCCTCTTTCGTTATTATTTCGGTTGCTAAAATAGCTACCTTCTCTATTTTCTCTTGGAGCTCTTGGTTCTCTTTCTCTGCTTACGAAGTCATTGCTTCTCTCGCGAGATTCAGTTCTTTCAGGGCGGTCATTACTTCTGCGGTCATCACGGTTGAAACCGCCATCACGTCCCCCAAAATCTTTAAAACGACCATTTCTGCTACCGTTATCGCGGGAATTTCCACGGCCTCTGTTTCTGCTTGAACTACTACGTCCACCACGACTGCCTTTTTTGGGCAATTCGATTCTGTATTCGTGTTCAACTTCAACCAAATCAGTTGTTCCGTGCTCTTTGTAAATCATTTCCAATAAATTGGCTTCAGATTGATCACAAAACGACATAGCTAGACCTTCTGATCCTGCTCTACCAGTTCTACCGATACGGTGAGTGTAGGTTTCAGGATCTTGAGGCATATCAAAGTTAAGAACGTGATTCAAAGCCGGAACGTCTACTCCTCTGGCAGCAACATCTGTTGCAACCAAGATTCTCGCTCTACCGTCTTTAAATAAATCTAAGTTGCGGGTACGCTCACGTTGACTTTTATCACCGTGAATGGCAACAGCATATTCATTGATGTTACGCAAGTTTTCTACCAATCTATCGGCACCATGTTTGGTTTTTGTAAAAACCAACATGTTTTGAACTTGTTCATCATCAAGGATTTCCTTTAATAATTCAAATTTATCATTTCTAGAAACTGCGAATAACCATTGGGTAATCTTTGGTTTCTCTTCGTTCAAAGGAGCGATATCAATTTGTGCTGGATCAGTTAACAATTCTTGAGAAAGAATTCTGATTTCACGCGGTGCAGTAGCAGAGAACAACAAAGTTTGTTTTTTCTCATTTAGCATCAAACGACCAATTTCACGGATATCACCAATGAAACCCATGTCTAGCATACGGTCGCACTCGTCTAATACCCAAGTATTGATACTAGAAAGGTCAATATGACCTTGTTCAATTAGGTCGAGCAATCTACCAGGAGTTGCAATGATTACTTGACAACCTCTGCGAATGTCTTCAACTTGACGACGTTGAGAAACACCACCATAAACCAAGGCAATGCGGAGTTTGATGGTAGCACCATATTTTCTGAAGTTATCAGAAATTTGATGAGCCAACTCACGTGTAGGTGCCAAAATTAGGGCATGCACACCTTTTTGTGGTTTTTCAATGATTTGTTGGATAATTGGAATTGCAAATGCTGCAGTTTTTCCAGTTCCTGTAGGAGCGGTGGCAAATAAATCACCTCCGTTTAAAATAGTCGGGATCGCCGCTTTTTGAATGGGCGTAGGTTCGGTGTATCCCTGCTTTTCTACAGAAGACACAATTTGAGGTAGTAACCCCAAGTTTTCAAAATTTTGCATTAAATGTTTTTCTTTGGGCTAACGCTTTTTGAGTCAGAAATGAAAGCGTAGGAATCGCAATCGATTCAATCTACATAAAGTCCCACTCGTAAAGAATTGCGGTGCAAAGGTATAACAATATCATGAAAAAACCTAACCTTTTCCACAATTCGTCGTAAATTGTGTGGAAAACATCGATTAAACTTGTAAAATTCCTGGGTGAAAAGGTTTCACCGGAGCGTGATTAGCCGCTTCAATACCCATGGAAATCCACTTTCTAGTATCTAAAGGATTGATAATTGCATCAACCCACAATCTTGCTGCCGCGTAATAAGGTGTAGTTTGGCTTTCATATCGTTGGGTGATTTTATCCAAAAGGGCTTTTTCGTTTTCAGGGGTAATTTCTTCACCTTTGGCGTTGAGGGAGGCTTTTTCAATTTGCAACAAGGTTTTTGCCGCTTGTTCACCACCCATTACCGCAATTTTAGCATTTGGCCAAGCCACAATCAATCTAGGGTCATAAGCTTTTCCGCACATGGCATAATTGCCAGCACCATAACTATTACCTAAAATGATGGTGAACTTTGGAACAGTGCTATTGGCCATCGCCATGACCATTTTAGCGCCATCTTTGATGATACCCCCTTGCTCAGATTTGCTTCCAACCATAAATCCTGTAACATCTTGTAAAAAGACCAAAGGTATTTTTTTCTGATTGCAGTTCATGATAAAACGGGCAGACTTGTCGGCGCTGTCGGAGTAAATTACACCACCAAACTGCATTTCCCCTTTTTTACTTTTTACCATTTCTCGGTTGTTGGCTACAATACCAACCGCCCAACCATCAATTCTAGCATATCCACACAATATAGATTTGCCATAACCTTCTTTATATTGTTCAAATTCACCATTGTCAACCAAGCGTTCAATGATTTCAATGGTTTTGTAAGGTTTGCTTTTGTCGGCGGGTAGAATGCCCCAAATTTCATTTTGATTTTTAACAGGCAACATAGGTTTAACCCTATCAAAACCCGCTTTTTCCTTGTGGCCAAGTTTATCAATAATGTACTTGATACGATCTAAACAAGCTTGATCAGTAGGGAATTTGTCGTCAATTACACCAGAAATTTCGCTTTGAGTAACAGCTCCACCAAGAGTTTCATTGTCAATATTCTCGCCAATTGCAGCTTTTACAAGGTAACTTCCAGCTAAGAAAATGCTCCCATTTCCCTCAACAATAAGCGCTTCATCAGACATGATGGGTAAATAAGCACCACCAGCAACACAACTGCCCATTACTGCAGCAATTTGGGTAATTCCCATAGAACTCATGATGGCGTTGTTTCTGAACATTCTTCCAAAATGTTCTTTGTCGGCAAAAATCTCATCTTGCATAGGTAAGAATACACCCGCACTATCAACCAAATAAATGATAGGTAAGTGATTTTCCATTGCAATTTCTTGTGCCCTAAGGTTCTTTTTTCCAGTAATTGGGAACCAAGCACCTGCTTTCACTGTTGCATCATTGGCAACAATTACACATTGACGGCCTTTTACATAACCAATCCCCGCAACTACACCTCCAGCAGGACAACCACCATATTCGGGATACATTTCGTAACCTGCAAAAGCGCCTATTTCAATCCATTCCGAATTTTCATCACGTAGATAATCAATTCGTTCACGGGCTAAAAGTTTGCCTTTTTCTTTTTGTTTGGCTGCTGACTTTGCTCCACCACCGGTAAATATTTTCTCTAATCGGCTTTTAACTACGTCCCAATTTTGCTTATTGGAATCTTCGTTTTTGTTGAATTGAATGTCTTGTGCTGACATGATTCAAATATACATTAAATAAAGAGCCTCACAGCACTTGTTTTTGTGAAATTGACGAAAATTACTTTTTACTAGATTGAAGCATTTTTTCGTATGTTTCAATCCATTGTTTTGCATTCATTTTTTTGCACAATTCCCCAATTAAATCATAGGGTATTCCATCCATCTTTTTGAAACGGATGCAACTTTTTCCCATGTCCAATTTGTATTTGCTATTTTTTACAAATTCTGTTTGAAACCATTCTAGCATTTTGCTATCTCCATACAAACCCATGTGATACAATGCGATAAAGTTTTTTTGGGAAGCTAAATTCATGAATGGCAAGGGCAATTTCGGGTCGCAATGATATCCATTTGGGTAAATTTCATGGGGGATAACATAGCCAATCATGCCATAATTCATGCATTCTACAAATTGCTCATCCAAATTTTGTTTGATGGTATCCCTTAATTGTTGAAAAGCTGCTTTTCTATCTTCTGGAATTTCAGATAGATAATCTTCTAATGTTTTGGCTTTAGATTGCATGATTTTATTTTTGAATGATATAATTGCCTGTTTTATTGATGGTTACAATTGGTGGTTGGTTATTTTTGTTAAAATAAGTAATCCCATTTTCAATGCTTTCCCATAATTCGAAATGTGCTTTATAAGCAGAAAAAGTTTTATCGGTTTTAAAAAAGGCAGGTTTGTTATTCTGGATTTTAAAGGGAGAAATAACAACAGGAATGGAATTTTGACCTGCGTTTTTTGCTAAAACAGCTAACAAGTAAATTTCGTTGATTTGAGCATCTGTCATAGCCAAACAACCTATGGATACACAATTTCCGTGAATGAAAATATCACCACCCAAATCGGCAGCTTTACTTCTTATTTTGTCTGCTTTGTTCGGATAATTCAATCCCAAACTTAGCAAGAAATTGCTACTTGGGTTGAAACGATCAATATGATAAAACCCTTCCGGGGTTTGATTGTCACCGGACATGAATTTTGGTCCCAATTGACCCGATTGTGCACAAACTGAATATTTTTTATAAAGTTTATATTGCTTATCGGAGTTACTGGCAAAAATGCACATCTCTTTTTCGTTTTTATATGCAATAATGTATAGTTTTAATTTGGAATGGGTTAATCCTATTTTTTTCAATTTCACCTGAATAGAATCGAATTTTAAATTGTAGGCAGTTTTAACCCTTGGGTATTTTAATTGTGATTTTAAGAAATTTGATTTTTGGATATAGGCGTACAAACCAATTGCGCCACTGATGGTAAAAAATAAAACTACATATTTAACTGATAATAAACGCATTAAGCTTGCTGTTTCGATTTCAATTCAACCGTTCTCAAAACATTTAAAAAGGTTTCTTCGCCGTGAGCTCCTGAAATTGCGTAAGCATCATCAAACACAAAGAAAGGAACCCCTCTAGCACCAACCTGTTGTGCCATATAAACATCACTGTTAACGGCATTTTCAAGTTCTACTGAATCAATAATTTCGGATATTTCCGTAAAATGAATGCCAATATTTTTTGCAATTTCCGCAAGAATTTGATCGTCTTCGAGGTTTTTTCCTTCGGTAAAATAAGCATAAAAAAGTGCTTCTTCAATTTCATTTTGAAGGCCTTGTTTTTTCGCGGCTTGAATGATTTTATGCGACTTTCTGGAATTTACAACCTTGGCAATATCAAAGTTAAAATTGATTCCAATTGCGGCACCTTGCTCTGTTAAACGTTCAAAATTGCGTGTTACAGACTCCTTATCCATTCCTTTAATATCTGATAGATAATTTGTTAACGTGTAGCCTTCTTGATATTGTATGGATGGATTCAGTTCGAAACTTCTCCAAATTATTTCAACGTTATCTTGTCCCTCAAAATTCGACAAAGCTTTTTCAAACTGATGTTTGCCGATATAGCAAAATGGACACATTACATCCGACCAAATTTCTACTTTCATTTTGTAAATTTCATGCAAATAATTCCAGAAACAAAGGCATTGACCCTATCATTTTGATTAAGGCTCGGATATTCTCGATGTTTTAACATTCGTCCTTCAATTCTAAACAACATTTCGTCATCCAATTTATAATCTAAATTGATGGATAATCCGTGCACAGATTTTAGTTCTAAATATTTCAATATCATGTTGTTGTCTTCGAAATATTCGTACCTTCCGGTAATTGAAAGCTCTTGATCAAATGAGTATTTTACAATGGCAATAGGTGCAAAATAATATTCATCTTCTTGAGTGAAGGTATTCTCTTTTGCTTCCATAGCATTGTCAAAGCCTAGGGTAAATTCCCAATCATTATCTGTTTTAATTTGCGTGTAGAAGTTATGAAAGTACCTCGTTTTGGGGAAGTTGGTTGGAGATGGACCTAAATACGAAGAACTATTGAAGGTGATATTCTTGTTGGGTTTAAATTGAACCTGATGTCCCCATGCCCTGCGTTGATTGTTGTATTTAGGAACAATCATTTGCCATCCATCAAGCATGTTCAAATTGGCCATGAGTTTTTTATTCTTGGATTGATAGGTCAACCTGAATCCATTTTCATAGTAAGGTGAATTATCGGCGAGGATACTTCTTGTGGCTGTATGTGATTCTATGCCCATGGCCGATTCAAATCCAATATGAGAACTCATCAAACCATATTCTATCATCCAATGTTTGTTCAATTTATATCCTACGTTCGATTCATAAAATGCTTTTAAACCTTCAGGTTCGTTGATCATGTTGTAATAAGCATATGAACCAGTAATGAGTCCAAATTTGAATCTAAATTTTCCATCATTAAAATTTTCGTTTCGGCTATATTGTAATGTGATGTTGTTGATATTCAAATAGTCATTGTCATAATAACTCACAAAATAATTTGGTTTGATTGGATTTGTGGTCAGGGATTTGGAAAAATTATAATCCATGTAAAATGAAAATTTGTTTAGATTATCCTGAGAGAAGAGAAATTTATTTGCAAAAAGTGCGAATAATAATCCTAAAATTTTTCTCATTTTCATGAAACAAAAGTAATCTAAAATTGAACTTTGTGAATGACTACCTTTGCATTTTAAAGTGAAATGAATTTATTATCAGTAGAGAATTTGTCGAAAACATGGCACGATAAGCCCGTGCTAAAGAATATAACATTTGGTATTCAGCAGGGAGAAAAGGTAGCATTGGTTGCTGGGAATGGACAAGGTAAAAGTACCCTATTGCAGATAATCATTGGTAAAGAATCTCCGGATACAGGAAAAGCCATCATTAGAAAGGAAATAAAAGTGGGTTATTTGCCGCAAGAGCCTGAGTTGATGGATCATTTGTCGGTGATTGATAATATTTTGGTCGAAGATTCGCCATTTGCGAAAGCGGTTTTGGATTACGATAAAGCATTGGAGTTGCAGAGCAATGATCCCTCTGAAGAAGACATGAATTTCCTGCAAAGGGCTACTGAGAAAATGAATATTTTAGGAGCTTGGGATTATGAAAGTAGGGTCAAACAAGTGCTTACAAAATTGAAAATTTTAGATCACAATCAATTGGCTTCCACATTATCGGGAGGACAAAGGAAACGTGTTGCCATGGCAAAAGTTTTGTTGTCGGAACCTGATTTATTGATAATGGATGAACCTACGAACCATTTAGATTTGGAAATGATTGAATGGTTGGAAGGGTATTTGTCGCAAAAAGATTTGTCGTTACTTTTGGTTACCCACGATCGTTATTTTTTGGATCGGGTATGCGATAGCATCATTGAATTGGATCATGGTGATTTATTTTTTTACAAGGGAAATTACTCTTATTTTGTTGAAAATAAAGCGTTAAGGGAAGCCGTTGCAGCGAGTGAACTTGAAAAGGATCGAAATTTATTTCGAAGGGAGTTGGATTGGGTTAGACGTATGCCAAAAGCCAGAACCACTAAAAGTAAAAGTAGGGTTGAGGCATTCGATGATTTGGAGGCTCGGATTAAAAATCAGCGACACAAAACCGAATTGAATATTTCTATGAGAATGGAAAGATTGGGTTCGAAGATTTTGGAATTGCACTATGTGAATAAATCCTATGGTGAGAAAAAGCTGTTGGCTGATTTTAATTACATTTTCAAACGCAAAGAAAAAGTGGGTATTGTTGGGCCAAACGGTGTTGGTAAATCTACTTTCTTGAATATGATCATGGAATTGGAGAAGCCGGATTCGGGTAAAATTGTTGCCGGTGACACCATGATTTTTGGCTATTATTCTCAAGCAGGTATTAAAGTTGACGATTCCAAAAAGGTAATTGATGTTGTGAGGGATATTGCTGATTGGATTCCAATGGCAAATGGCAATAAATTAACGGCTCAACAACTGTTGTTGCAGTTTGGTTTTAGCCATGAAAAACAGTGGGATTTTGTGTTGAAATTGAGTGGTGGTGAAAAAAGAAGGTTGTATCTCATGACCGTATTAATGAAAGCTCCTAATTTTTTGATTTTAGATGAGCCTACCAATGACTTGGATATTGAAACTTTGGGAGTGCTTGAAGATTTTTTATTGGGTTATGATGGTTGTGCCATCATTGTGAGCCATGATCGTTATTTTATGGATAAGGTTGTAGATCACATTTTTATTTTTGAGGGACAAGGGGTTGTGAGAGATTTTCCAGGTAACTACAGCGATTATAGAGATTGGATTGATTTGGAAGAAGAACGACAATTGTTGGCGGCTAAAGAATCGAATAAAGTGGTTGAATCAAAGTTGGAAGTTCCAAAAGTTGAGAAATTGGAAGTAACAGATAAAATAGAGAAACGAAAGTTAACGTTTAAAGAGAAATTTGAATTTGAAACCCTGGAGAAAGAGATTGCAAGTTTAACAGTAGAGAAGGGTTCAATAGAACTTGAATTGTCTACTTTGAGCACGGAGTTTGATAAAATTGCTGATTTAAGTAAACGTTTAATTCAAATTCAGGAAGATTTAGACAACAAAGAATTCAGGTGGTTAGAATTATCTGAATTTGCATAAAAAAAGCGCCATTGGCGCTTTTTTTTGAAAAAAATCTAATTCGTAAATAGGAAATTATTGAGCAGGTGCAAATTGCACGTTCATTATCAATTTTACGTTTGGACCAACTACCAATCCACCGGCTTCTGTAACAGCATTCCAAGTTAAACCGAATTCTTCACGGTTTATTTCACCAGAAACTTCGAATCCTACTTTGTGGTTGCCCCAAGGATCTACCATTTCGCCGCCTAATTCAGCGTTTAATTCAACAGATTTGGTTACACCTTTTATGGTGATATCGCCAACCAATGCAAATTGGTTTGCAGATTTTTCTGTGAAACTTGTTGATTTGAAAGTGATATGTGGGAATTGTGCTGCATCAAAGAATTCAGGAGATTTCAAATGTCCGTCTCTGTCTGCATTGTTTGTATCGATACTGTCAATTGCAGCTGAAAATTCAATCACTGCATTTGCCCAAGAATCACCGTGCTTTTCAACTGTAGCGTTGAATGATTTAAAGCTTCCAGTTACTGTAGAAATAACAAGGTGTTTTACTTTGAATTGTACTTCTGAATGCGCCGCATCCAAGTTCCATTTAGAGATTGCTTGAGTTGTCATACTTTTTGTTGTTTTGATATTTGTTTAAACAAATGTACAACCAATATTTCATAAAGTTACAACACGGCGAAGAAAACTGTTAAAAAAAATGCACAAAATCGATGAGGGTGATTTTTTGTGGGTTCAATGCGGATGTTTCGTTGTTAATTTGCTGTATGAGTAAACACGCTTTTGTTTTTCCTGGTCAAGGTAGTCAATTTGTTGGCATGGGTAAAGATTTGTATGAAAATCATGCTATTGCCGAAGAGATGTTTGAAAAAGCCAATGAAATATTGGGTTTTAGAATCACTGATTTGATGTTTGAAGGAACAGATGAAGATTTGCGACAAACTAACGTAACCCAACCAGCTATTTTTTTACACAGTGTAATCAGGGCTAGGTTAATGGGTGATGAATTCAAACCAGATATGGTAGCAGGACATAGTTTAGGTGAATTTAGTGCATTGGTTGCTGCTGGGGTTTTGGGTTTTGAAGATGGTTTGAAGTTGGTTTATCAAAGAGCCATGGCCATGCAAGAAGCCTGTGAACTTGAAAAAGGAACCATGGCAGCGGTATTGGCGTTAGAAGATTCAAAAGTTGAAGAAGTTTGTAACATCACCGAAGGTGTTGTTGTACCGGCAAACTACAATTGCCCAGGGCAATTGGTAATTTCAGGAGCATATTCTGCTGTAGAAAGAGCTTGTGAATTGATGAAAGAAGCAGGTGCAAAAAGAGCTTTGATATTGCCAGTTGGTGGTGCATTCCATTCTCCGTTAATGGAGCCAGCGAGAGAAAAATTGGCCAAAGCAATTGAAGAAACTGTATTTGGGGATCCAATTTGTGCGATTTACCAAAATGTTACGGCTAGCGCGGAAATGGACAAATCTGAGATTAAAAAGAATTTGGTTTTACAATTAACTGCTCCGGTGAAATGGACGCAGTCTGTTCAATCAATGTTTGCTGATGGTGCTACTTCATTTACTGAAATTGGACCTGGTAAGGTATTACAAGGCTTGGTGAAGAAAATTGCTCCAGAAGCAGAAGTATCTGGGTTGCAGTAATGCTTGTAGTAGATAGCTACATACAACAGCTTGAAAATTGGCAAATTGAATTATTTCAAGAATTGTCGGAATTAATATTGTCGGCACACCCAAGTATTTCTATGAATATGAAATACGGTGTGCCGTTTTTTGAATATCGAGGTGGGTTTATTTATTACGCACATAACAAGGCAGAAGATACAACATTACTAGGATTTACCCGTGGTCATTTGTTTCAAATGAATCATTCAAATTTGGTGGCCAACCAGGGACAAAAAGAAGTTCGTCATTGGGTTTTTCGGAAGGATCAACCCATTGAATGGAGTTCTCTAATTGCTTGCATACAAGAGGCAATTTATTGGCAGGAAGTACTCTCAAAAAAATGTAACTGCTAATTATTTGGGTCGAATAAGATTCACCGATCCATGGATTGTTTTTGGACTTTTAGAATTAGAAGTCTCTTCAATATTGATGATGTAGAAATAAGTTCCGCTTGGAAGCGGTTCACCAGTGTTTTCAACTCTTCCATTCCAGCAATCTGTCAGATTTTTCGAATGATAGATGTTTTCTCCCCATCTATTGTAAATATACACCTCTCCTTTGTCGCAATTTGCTGAGAAACCAATTACCTTGAAACAATTGTTGTAAGCATCGTCGTTTGGTGTAAAAACGTTGGCCAATTTAATATCTTGAGAGCTATCACTGATGGCAGAAATTGGCCTTATAATGGTGTCTGTGCATCCTGTAATGCTATTCTTGAAAATAATGGTGGCGGTAAAGTCTCCAGTTGGATACAAGTGGGTAATAGGATTGGTATTTGAAATAATTTTAGAATTGTCGCCAAAATCCCAGAAGATGCTATCGTATTGTTGTCCAATGGCTAGAAAAGAAATGCCTTCAATGCAGCGCTCTTTTGAGGTTTCAATAGCCGCCATAGGCGTTTCAATTACATTAATTTCCCGCGAAAAAACAGATTTTTGATTGCAACTGTTGGTATCAATAATAGTTAAAGTAACCTTGTATTTTCCTATTTTTTGATATGTATGTGATGGAGCAATGGCCTTGGATGAGTCGCCATCTCCAAATTTCCAAAGGTAATTGGCATTATAAGTGTATCGTGGCTTGAAATAATTGGTTTTACCTAAACAAATGGTGGTAGGAGATGCAAAGAATGTGGCATCAATAGAATAGCCTAGTCGAAAATCAAGTTTGAAACTGGCATTACTACAGCGTACACTCACATTGTTTTTGAAAACAGCGTTAGAAGTTGTTGGGAAATCGTTTAAACCTGGAGGACTGTTGGGGCAAGAGGAACAAACGGATTGATAAATAACTCCACGTTTGTCGAATCTGCTGGTACCGCCATCTACATGGTCTTCGCTTTCATTTCCCCCAAAATAAGAAGCATAAACCAGTTTTTTAGCGTCTTTTTTCAATGCAAGAAGGTAGAAATCATTATTATCAGTGCTTTTTTGATGGGCATCAGGGGTAATTTCCAATCCTAAAGTACTGCCATTATTTCCAACTCCAATCACAGAACCCCACCCGCTGAAATAAATGTTGTAGCAATCGTCAACCATAAAAGCTGCAGGGCTTAATTCAGGTTTTCCTATCTGACGATTCCCAAATGTGGTGATAATGTCGATAGCACTTAGATCATTTGAAATTCTACCAAGAAATTGATGGGTACTGTCTTTGCCATAAACACCGGGAGTTCTTTTGATGTAACCTTCGGTTTGGCCAGTAAAATAAACCTGACCATCTCTATCCAAATCTATAAAATAAATTTGATCATAAGCACTTGATCCCCAGAAAGTTCCAGTTTCGTAAGTGCCAGTATTTTTTTGCATTTTTAAAATGAAACCATCCGTTACACCTCCGAATTTATTTTGAGCGACGCTACCAGAAACGAGCGGAAAATCTGAAGATTTTGTGCCTCCACCAATGAAAATATTGGCTGAATCATCAAATCTACACGAGAAAGCAGCGTCGTCAGAGGTTCCACCCATGAAGGTTGACCACCTAATTTTTGACATTAACGGAGTTAAAGAAAATATCAAAGCATCCATCTTTCCTGAAATTGATTTTTGGAAAGCATTTGCCGTTATTGGGAAATTCGATGAATGCGAACATGTTGCCACGTAAATATTTCCTTCGTCATCGGTGGTGATATCTCCCCGATAATTGTCGGCATAGTTATAAATTAAACCACTTTTGGACGCTCCACTGTTAATCTGGAAACCATCTTGAGATGAGCCGCCTAAATAGGTTCCAGCAAGCATTGTGCTTCCATTTGCGCTTAATTTGGTAACAATGATGTCAAAATTTCCTTTGTAAGAATTGAAAACAAAGGAATCTTTGTGGATGGGGAAATCGTCTGATAATGTAGTTCCGAAAATGAGCAAATTATTTTGCGGATCAATACTTAAACTGTGCGGATATTCGTCGTTTGAACCACCAAGATAAGTAGCAAATAAGAGTTTTGATCCATCTGGACTATACTTGCTTATGGTAATGTCGCAAGGCAAACCAACGGGTGCGGCACCATTGAAGCTACCCCCATAAATAGTTTGGAAAGCGCCGCTAGTAACTGGATAGCTGAGAGATTCGGCATCGGCAATTCCTCCGGCATACAAACATCCTGCAGTATCGTAGGTGGCTGTAAATCCAAAATTATCGGCGGTAGATCCGCTGTAAGTACTAAAAACAAGGATGGGGTCAATGGTTATGGTTTCTCGTGAATCGGCCTTTTCAATTTTCAGTTGAACGGAATTATTATTGATTAATTCGTAACTGCATTTTATTTTTTTGGGTTTGAGTGACCGAATTACCCTAGTTTGAAAAGCTTTAGGCTGAGCCACTATAAATTCGCCTACAGTTGTTTGAATAACAATGGCATTTTTCTTGATTTTAAGGCCCGTTTGTCCCTCAAAATCCAACAAAATATCATTCACATTTCCACCAGGATTTACAATCCAGTCAAATTCAATTCCTGATTCCATGGTATAAATGAGGAAATCAATTTTAGGGTAAATATTTTTGAGCTTGATTGTTTTCGAGGGATGGATGTTCGTTTTCCATTTTGAAGGATCATTCCCGTAATAATAATTGTGATAAAATTCTGTTGGTTGCAGAAATTCAACATTTGTAGGAGTTTGTGCTCCTTTGAAATTGATATCCACCACGTGATGTTTGATGGTGAATGAAGTGTCTAATCCTTTGTAATGAAATGATTTATGTATTTTCGGGATATCATATATATCTGTAAGTTTAATTCTTAAACCATCTGGTTTCAGATACACCACTGCTGATTGTAATTCACAAAAGGCAATGGGTTCTTCTTGACTTGATTGAGAAATAATTTGTCCTACGTTAGGAACAAAGTAGAAATCATTGCTTTGCGCAAAGCAATCAAGAGTAAGAAACAAGGATATAATTGAGATAATTTTGCGCATGAGAATCAAACAAATTTAACGAATAAAGCTTTATTCTGGTGTATGAGATTAAAGGCCTTATTAGAATGACCATATAAATAGACAAAACGTTGTCTAAAAAGAAAAGAGAACCAATAGGTTCTCTTTTCTCGCAAAAACAAATATAATTTAATGTCAGACGAAATTGTCTGTTTTATTTCTTTTCCAGCTCAATTTTACCCATTGTAACATTCAGCACTTCAAGAATTTCATTGATAGAAGCATTTTGTTTAAATTTCCCTGTGAACTTTTTGTCTTCCAATTTTTTATCGGCCGAAAGTTCAACACTGTATTTATTTTCAATTGTTTCAACCACGGTTTGAATGTTTGCCTCTTGGAAAGTTAAGAAGTTGCCTCTCCATTGCACGGTTGTAGAATCCATTGTAATGACATTAAGTTCACTACCATTTGTTTTGGCTGCCATACCTCGAGTTAGGATAATCTTTTTGCTGCTATTTTCTACACTTACTTTACCGTGATTTACAGAAACAGAAAGTTCTTTGTTAGGATAGGCTACCACATCAAATCCAGTTCCTAAAACAGTGATTAAACCCTTGTCGGTTTGAACTTTAAAGGGAGCTGATTTTATAGGAGCAACTTCAAAATGAGCTTGACCTTTTAGGGTGATTTTTCTTTCGTTGGCTGAAAGTTCGTAAGAAACTGTACTTGAACCATTCATGGTAATTATTGAACCATCGGGCAGTTTAAGTGTTTTGGTTTCTCCACCTTTGGTTATTTGATTTGAAAGTGTAAGTGGATTTTGGCTGCTGAAACTGTTCATATTAAACAAAACAACACCAGATAAAATAAACAATCCTATAACGGCAGCGTAGGCCAATATTCTGGTTCTAGAGAATGTAACTTTCAATTCAGCCTTAGGTTTAACGGCTGCTTGGAATTTTGCCCAAGCTTCATCATTGCCTTCGGTTTCTTTGAATTTATAAGACGAAGAAAGATCCCAGATTTCTTTGAATTCTGGATCGTCTTGTATTGAATTTTGATTTGAATTTTCTTTGTTCATGATTTACTTGGTAGCAAATTGAGGAGTTTGCATGGTCATTGCTCTAACGTTTTGTTGAATAAGAGCAAGTGTGGTTCTGAATTGAGGGTTTTGCTTCAGCCAATCCTCAAGCTTACGTAATTCCTCTGCCTCCATAAGTCCGGCAGCATATTTTGTAAGGATGTTAGACTCTAATTGTTCTTTCATGAGAGTGATGCTTGTGTGTGTAATACAACATCAAAGAGTTTAACCCCTAAGAGAAAATGAAAAAAAATGTAAAAAAGTTTTGCAAATATTTTTATTTGATTGATATTCAATAAAATAAAACCACAAAAAAATTATATTTTTCGAAATTTATAAATATTTTCTATGATTTTCACCACTGCTGTGCCTTCAATGAGGCTTGTATGTGGTTGGGCTAAATGATTCAGCGTTTGTACCACATTTTGAATAACGTATGGGTGATTGGCCGCACTTCCGAAATAATTGCCATAATTGTTCGGCGGATTGCTGATTTCAATCGTGGGCAATTGGTAATCTTTGATGTGGCAATAAGTAATTTCGTTCATGTACTGCCCGCCTAGTTTTACCGTTCCATTTTCACCGATGATGGAAATGCTACTTTCAAAGTTTTTATCGAATACAGAGGTGGAATATTGAATGCTACCCCAGGTATTTTTGTTGGGTAACGTAAATTGAACCATTCCAGAATCTTCAAAATCGGTGTTTTTTTGGTGGTTGAAGTTTTTAAAGTTGGCGTTGCTGATTTCAATATCTCCAAAAATCCAAAAAAGTAGGTCAATAAAATGAGAGAACTGTGTAAACAAAGGACCTCCATCTAATTTTAAATTGCCATGCCAATGATTGGGAACATAATAGCGGTGATCTCTGTTCCAAAAACACTGTACTTGAATGGAATAAATTTCACCAAGTAGTTGATTTTCGATGATTGATTTCAACCAAAGTGAAGGGGGTGAAAATCTATTTTGCATCACACAAAATACATGTTTGTGATTCTCTTCCGCAGCTTTTTGAATTTGAAGGCATTCATTGGTGGAGAGAGCAATTGGTTTTTCTATAACCACATGTTTTTTAGATTGGAGCGCGTAAATCGCGTGCTCTGCATGAAGTCCATTTGGTGTGCAAATGTTCACAATATCAACATCATCTTGGGCACAAAGTGCTTCTATGGTATTTAAATTGGGGACATTTTTAAAGGATAAATTAGCATCAACATCGGCGGTTGCAATTAACACGGCGTTTGAATTTTCGGTGATATGTAGACAATGTTTTTGCCCAATATGCCCCAATCCTAATACGCCAAAGCCGATATGATTTTCCATTGATATATAAAACGGCAAAAATGCAAAACAAATTCTGATTTACCTTGATATTTTTTTATTCTTGCAAATGAGTTTTGTTAATTCGAAGAATAGTTGCAAAATTTGCAAAACAAATAAATATGGGTACGGAAAAAATATTGGTGATTGGATCATGCGGACAATTGGGCACCGAATTGGTTGAAGCATTGAGAGGCATTTATGGAGATTCGAATGTAATTGCTTCAGATTTGAAGAAATCTGACAACCCTGTTTTTGAGGCAGGTCCTTTTGAAACATTGGATATTTTGGATGAAAAGTCCTTCCGTGAAATTGTTGAAAAATACAAGCCAACACAAGTGTATCATTTGGCTGCATTGTTGAGTGCAACGGCAGAAAAAATGCCAGAATTTGGTTGGAAATTGAACATGGATGGATTGTTCCATGTACTCAATGCAGCGAGAGATATGGGCGTAATTAAGCGAGTTTATTGGCCAAGCAGTATTGCGGCGTTTGGACCAAATACTCCAAGGTATAACACGCCTCAATTTGGTCCAATGGACCCAACAACAGTTTATGGAATTAGTAAATTGTCGGGTGAATTGTATGCGCAGTATTATTACAATCGTTGGGGAGTTGATACCCGTAGTTTAAGATATCCTGGATTGATTGGTTACAAATCGGCACCGGGCGGTGGTACCACAGATTATGCAGTTTCTATTTATCATGATGCGTTGCAAACAAAATCACATGAGTGTTTTTTGAAGGAAGGCACTGTTTTGCCAATGTTGTATATGCCAGATGCATTAAAAGCAACTTTAGACATCATGCATGCTCCATCGGAACAGATTAAAATACGCAGCAGCTATAATTTGGCGGGTATGAGCTTCGGTCCTGAGGAAATTGCAGCTTCTATACAAAAACACATTTCAGACTTCAATATTACGTACAACGTGGATTATCGTCAACAAATTGCCGAATCTTGGCCAGCGGTGATTGATGATTCAAGAGCACGAGAAGATTGGGGCTGGAAGCCAGATTACGACTTGGATAGAATGACGGAAGATATGTTGAAAAACCTTAAACCGTTATATCAATAAATTGTCATTTTGTTGAATTTTTGAAAGTTGACCCATTGAAAAATTGGTCAACTTTTTTTTTGGTATTATTTTTGTGGTGTAATTTCTGTTATGTCTGAGAGAGAGGATAGAAAATCAACGAAAGTGGGTATTTGGTCTAAGATTGTTCGAATGTTGACATTTGAAAAAACGACAGATATTCCGCAGTGGTTGAAGGATCGTAAGAAGAGTGATGTAACGGCAAAGTCAAATGCTGCCTCTAAAATTATGAAGTTTGCGGGGGAAGTTAGGTTAACCCATTCTAAGTTGCGTGAGATTTATGAGGTTGAAAAAGCGTATGAATTGAATAAAATAAAGGCTCAAGAAGAATACCCTCACGTACCAACAGTAATGATGAAATTGATTTCAGAAGCTAGGTCGGAAAAATTCGACAAAATGAAAGAGTCTCTAACAAAATCGCAATTTGATATTTACTCCAAATTGTTTCGAAAGAGCAAACAATATTATTAATGAATAGGTTTATTGGTTAACTACTTTTCCAATAAGGGTTGTAACGGTAGCACGTTCAACGAGAACTTTTACCATATCACCTTTATTTTCATTTCCTTTAGGGAAAACCACAACAATATTTTCGTCTGATCTACCCATCCAGTCTGTATCGCTTTTTTTGCTAGAACCTTCAATTAGAACTTCAACAATTTTGCCAATTCGTTCATTGTTTTTGGTCAAGTTCATTGCATTTTGAGTTTCAATAATTTCAGTTAATCGTCGGCTTTTTACCTCTTCCGGAACGTCATCGGCAAGTTTTTTAGCCGCTGGGGTGCCAGGTCGTTCGCTGTATTTATACATATAGCTGAAATCAAAGCGGGCTTCGGTAATGAGCGACAGCGTATCTTGGTGTTCTTCTTCAGTTTCAGAGCAGAAACCAGCAATGATGTCGCAAGAAATGCCGCAATCAGGAATGATGTTTCGAATCATTTTAATTTTATCAAGGTACCATTCTCTGGTATAATTCCTGCTCATGATGTCGAGAATTCTGCTATTTCCGCTTTGTGCAGGTAGGTGAATATAATTGCAAATGTTTTTGTATTTGGCCATTGTAATGACCACTTTTTCATTGATATCTCGGGGATGACTGGTACTGTAGCGAATTCTCATATTTGGAACTGCCAAAGCCACCATTTCCAAAAGGTCGGCAAAATCTACCGCTTGGGCTTGTTCTTCGGGAGTGAGTTTTTTAAATTCTTTTTTTTGTCCCCCACCAAAATAAAGATAGCTATTTACATTTTGGCCGAGCAATGTAATTTCTTTGTAGCCATTTAGTTGAAGTGTTTTTACTTCGTCTACAATGCTGTGAGGATCTCTAGAACGTTCTCTGCCTCTGGTATAAGGCACAACACAAAAGCTGCACATATTGTCGCAACCGCGCATGATGCTCACAAAAGCAGTAACGCCATTCGAGTTTAAACGCACAGGGTTAAGATCACCATAAGTTTCTTCCCTAGAGAGCAAAACGTTGATCGCGCGTCCACCTTCATCTACTTCAGCAACCAATTTGGGCAAATCGCGGTAGGAGTCTGGACCAGCAACTACATCCACCAATTTTTCTTCTTCTAGAAGTTTGTCTTTAAGACGTTCTGCCATACAACCCAACACACCAATGATAAGGTCATTGTTGTGTTTTTTATTCATTCTCAGGTGTTTTAAACGCTCTCTGATTCTGGTTTCGGCATTATCGCGAATGGCACAAGTGTTCAAAAAAATGACATCAGCATCAAGCTCATCTGTTGTGTTTACAAACCCATGTTCATTCATGATACTTGCAATAATTTCGCTATCAGCAAAGTTCATTGCACATCCGTAACTCTCAACATAGAGTTTTCTGGTATTTTTAATGTTTGCGCTGTTGGTTGACATTGTAGGGTGCAAAAATAACATCAAATTGACTACAAATGAATGTTTCGAGTATGAAATAGCGTTGGGTATGAAACCTTTTTTGCATATTTGCAGTTCTTATGACATTGAACAAAGGAATATTTTTGTTGTTAATCACCGCATTCGTTGGGAGAATAAATGCTCAAAATGCAGGAAATGATAAAGGGCAATTTACGGGCAATTTGCTTTTAAATAGTCAGAAATATTTGAGGGATGAGAAGATTGGAGCAACCGGAACGATGCCTGTATACGGTAGAAATGTAGTGAGCTCAGATTTTTGGTTGTTCATGCAATATCGAATTAAGGATTATAGCTTTATTGTTCGTTATGATGGATTTAACAACTCAAATTTATTATCGCCTCTAGAAATTTATTCCAATCACGGCATTGGTTTTTGGCAGGCAAACAAAAAATTGGGGGAGTTGGATATCACAGTTGGTTCTTTTTACGATCAGTTTGGTTCAGGAATATTGTTCCGTGCATACGAACAAAGGCAAATAGGAATTGATTATTCAATGCAAGGTGTAAGGTTAGCATATAACTTGAACGACAACTGGAGAATCAAAGGTTTTTCTGGAAATCAAAAAGGAAGCAACAAAAAGAGATTTGATTATAACCCTCAAGTTATTAGTGGTTTAAATATTGAAGGCTCTATTGATTTAGGAAAAGATTCAAGTGGTGAAGCAAAATTTGGTACCTTACAAGTGGGTGCCTCTGCTCTGAACAGAACTTTAGATGATGGATCCATGAGTTGGTTAGTGGCAAATATCAACAACTATGAAAGAGATGATCAATTTGTTCCTAAATACAATGTTTATGGTTTCAATGGTTATTTTACTTATTACTTCGGAAATTTTACTTGGAATGTAGAGGCAAACTATAAAAGTGAAGAAGCCATTGTAGATATGGACAACAAACTCAAAATGAAAGATGGAAAAGTATTTTATACCTCTTTAAGTTGGGGAAAAAGCAAAATTAAAGTGGGTAATACTAATTTATCGTTGGGTGTAAATGTACAAGCCCGACACATTGACCATTTTGTTTTGAAAACGAGTCCCAATGCCATTTTATTAGATGGTTTGGTGTCATATTTGCCCTCGTTAACAAAACAAAACACTTACAGATTGATGGCGCGTTACAACGCTCCTGCGCAAGATTTAGGTGAAGATGGTGTGCAAGGAGAAATTGAGGCCAAAATTGGTAAGAAAACACGTATTTCATTCAATTCAAGTTATGTGCAGTCATTGGCAAGCAATGGAAAATTCGATTCTAGCTCTAGGAGCATGAAGCCCATACAATTGTTTCGTGAGTTCAACTTAGAATTGGTTCAGAGTATTGGTAACGACAAATTGAAATTGGGTGTTCAAAATGTATATTACAACCAAGGTAGATATGAGCAAGAGCCTGAATATGAACCAGTTGTTACCATTACGCCATTTTTTGAATGGTTGCACAAAACAAAATCGGGCAAAACGTTCAGAGTTGAAGGTCAATATTTAAAAACGGATAAGGATCAAGGATCGTTTGCCAATTTGGTGTTAGAATATTACTTTACAAAGAACTTTTCGATGGCCGTTGGTGATATGTTGAATGTTGAACCACATCGATATGAAAATATGGCTATTTCTAAAGAAATATTGCACTATCCTTCATTTTTCATTGGGTATGTTCATAAAAACAGTGTGTATACAATTTCTTACATCAAACAGCAAGCAGGTGTGAACTGTTCTGGTGGTATTTGTAGATTAGAGCCGGCCTTCAGTGGGGTTAGGTTCACTGTAAGCAGCAACTTCTAAGGATTATAAATCCCAAATTCGGGTACGTTGTTCTCTTGAATATCGTTTGATATTCATCCAAAATGCCGCCACCAAATAAAAAATAATGGGTGAACCGAATGTAAAGAAGCTAGCATAAATAAATGACATTCTAACACTTCGGGTGGAAATATTCATCTTATCGGCTAGTTGGGAACACACGCCAAATAAAGATTTTTCTACAGAATATTTTAAAATGTTCATAGAAACGAAGATACATCATTTTGTATAACTTCAAAATTAAAGTTTTGTGAATGAACCGATTACAAATTGAGTGCCTGATCTAAATAAAAGGGATTTAATAAATTATAAGCTTCTGTGGTTAATTTTTGTTGTTCAGATCTTACAAGAATAGTTTTATTGATTAGGGATATAGGAGGCGGTTCAAATCCCAATTCCATAACGATTAAATGAGGTGGTTTTGAGGGATTTGGTTGGATCGTTGTGAAGCTTTGAATGTTCAATTTAGACAATTCCAAATCTTTCAAAATTGGTTCAATTTCTGAATATGGCAATAAAATAGATGCCTTTCCTTTTGGGTGTAAAACTTTAGATATTTTTATGTAAAAATCAGAAAATGAATGATTTGTGAAGTGTCGTGCTTGGTTTTTTAATTCAGTTGCTGATTGTAATTGATTTGTAAAAAATGGAGGATTGCTAATGATGGCGTCATAGAGTTCCACGGGTTGATGGTCGAAAAAATCTATTGCTAAAATGTCAATTTTATTGTTTTTTTTATTGATAGCAATATTCTGAACGGCTTGTTGGGCAGTTGGACCATGTTTTTCAATGCCGGTAATGTAGGCATTGGGATATTTTTGGTTCATCATTAGCGCTAAAATTCCTGTGCCAGTACCAATGTCGAGCATGTTTAATGGATTATTGAATTCACAGTATGATCCAAAAATACAGGCATCGGTTGTAACGGGAAGCGTAACAAGTTCTTGTTCAATAATGAAATTTTTGAATGCAAACGGTTTACGCTTTTTCATCAAAAATGAGATTGGTACTAAATATTTCAGGTTGGGAGAAAAACTGCCATTTGTTTTTCGAAAATGCTAAAATTTGATCTGCAAAAGGTAGTGAGATTTCAATGTCGTGGGTGCTTACAATGATGATTTTATTTTGCTCTAGGGCTATTTTTTTAATGAGGGATAAAAAATGTTTTCTACTAGGGTAGTCAAGGAATGCCATTGGTTCATCGAGTAAAATAATGGGTGTTTCTTGTGCAAGGCAACGAACAAGCATTACTTTTTGTTTTTCACCATCAGACAACTGTGCGAAGTTTTGATTGATTAAATGGGTAATTTTACACTTCTCAAAATAGGCTGTAACCGTTGATATCCCTACATTTTGTGCAAGTTTCCAAGTATTTTGAAATCTTTGTTGTCCGCTCATGGCAATTTCAAAGGATGTCATGAGATCAATTGCTGGGGGATTGGGTAACATCAACGAAATATAATCGGCCAATTGGTTGGGTTGTAATTGGTTGATTGATTTATTGTTGAAGGTTACAGAGCCCGAAATTGCTGGAAAAATATTGAGCAATGTTTTCAGAAAAACCGATTTACCAATTCCATTAGCGCCAAGCAATAAAGTTAAACTTCCTGGTGCGAATTCAACTGAAATATTTTCATGAAGCACTTGCGTTTTTTGCTTGGTGGCAAATCCAGTGGTTATTTCCTTTAGGTTGAGCATTGTAATGAACTACAAAAATGAGATATTCGTGTGAGTTTATGCAATTTAATCAAGCAACTTTACAAGATTTAGACAAAATTATTGATTTAGCACATAAAATTTGGAACGATCATTATCCGGAAATTATTGGTCAAGAACAAGTTAACTATATGCTCAATAAAATTTACGATAAGCAGTCATTGATGCATCAAATGCAATCAAAAGATCAATTTTTTATTGCCAAAGATGAAGTTTCAGGAAAAGATTTGGGATTTTTATCACTCAAGGAAATAGAAGAAGCTGAATTTTTTATCAATAAATTGTATGTAGATACCCAGCTGCAAAGAAGTGGTGTGGGAAAAGGTTTTTTAGATTTTATGATTGCTGAATTTAAACCTCAAACCATTCGTTTACAAGTGAATAGAATGAATTATAAAGCCATAAATTTTTATTTTAAACATGGTTTTGTGATAGAAAAAGTAGCTGATTTTGACATTGGCGATGGATATTTTATGAATGATTTTGTGATGATTTGGCGAAGAATTCGGTAATACCGAATTGAGAGGTTAATTTTGCACGGTGCTTGCATTAGTTGACTTTTCATTTGAATTTGCTGGAAGATATCTTTATCGTAACGCCGGTTGGCATATAAAACCCAATGAAAAAATTGGGCTCGTTGGATTAAATGGAACAGGTAAGTCTACTCTTTTGAGGGTAGTTGCTGGTGAATTTGACCTCAGAGAGGGAAGTCTTTCAAAATCTTCAAGTTTGAAAATTGGTTTTTTAAACCAAGATTTATTGAGTTTGGAATTTCATGAAAGTGTGAGAGATGTGGTGATGGCTGGTAGAGAAGATCTGGTGAAAATTGACCAAGAAATTAACCAGTTGCTGCATGAATTAGAAACGCAATACGACGATAAACGCATCAATCGCTTAACAGATTTACAAGATCAATTTGGGCAGTTGGGTGGGTATGACTGGCAAGCTCAAGGCGATAAAATTTTGGAAGGCTTGGGTTTTACAACCGATATGTTGCAAAAGCCTTTGAAGGAATTTAGTGGGGGATGGAGAATGAGAGCTATGCTGGGAAGACTGTTGTTACAAGCACCTGATTTGTTGTTGTTAGATGAGCCTACGAACCATTTGGATTTGCCTACAATTCAGTGGTTGGAAAATTATTTGGCTGATTATCAAGGAACGTATGTGATTGTTTCTCATGATCGTTTCTTTTTAGATAAAACAGTGAATAGAATTGCAGAAGTAGCCCATCAACAATTGTATCACTACAAAGGCAATTTCTCTGATTATTTAGATCAAAAAGAGGAGCGTGATGAAATGCTTCAAAGGCGATATGAAAATCAACAATCGTTTATTAAGCAACAAATGCAATTTATATCCCGATTTAGGTATAAAGCGAGTAAATCAACTGCTGTTCAAAGTAGGGTGAAAATGCTCAATAAAATTGAACGTATTGAAATTAAGGAAAAAGAGCGCAGTGACTTTGATATCAAATTTAACATTCGCATCAATCCAGGAAAGCAAATTGTTGATTTAATTGATGTTGACAAAAGTTATGGCGATTTAAGAATTTTAACAAAAAGCTCTGGTCAGGTCATGCGTGGTGATAAAATTGCCATTGTTGGTGCCAATGGTAAAGGTAAATCTACGCTATTGAGAATGATCTATGGCACTGAACCTTACCAATCAGGTAAAATTGAGCTAGGTTGGAATGTCGAGGCTGCCTTCTTTGCACAACATCAGTTAGAAGCGTTAAACCTGAAAAACGATTTGTTAAATGAAATCGGTACAGTAAGTGCAGAGTATACTGAAAAGGAATTGAGAACTGTATTGGGATGCTTCTTGTTTACCGGTGAAGAAGTTTTTAAAAAGGTAAAAGTGCTTTCAGGAGGTGAGAAGTCGAGATTGGCCTTGGCGAAAACCTTGATTACCCAATCTAATTTCTTGCTGTTAGATGAACCTACCAACCACTTGGATATGTTCTCTACATCAGTTTTAGCTGAATCTCTTGAAAATTATGAGGGAAGTATCATTTTTGTATCGCATGATAGAACGTTTATTAGTCGTGTTGCAAATAAAATTTGGTGGATTGAGAATGGCGAATTGAAAGAGTATTTGGGTACCTTCGACGAATTTAATGAATGGAATTCTAATAGGGTAATTGAAGAAAAACCCACGCTAAAAACGGTTCAAACAGTGGTAGAAGAACCAAAGAAAGTTGAAATCAATGATCATCCAAATAAGAAAAATCTTTCTAAAAATCAAATTCAAAAGTTGGAACAAGAAATGCAACAAATTGAAAATGAAATGAAAGAACTTGAATTGGCTAACAATAAACTTACCGAAATGATGCACAGTGAAGAAATTTCATCTGATTCAGATAAGCTCGTTGAAATTACCATTGGACATAAAGACAATTCCGACAAAATAGCTGTCCTTCAAAAGAAATATGACGAAGTGATGGAGCAATGGCTTCTTTCACAGGAATAGAAATTGGTATTTTTTTTGCTATGTTTGAGAAATGAAACGGAATTTATTGCTGTTTGTATTCTTAATGCCGTTGACTTTGCTTTGGTCGAATACCGATAGCACCCTCCGTTTTTGCAATGCAATTTATGAAGGCGACATTCGAACAGTGCGTGTAGTTCAAGAAAATAGCGGTTTTAATTTCCCTGTTATAACCTTGAATGAAACCAATCAAGCCCTTAGTTTGGAGTTTGATCAATTGACATCAGAACGCGATTACTATCAATTTACCCTTATTCATTGCGATGCACGTTGGAATCGTTCGAATTTGGTTAAAACCCAATATTTAGATGGCACAGGGTTCGACAATATTGAAAATCACTTTTTTTCAAATTCTACCTTAACTCAATATGTTCATTATTCCGTGAATTTTCCAACCGAGCAAACTACTCCAAAGATTTCTGGAAATTATTTGTTGGTGGTTTATCGAAATTTTAATGAGTCAGACATAGTATTATCGAGAAGAATTATGGTGTTAAATCCTCAAGGAAACGTGGATGTAACAGTGTCGCAAAGCAGTCAGGTTGAGTTTCGTTCCGAAAACCAACAAGTGAATTTTACATTCACTACCTTGAAGAATTATTTCATTCCCAACCCATATCAAGATTTAACAGCGGTGATATTGAGGAATGGTGAGTGGTTGGGCTCAAACGATGCATTGAAGCCTCAATTCATACAAAATCAATCTTTTGCATACAAGCAAATGATAGGAAGTCAGTTCCAAGGAATGAATGAATTCAGGTATTTTGATGTGAGGTCTTTGAGGGTAAGTCAAGCTTGGGTTAAGAAAAAATTGAATATTGGAAATCAGAAACATGTTTGGTTGGTGACCGATCAAAGTAGGGGCTACGACCGATATATGAATTGGAATGATTACAACGGTAGGGTGTTCTACGACAACAAAGACATTGTGAAGGATTCGCTTTTAAAATCCAGTGGAATATTTAATGAAAGTGATTATTGTTTTGTGCATTTTTCTCTGATTTCTGATCCAATTGAGAAGGATATTTACATTTATGGAGAGTTGAGTGATTGGCGAATTCAAGAATCGCACAAAATGTTTTACAATGCAGATGCCAAGATGTATGAAGCGGTAATTCCTTTAAAGCAAGGGTATTATAACTACGTTTATGGTGTTAAGGATGATGCCGGAAACTTGGATTTCAAACAATTAGAAGGTTCACATTCAGTGGCTGAAAATAATTATATGGTGCTAATGTATCATAGAAATCAAACCATGGCCTATGATGAATTGATTGGTTACGGATTAAAAAATTCTCAGGGTAAGAAATAATTCAATATTCCATAAATGGTGCCGTGATTTTCTTGAAATTTTCGGCGGTTTCAACTTTCCAAATGATGGTATTTGTGTAAGTTCCACCTTTTGCGAATTTCAATATAACTTCTGGAATTTGCGGTTTGGATGGGCAATACATGGCAATTTTCTTTGCAAAGGGAATGTCGTTTTTCGAAAGATAAAATACCTGTTCATAATCTGAAAAATTAAAATGTTGTGGATGAAAATCCAAACCGTAGTCACAATCTTTCCGATTGGCGGCGTAATATTCTCCGATAGATTCGCCTAAAATGAGGGTTTTTTTATTATGTGGGATATTGGAGTCCAAAAACTTCAATATAGGCTCGGAAATACGTTCATTCCGTTGTGCAATGGCCACGCTGTGTCTTAAAGCGAATGAGCCAATCCCGTTTACGGCAATTAAAGTTAATATTGTTGTGATTATTGGTTTGAATGTTTGTTTTATTCCCCAGTCATTGTCCCTCAAAAATAAAAGGCCAAGCATTAGGAAAACGGGTAGATATCTGTATTGCGGTGTAAGTAAGAAAAATATTGTGGCGGAAAACGCAAATAATTCCAATGAAAAGTTTTGCAAAAAGAGCGATTTTGGTTGTTTTATGTGCTTGAAAAAGCAGTAAATATTGAAGGCAAAAATGGATAAATAAAGTGCGAAATGCATGGGCATTTCAAAGTAATAGGGCCAAAATCTATTGAAAAAACTATGGGTGAAAAATTGGATGATTCCATTGGAATCGGGTGTGTGTTTCCTAGCTTGAAGGCCTAATTGATTGAATATTTCGCTGTAATTGAAATCAATAAAATAAAGGCTAAATATTGCTGGTAAGCTAGCTGTGATAATGAAAATCAAATTGCCTTTTGTGTTATTTTTTAGCATTGTTTTGAGGCCAATGATGCCTAATAATGGCAAAATATACAGATGTGAAATGGCCAATAACCCCATTATCAATCCATTGACAGGGTTTGAATTTTTGTATTGATTGATATAGTAGTAAAGCGATAATAAAAACAAAATGATGACTTCAATTCGCACACTTCTCGACATTTCAAAAACAGATTTATCTGTTGCGAAGAGGATGACCAAAACGGCGGAAATAAGGGTTGATTTTTTATTGAAAATGTAGAATAAGAAGTAGATTGTACACAAGTGCATCAAAAGGAATGGAAGTCGCACATTGAAAATAGTGGGCTGAAAGAATTTTAGCCATAGAATGTGCCATAATTGAATGAGCGGAGGGTAACTCGCGAAAAGGTTTTCAGCACCGGGGTTCGGCCATAATTTGGAGAAATAATGATGAAACTTGCCGTATTGAATGGCAGGATCTAAGTTCATGGTTTCATCGGTCCATGCAACCGGTAATGTTTCTAAATTGTATAATCCGAAGGAGGCATAAATGCCAAGGAAAATCCAAAAGATAATGTTTTGGCGATATTTTAACCGCTCAAACATGACTTATTTAAAGGTAACGAGAATTTGGTTTTTATCAACGGCTTGGGCTTGTTGAACAAGCACATCGTCAATGATACCATCTGTAGGAGACTTGATGGCGTTTTCCATTTTCATGGCTTCGAGTACCAAAATTTTATCTCCTTTTGCAACTTGATCACCGGGATTAACAAGCACTTGTAAAACAAGTCCGGGCATTGGCGCTTTTAAATCTGAGATTTTTGGAGTTAAAGCATTTTCTAACCCCATAGATTTTAGGATTTCGTCAAGCGGTTCGGTAATACTTGCGTTAAATTTTTGTCCGTTATAAAGGAGGGTAAGTGTTTTTGTTTCGTGGTTGATATTCAAGCAAGTGATGGTATAAACCTTATTGGGAGTGATAAGGAGTAGAGTTTCGTTGTTTTGTTGAACAATTTTAATAGTTTTATCTGGATTTTCAATCCAAACATTGTTCTCATTAACGAGTGAAATTTGTTTGTCTAAAATATTAACTTTCATGAATTAAACGTTTCTATCAATAACAAAATTAACAAGGATTTGTAATTGTTTTTTGTGTTCGATATTTGCTTCAAGAGAATCTAGAATTTCAAAGGCTTGGGATCTAAATTCATTCATTTTTTGAGTGGCATATTTGATGCCGTCGTATTTTTTGATGAATTCAATCACAAGGTTCATTTTCTTAGAATCTGGTAAATTTCCCTTGATGATTTTACGAATTTCTTTGGTTTGTGAACTTGGAGCTTGTTGCATTGCAAAGATGATAGGCAATGTCAGTTTTTTTTCTTTGATGTCTAATCCAGCCGGTTTGCCACTTTTGTTTTCACCGAAGTCAAATAAATCATCTCGAATTTGAAATGCCAATCCAATGAGTTCACCGAATTTTCTCATTTTTTCAAGAATCAGGGGATCAGATTGTGTAGAAGCTGCACCAATCTGACAACAAGAGGCGATCAAAGAAGCTGTTTTTTTGCGAATAATTTCGAAATAAACATCTTCAGTTGCATTCATGAATTTGGCACGTTCGAGTTGCAGTAATTCACCTTCGCTCATGTCTTCAACGGCTTGACTAACAATTTCAAGGAGGTCAAAATCTTTGTTTTTAACGCTCAAAAGTAGTCCTTTAGAAAGTAGAAAATCTCCAACTAAAACGGCAATTTTATTTTTCCAAAGTGCATTGATTGAAAAAAATCCTCTTCGTTTGTAACTTTCATCAACCACATCATCGTGAACCAAAGTTGCAGTATGTAAAAGTTCAACCAATGATGCCCCTCGGAAAGTTCTTTCGTTGATTTCGCCAAATAAACTGGCAGAATACAGCACAAAAATGGGTCTAATTTGTTTGCCTTTTCGCTTAACAATGTACGTCATAATGGTGTCTAGGAGTGGCACCTTAGTTTTCATACTTTGTCGGAACTGTTGCTCAAATAGCTCCAGTTCTTTCTCGATAGGTTTTTTTATTTGCTCGATGCTTGAGCTCATTGGTTCTGCGAATGTACAATTTTTATGCGACTTTCAGACAACATTAAGGGGAATACTTTGAATCTAAAAATGGTTATATCTTTGTGGGAAATCAAAATTCGATGATGCGCAATAAACAATGCAAGTGGTGGCAAGTCTTTAATGCTTTAGCAGTGATGATTGTTCTGGTTTTAAATGCTTGTGGTGTTTCAAAATCAACAAAAGTAGAAAGTATGACAAAGGAGAATGTAATTACAGAAACTGGACCAGTTTACAAGGCATTGTTAGAAACAATGACTGCTTTTAGCAAAGAATCTACTGGTGAACATAAGAAAGATGCCGATGATTTTATAAGCGGAATGGAGAAAGATTACAATCGATACCAATTTAATCGTTCGGTAATGGATTCCTTGGCTGGATTTTTAAATGGAGGACTTGTATATATAGATGTTTATGGTGGCAATTGGTGTTCAGATACAAAAGAAGGTATGGGAGCTCTCACGAGGGTGCTGGATGGATGTAAATTTCCAGCTTCTTGTTTTAGGTATATTAGGGTGAGTCGTGAGAAAAAGTTAATAGATATTCATGTAGAAGGTATTGAAATATCGAAGGTGCCTATTGTTGTTATACATAACAAAAAAAGGGAATTGGGAAGAATTGTAGAGGTTCCAGAAAAAGGAAGTTGGGAATCTCACATGCTTAAAATATTGAACAAAGCGTTCAATTAACGGGTAAAAATAGCAGGCACTTCCGACTTTTTTATCATGGTTGCTTGGAACAAATTCTGAAAAAACAGTTGAGTTGGAACAACTGATTTTTTGAAAGTAAACCATTTGATAAAGATAATGGCAAATAAAATCAGTTCAACAATGCTCAAGGCAATATTGATTTGATTGTCGAGGAATGCGGGTCCATAAGTATCGGTGTAAGCGGTAAAAAGTCCTTCAAAAATAAAAAACGTTGACACAAAAAAGGTTGCCAAAAACAGTGCATAAACTCTAATATGTTCTAGGGCGCCAAAATGGATAATGAGGTACATATCGTTTTCAACTCCCTTAATTTCGCCATGGGCAAAGTTTGCAATTTCTTTGTTGTTAAGGGTTTCTAGTTTGAAGTCTTGGTTAGATACTTCGCCATAGAAAGTTTTTTGAATTTTTTCAGTATTTTTATAGTTGTGATCGCTCAAGAAAGTTTTATCCAAAAGTTGTTGATGGATAAAGGCTCTATTTTGGTTGGTTTTTAGGTAAATAGTTTTAAAAGGAAAGCCAAACATAGTTTAAATATTGGTTGTTGAATTAAATGATTTCATTTCGATACACAATTCTTGAAGGAGCTGAGGGTTGTCAAAAATTCCATTTCCCACAACGATATAGTCGGCACCATTTGTCCATGCAGACTGGGCATCTTGTTTGCTTTTGATACCACCACCAACAAAGATGATTGATTTTACGGTATTTTTAACGGCAGAAATAAGGGGCATTGGAACGGTATTTTTTGCGCCAGACCCGGCATCAAGATACATAAGTTGTAATCCGAGCATTTCACCAGCGAGAGCAGTAGCTGCGGCAATGTCGGGTTTATCGGAGGGGAGTGGAGTGGTACCACTCATATAAACTGCGGAAGTTAATTTTCCGGATTCAATGAGCATATAACCGGTTGGAATTGGTTCTATGTTGTTTTTTTGAATCCAAGGAGCGGCAGAAACATGTTTTCCAATAAGAAATTCCGGATTTCTTCCTGAGATAAGGCTCATAAAAAGGATGGCATCTGCTGCCGGTGAGAGTTGCATTTCGTGTCCTGGAAACAGCACTACATTTTCTGCACCCATAGATTTAAGTTCTTGGATACAGTGGTGGGTAATGCCAGAAGATACGAGTGAACCTCCCACCAAGAATAGGTCAATTCCATTGTTTTTGGCAATGGAATAAATTTCTTTGGTTTTGTTGCCAAATTGATCGGGATCAATGAGTACCGCGATTCCTTTTTGGTTTGTTAATTTTTTGTTTTGGAGGAGTTTTAGGACACTCGACATAATGCATCACAAAGAAAGCGAAAAAAAGGGTTTTAAATTTGAATTATTTTGCAAACGGCTGTAAAACCTTGAGAATACTCACAAAGTATATTTTTAGTAGGAAATTTTGTCTAAAAAAGTATGCTATACTATGAATTTGATTATCAGTGTATTAAGTATAAATCATTGATTTTCAATTGCATATTCTTATTCCACAGCTCAAACCCTTTTGAATATTGACTTTCTTGAATTTCTGTGGATAAACGGATTAAAAAAGTAATTTTTAGTTAGATATTTTTGTTATCCCGTTATGAATTTAACGGCGAAACAAACCAACAAACCAAAAAATAACACAAACCCAAATGACTAAAAAAACCATGACTAACCAAACAGTAAATCAAGCTGGCTTAGAGTTTGCCAGAATGAACACCAAAATGGGTGTTTCTCCTTACGAGTTGTTCAACTATGATTATCGTACATCGGTAATTAAAAAACCAGACGGAAGTGTAGTGTTTGAGATGAAGAACGTGGAGGTTCCTGAAGGATGGAGTCAGGTTGCAACAGACATTTTGGCACAGAAGTATTTCCGTAAGGCAGGAGTTCCACAGGCAGATGGCTCAATGGGAAGTGAAACATCTGTAAAGCAAGTGGTACACAGATTGGCTGATTGCTGGCGTTATTGGGGAGAGAAACATGGTTATTTTGCAAGTGCTGAAGATGCACAGGTGTTCTATGATGAGTTGGTTTACTCATTGTTGAATCAAGAAAGTGCTCCAAATTCACCAC
>CAZBMF010000003.1:0-49323 GCA_964492925.1 uncultured Rhizobium sp. | reverse complement strand
GTAAACCACGAAGTGTAAACCGCCGCAGGCGTAAACCACGAAGTGTAAACCGCCGAAGGCGTAAATCACGAAGTGTAAACACTCACAAACTTTTATAAACCTTTTTAAACTTTAAACTTTAAATTTGCTTCATGAAACTTACGTTAATTGCTGGGGCTAGGCCGAATTTTATGAAGATTGCTCCGATCATTGAGGCAATTGAAAATGCAAAATTGGTTGGTGCGAACATCGATTATCGTTTGGTGCATACTGGTCAGCATTACGACAAGGCCATGTCGGGCAGTTTTTTTGAGCAGTTGGGAATTCCGGAACCGCATGTGAATTTGGAATGTGGCGGCGGAACGCAGGCTGAGCAAACTGCTGCTATCATGGTGGCTTTTGAAAAGGAATTGGTTTCCAACCCTGCGGATATGGTTTTGGTGGTAGGCGATGTAACCAGCACCATGGCTTGTGCCATTGTGGCGAAGAAGTTGCATACAAAGGTGGCGCACGTGGAAGGTGGTATCAGAAGTTGGGACATTGAAATGCCGGAGGAGGTGAATCGTTTGGTGACGGATAGTATCACCGATGTATTTTTCACAACTTCGGAAACAGCCAATACGAATTTGCGAAATGCGGGTTTTTCCGAAGATAAAATCAAGTTTGTTGGAAATACAATGATTGATACCTTGTTGAAAAACCGTAAGAATTTTGTGGCTCCCGAGTTTTTTCATTCTGAGGGACTTCAACCGAAGGAATATTATGTAATGACGTTGCACAGACCATCGAATGTGGATCATAAAGAGCAACTTACACAGATTTTTGAAGTGATAGCAACTACATTGTCGGGCAACAAAGTGATTTTCCCGGTTCATCCGAGAACCAGAAAAAACATGGAATTGTATGGTATTCAGCCGAATAATGTAATCATGGTAGATCCATTGTCATACTTTGAATTTAATTATTTGGTGGAAAATGCGAAGGGTGTAATTACTGATTCTGGTGGTATTACTGAGGAAACAACGGTGATGGGAGTACCATGTATTACGATGAGAAACAGCACTGAGCGTCCAGAAACTTGCGAAATTGGAACCAATGAATTGGTGGGAACCAAGCCTGAGGATTTGAAAGAAGCATTAATCAAATTACAATCGGGCAATTGGAAAGCGGGTTCAATTCCACCATTGTGGGATGGGAATACCGCAAAAAGAATCGTTGAAATCCTTACGGAAATTTAAGGTTGGGGGTTTATGTCCTGATAGCTTATGGGATTATAGGCTTATAGGCTTATAGGCTTATAGGCTTATAGGATTATAGGATTATGGGATTATGGGATACATAGTATAAAGTTTGATTTCCCCGCTGAGTTAACAATTCAACAGCGTAGCGTCAACCGCCGCAGGCTCCACTAATCTTTCTAATCACTCTAATCTTTCTAATCGTTTAAAATGGCAATTTGAAGTTTTGCATCAAGACCGAGTTCAATAATTTTTTGGAGGGTTGAAATTTTTATTTCTTTTACATCGTTCTCAACTTTAGATATGTAGTGTCTATCCATACCGCATTTTTTGGCGAGTTTTTCTTGGGTGAGTCCACGTGCAATCCTTGCCTCTTTTAATGTTTGTCCCAATTTAAACGTTTCATATCCTTCTTCAAATTCTGATCTTTCGATGCTTCCTAATTCACCGATTTGGGTGTCAATTATTTGATCGAGCGATTTTAAATTCTTGTTCATATTCTTTTTTAATTTTGGAGGCTTTTGATAGTTCTTTTTTAGGCGTTTTTTGGGTTTTTTTCTGAAAACAATTTCCAATTACAATGCAGTTATTCTCTATAAAGAAGCAGAATATTCTATATTGATTATTTCCAAATTGAATTCTTATTTCGTAGATACTGTCGGTATTTTTTAAGTGTTTGAAATAGTCTTTATGAATTTTGGGTTCGTTTTCAATCAACTTTAATGTCCACAGAATTTTCTTTTTAACTGGTTCACTTTGAATTGATATGAAATCTTGAAAGTAATTTTTATAAAAAAGAAATTTTCTAGGAGTAAAATTGTTTTTCATAGCAAATATAGACCTTGTTGTCTTAAAAGACAACATCCATTTTTTAATTTTACAAATGTCACTTATCAGTAGACTTAATATTCGTGTCTTAAACGTTTAGATACGTGTAATTTAAAGTTGAAAGTTTAGGGTTTAAAGTTGTTGATAAACAGCGAAGCGTCAACCTTTTAGTTGAAAGTTGAAAGTTTAGGGTTTAAAGTTGTTGATAAACAGCGAAGCGTCAACAGCGTAGCGTCAACCGCCGGAGGCGTAAACCACGCAGTGTAAACCGCCGGAGGCGTAAACCACGAAGTGTAAACCCTCATAAACTTTTATAAACTTTCAACTTTAAACTTTAAATTTGCTTCATGAGAATTTCAATCAACTGGTTAAAAGATATTTTACCAACCTCTGTAAGTGCGCAGGAAATCGCTGATCGATTGTCTGTTAGTGGGTTAGAAGTAGAACATTTGGAGGAATGGCAGAGTTTAAAAGGTGGATTGAAAGGATTTGTGATTGGGGAAGTTTTGACTTGTGAGCAACATCCCAATGCCGATAAATTAAAATTAACCACCATAAATGTAGGATCAGGAGATGCTTTGAACATTGTTTGTGGTGCACCGAATGTTGCTGCAGGACAAAAAGTTGTGGTTGCAACAGTGGGTACAGAAATTCATATCAAGGGAAAAGAATCTTTCGTTATCACCAAATCAAAAATTAGGGGTGAAGTTTCTGAGGGAATGTTGTGTGCTGAAGATGAAATGGGCATGGGAACCAACCACGATGGAATTTTGGTGCTTCCGAATAATGCGGTTGTTGGTACAACGGCGGCCGATTATTTCGGTGTAGAAAACGATACAGTGATTGAAATTGGATTAACAGCCAACCGAGGTGATGCCGCTTCGCATTTGGGTGTTGCCAGAGATTTGGCCGCATTGCTGGGAGTCAATGTCCCTCAAAAAGACATACCTCAATTGCCAGCAACAGGCTTGTCGCATAGAATTAAAGTTGAAGATGCCAATTTGTGTGAGCGATATTTGGGAATCCGAGTGGAAGGCGTGAAAATTGGTCCTTCACCTGAATGGCTTCAGAACCGATTGAAAGCCATTGATATAGACCCTAAAAACAATGTGGTAGACGCCACAAATTATATTTTGCATTCTGTTGGTCAGCCGGTTCATGCATTTGATGGAGATCAATTGAAGGGTGATATTTCTGTTCGTTTGGCGAAGGAAAACGAGAAAATTTTGTTGTTGGATGGCAGTGATAAAGTGTTGAATGTGAACGATATAGTGATTTCAGATGCACAAGGTGCTGTGGCACTGGCAGGCGTGATGGGTGGCAAAGATTCGGCTGTTTCAGAAAATACCACGAATTTGTTTTTAGAAATTGCCCATTTTCACCCTGGTTTGGTGAGAAAAACGGCGAAAAGACACGTGATCAATACAGATGCGTCGTTTAGATTTGAGCGTGGCATTGACAAGGCAAATATTGACCTTTATGGTCGCGCATTGGCGGATTTGATTGTTCAAATTGCCGGTGGCAAAGTTGTGGGTTCAAGCGATGTTTATACAAAGCCTTATGAATTGAAAAACATTCATTTGGATCTCCAAAAATTGAATGATTTTAGTGGCATCAATGTCCCTCAAAATGAAACTGAATCTATTTTGAACAACCTTGGTTTTAAATTAACAAAGGTTGAGGGTGGATTTGATGTTGAGGTTCCGTCGTGGAGAAATGATGTGACGGAAGTGGTTGATTTATATGAGGAAGTGATGCGAATTTATGGTTTCGACAAGATTCCAATGAGCGGCAAAATGCAGGTGTCGTTGGGGACTTTCGAGGGAATGCGACGTCGCAAAACAGAGAATAAATTGAGACAATATTTGGTGTCGCAAGGAATTTTCGAAGCTTCTACAAATAGTTTAACATCAAGCAGTTGGTGGGATGAAAGCGAAGCTTTGGTACATTTGAGCAATCCATTGAGCCAAGATATGGGCGTGATGCGCAAGAGTTTGATACCGGGGCTATTGAATTCTGTGGCGTTTAACAAGAACCGTCAAGCCGACAAAGTGGCGTTGTTTGAAATTGGTAGAACCTACGAAAAATCGGAAAATGGCTTCAAGGAAAATGCGGTTTTGAGCATGGTTTTTTGGGGAAAGAATACCGTTGAGAGCTGGGAATCTGCGCAGAGAAATGTTGATTTTTACGATGTAAAACGTGTGATTACGGGTTTGTTGCAAAGTATCGATAGTGGCATGAATTTGGATGATGTTCAGGTGGATGTGGTGAAAGGTGCTTGGATGAAAAAAGCAGATTTGAGTGGTTCTGTTTTTTCGGTAGAAATTCCTTTGAAAAAATTGATGAAAGCTGGCCGCAAAGCGGTAAAATATATTGCGCCACCGAAGTTCCATACCATGAGAAGAGATTTGAGTCTTGTTGTGGATAAAGGTGTGACATTTAATGAGTTGCAGAAGATTATCAAGGGTCAAAAGATACATTTTTTAACAGAAACGAAGGTGTTTTCGGTGTATGAAGGCAAACCGTTAGAAGATGGTAAAAAGGCTGTGGCATTGTCGTTTCATTTGAACAAAGCGGATGCAACTTTGACCGATAAAGAGGCGGATGGTGCGATGCAAAAATTGATGACAGCGTTTGAGCAATCTGGTGCTGTAATTCGTCGTTAATTTCTGATTATGAGCTTGATAGCCACTGTTGATATTGGAAATACCCGAACCAAAGTGGTGATATTGAATGCGGCTGGCGTGATTGTGTCGGCGCATATAGATCCAAATTTGAAGGAATTGTTTTCGAAATTGGAAATCAAAAAGTGCATTTATTCGTCGGTTAGGAACCATGAAAATGGGGGTGTTAATGAGGGACAAATGGCTGTATTACAAGAAATTGGCGCGGTAGAATTTGGACCTGAGCTTTGTGGTTCTTTGAGCATTGGTGTGCAGCGTGTTGAGACATTGGGCAGAGACAGGCTAGCTGGGGTTATGGGGGCTAAATTTTTGCGTTTTGCTGAAAATTGTTTGGTGATAGATGCGGGCACTTGCTTGACTTATGATTATTTGCATGAAGATGGCTTTTATGGCGGTGGTGCCATTACGTTAGGAATGGAAATGCGTTATAGGGCATTGAATGAATTTACTCAGAAATTACCGAGGTTGTCTGGTGTCGAAGATTTGGCGGAAATCATGATTTCCGAGGATGTTGGAGACTGGACGAATGCGGCGATTCACTCTGGGGTGATGGGGGGAATTTTCGATGAACTGGGGGCTAGAATAGACCGATTTAGGTCGAAATTTGCGAATTCTGCAATTATTTTAACGGGTGGGGACGCTCAGTTTTTGGTGAAACACATTAAAAACGAGATATTTGTAGAACCTCATTTGGTACATTACGGATTATATTATGCACTTCACTCAGTATAAAAGGTTTCTTGGAGTTTGTTTTTTGGGATTGGTATCTCAGTTTGTTCAAGCTCAAGGGAGCGGTCAAAACGGCACTAGGTCGCCATTTAGTAACTTCGGCTTGGGTGAATGGACGCAAAGCAATTTCATGGAATCGAATACCGCCATGCACACGCATTCTGGGTATTATTCCTATAGTTTATATAATCCGGCAACTGTTGGAAGTATTCGTTATACTACTTTAAATTTCAGTGGTTATTACAAAGAGGGAATTGTAAAGTCAGGTAGTGCGGGACAATCTTTTACTGGAGGCGGTTTGAATTACTTGAGTTTGGCATTTCCAATTTGGAAACATTTGAGCAAAAAAGTGGTGGGTTATGATAGTGCTAAGAAGACAAAGTTGTTCAAATATATTCCTTGGGGAGCGGCATCGTCTTTGGTGATGCGTCCTTTAACAACGGTAGGATACAATTATTACATCGACAATGCGTCGCCAATTCCCAATAGAACTGCACATACTGGTTCTGGTGGGGTGAATGTATTGCAGTGGAATACAGGTTTTAGATTGACGAACCAGGTTCAATTGGGTTATGGATTGGGCTATGTGTTTGGTACGTTGAAAGACAATACGTTGTTCAGTATCATTGATAGTTTGGATTTGGGATTGGTTGAGGATGCGCAATCTGTGGTTGTGAGGGGTGTTCAACATCAATTTGGATTTGTGAGCAATTTCAAAATCGACAGCACGTATCACAAGTTTGGTGGTTCTTATGAAATGTATTCTGGCATGACTGGTTCGGAGAGAAGATTGACGCGCAGCTTGAATTATTATGCTGGATATACTTCGGTTCGAGACACAGTTTTGAATGAAGAGAGAGATGCTCAAACGTTCAGTATGCCAACGGCTTACGGGTTGGGTTATAGTTTTCAATATAGGAGGGCATTTAGCATCAGTTTGGATTACCGCAAGCAAATTTGGGGTGCAAATCCATTTTTTGATACCAAGGGTAAATACACTGATAGAACAGATATGGGTGTGAGTTTGGTGATCAATCCGAATGATGAAAAAGCGGCTTCTGAACGAAAAATGAAGATTCCTGTGAGATTGGGTTATATGATGTCGAATACTCAGCAAATTTTTAATTCTGGGGGAAGTGATCATCAGATTCAGGAGAGCCGCATTACTTTTGGTTTTGGGTTGCCTTTGACACAGCGTTATTACGACAATTCGGTGATCACGAACATGGTGAATTTCAATGTGCAATATTTGCGCCGTGGCGTACCGGGAACGAATTTACCGAGTGAGCAATATTTGGTTTTTGGAATTGGCTTACAACTGGGTGATATTTGGTTTGCGAAGCGCAAATACGATTAAGCGATGGCATTATTTAGGGTCTTTATTTTTCTTTTTTTTGTGGGACTTTTGGGCTGTACAGAGCTTGAAACGTCTGCATATAGGAACAAGAAGCGGGATTCTATTGTAACGAAGGAATATGCTGAGAAGGTGAGCATTGATTACACTGATTCTGGAAAAATCCGTGCTAGGGTATTTAGTCCGCTTTTGGTGGCGGTAAAGCAGGTTCAACGTCCTTACATGGAAATGAACAAAGGATTAAAAGTAGATTTTTACGAGGCAAATGGGGACATACAGAGTTATTTAACGGCGGAGTATGGCATCAGTTATCCGAATGAGAAGCGAGTAATAGTGCGGAGGGATGTTGAGATTTTGAATGTAAAGGGTGAGCGGTTAAATACTGAGGAATTGATTTGGGATCAGGCGAGAGGAAAGATTTATACGCAGAAGAATGTAACGATCACCACGAAAGACCAGATTATAATGGGTGTTGGGTTGGAGAGTAACCAGTCGTTCAGCGACTGGGAGATATTGAATGTAACAGGATCACTAAACGTACCACATGATAAAATACCACATCCTCGCTCTGTTGTGCCTGGTCGCGGCAGGTATTAGTTTGATAGAACTAATGTATATTTTGCAGACTCAACCTATGTACCACAAGGATGGTAGGTTTTGGGTGATGTTATTTGTTTTTGTTTTCAGTTTGGTGGTTTATTTTCGTGTGAAGGGACTGAGGAAGGTAGCGATGCGGGAGTCTGAGCAGAAGCATTTGAGCGATGCGTCGAAGAAGAAATCTGGCAAAAAATCTTAGAATTTTAATAGGTTTGGTTGTGGAACGTTAATGGTTTGCACCAAATTGACGCGATAATCACATTTTTAAAAAGATGATTATCAATTATTTGAGAAATTTTAATCGAAATTTCACACTTTTTCCACATATTTATTCACATTTTTACCGACTAGTTGGTATATTTGCCAAATATGATAAAGAATACTACACGCGAAAAAATTCTAAAGCGCTGTTTCGAGGCGATGGAGGTGGTAGGATTTGAGGCATTGAGGGCTGACAAAGAGGTGTTGAATTTGAACATTTCTAAGGGTGCATTATACCATTATTTTCCAACGAAGTTAGACATTGGATATGCGATGGTAGATGAGATTATCAAACCGATGTACGAGCAGAAATGGTCGGGGTTATTAGATCGGAGTGAGGGAATAGCGGGTATGATTTATCAGATTATTGAATCGGAAAAAACGCAGGCCACTGAAAAGAAAATTTTGCGTGGAGATGTATTGTATAATTTGATGTTGGAGATGAGCGGAGTTGATTTAAAGTTCCGTCAGAAGTTGGAGGAGGTATTGGAGATGCAGGTAAAGATATTGCAAAGGGCGTTGTTAACGGGCAAGAACTCTAACGAAATCAAACCTGGGGTAGATTCTCGTTCAATGGCATATTTGCTCATTGGCCAGTTGCATGGATGTTATGCGATTGCAAAAACGCGTGCTTCAAAGGATGTATTTGTTTCGATGGTAAATGGATTGCAGAAGCAGTTGATAGAGGTGCTATATGTGAATGATCCATCGAAGGTGTTGGTTTATAGTGGCTCTTAAACAGATTAGACAGATTAGAGAGATTAGACAGATTAGAAGAATCGGAACATCCTAATCCTTTTAATCCGTCTAACCCTGCATAATCTTTTATAAGGCGATAGCCTTATAAATCAAGCATTTTCTTTTTCATTTTATAATCTTGTACCAAGAATTTATTGCGGGCTCCTTGTCCGGTTTGGCTTAGCAATGTTCCATTTTCTTTGCAAGTTTTGAGCCAATGTTCGGTGGAGCAAACCCACTGGGAGCAATCGCTTACAACTACACCGCTCATTTGCGAGCAAACCACGGCAGTTTTGTCTTTCACGGTGTGAAAGATCATGCTGTTATCGGAATTGATCATGGGGGTAAAGTATAATTTGTATTTGGCACCTTTAAAATTTGGGATAAAAGGATTGAGTTTGGCACCCACTTCTGCTTGGTTGTGAATGAGTTCAATGAGTTGATCGTACTCATGGAGTACACGTTTGCAAGTTTCTGTATTTTCAAACATCCCACATTCTTTATAATGATGAATTTGGTAGAGGGTAGAATATAAGGTTTCATAGCTCCATATTTCGTGGGATGCCACTTTGAGATATTTTTCTGCCAATTTGATGTGTGGACTTTCGAGTTTTGGGTCGAAGTTAAAGGCTCCAGTATTGTATTTGGGGTTTTTGATAAATTCTCTGTTCCAGATATAGGTTTTGAATGCGGCCAAGGCGGGGAACCACATATAATAGAAAAATGGAATTTCCTTGGCGCCATAGGTAATTTGAGAATGTGGGAAGTGTATACAACGGTCGAGTTTAGATTCTAATTCTTTATAAAAGTCGGTGGATGTATAATTTTCAAAATTGAGTGGTTTGTATTCACCGCTGAGTAAATTTGGATTGGTTTGAGCAAGTTTATTGAGATCTATGTCGAACTCTTTTGCCAAAAGTATCAATTCATCTGCACGCAAGCTTCTTGGATTTTTAATTCTGCGATAGGCGGAATCCTCTGAAATATTTAAAAGGTCGGCCATCATTGAAGCTGTTCTCAATCCCATTTTTTTGGTTTTTTGAGTTAAGATTTCTGTAAAAGTGTCAATCATCATTTTTGTTATTTTTTAGGTTTTCGATGACTTATACAAGAAAGGTATATATGTCACCCAAACGATTTGCGAAAAATGCAAAAAATAAAATTGGGGGAAGATAAAATTGGCTAAAAACGCCAAAGACAAGCAGTTATAGCGTATGAACTTTGAAGTATCAAATTGAAAAACTATGATTAAAATTCAATCAATGCGAAAAGAGTTCACAAATTGCCTTCTCACGGGAGTGATGATGGAAGTGAACATTGTGATTCAAAAACGGGTGTTTTGCGCTCCGTTTTTCTGGAAGAATGATGAATTGAAAGGAGGGGTTATATGAAGAAGCATTATCTAATGATGTTGTTGGCGGGTATGGGAATTTCCAAGGCTTCAGCGCAGTCGGTTTATCATGAAATACTACCGAGATTTAATAAGGTTCAACCTGTTGGTGAGCGCTGCATGGAGAGTGTACTTCCTTTTGTAGACCCGGAGCGATCGGCGGGAAATGCACTTTCAGATACCCTTTCTTTTTATGAGGGACAAGAACTGTTGCGACAAGTTATGTGGTTAAAGACCAGCAGCCATGAGGATTTGGAGCATTTAGACAGTGTGCGTAAAAGTGTGGAACAGGATTATATTTCTAAAAATATTTTACCCATTACGGTCATTGACTATAAGTACAAAGCCATGCGAGATTCCATTCGGGAATATGGGTTGGAGCTGGACAAAGATTCAATTTTTCAATTTAAAAGTGGTGTAAACAGTGCTTCAGTTTTTGAGACCAAGTATGTGTTTAATTTCGTTGTTCCACTGGAGCATGTGAGAAGTGATTTCAATCAATTTGTGATAGACGAAAGATTGATGCTGAGCAATATCCAATTGAATTCAAAGGGAAAATGGTTCATGAAGTTTGGAATGACAACGTTGCCTATTCAGTTGAATGTTCCGTTCCAGGTGCCGTTGGGGGTAGATAGTTTGGTTGTTGCTGAACTCTGTTATGAAGTCCCTCAAGAAGATGTGCGTTTGGAGTTTATGGAAAACCCTTGGTATAATACTTCGAGTACCGCAAAAATTGTGGGAAGTAGAAAAATCGGTGTGAATGTAAGCAAGGAGATTTTGGATGTTTTTGATGGACAAGGGTTGCATTTAAAAACGGTGAATGCATTTCCGGGATTGCCGGATTTAAGGGCAAATATTTCGATACATTATGGTAAAAATGCAACGGGTGGTTTAAATACATGCATTCAAAAGCCCATCATTTTTGTAGAGGGAATAGATTTTGGTTATAAGGGATATCCTATTGGAGAGCGCGATGCGAAATGCGGATCTATGGGATATTTAGACTTGCTGAAGGGCAAGCAATGGAATGTAGAAACTCAAAAATGGGAAACCAATTTGGGAATTGCTCAAGCTCCTGCAATTTTGGAAAAGTATAGAAAGGCTGGGTATGACATTGTGTACGTAGACTTTTTTGATGGTGCTGCTGACATGGATTTCAACTCAGAGGTTTTAATCAAAGTAATACAAGAAGTGCAATCTACAATGTGTGGCGAAAACGTGCATGTTGTTGGAGTGAGTATGGGAGGCATTTTGGCGAAGATGGCGCTCAAGAAAATGGAGAATCGAAAATTGCGAAATTGTGTGGTGAGTTATACAAGTTTTGATGCGCCGCAGCAAGGTGCCAATATTCCGTTGGGTGTTCAAAGATTTGTATCGCACATGAGATCAATTAGTTCTGATTGTAAGGATATTCAAGACCGTATGTTAAGAAGACCGGCAGCTCGACAATTGTTGGTGTTGCATGAAAGTATGGGTAAGGGACATGACTGGGCGCGTCAACAATATTTGCGTTGGGATAGTTTACAAGGCGGATATCCTAAGAATATGGCATTGTTGGGAATTTCTAATGGCAGCGGTCTTGGCGATAAGGGTGTGATTCAAAAATTGAATGGTGCTGCTTTAAGCCCTGGAGATGAAATATTGTCGATTCGTTTTAAAGTTCCTATTTACAGTTATTTCTTCAAGTATTTTTCTGTGAAAACCGTTGGCATTTATGCAACGCATAAAAAAGTAAATTTGAACACAGCATTGGTGGCAAAAATTTATGGAGTTACGGCCGATAAGTTGTTGTATAGCCATGTATCGAATGCACAATTAGATCATGTAAGTGGCAGTTGGAATGGGGCGGTTGGAGCTTTTAAAGATTTCGGTAAGCTTGGTAATATTTTTATCAAATCTGTTTTCAATACTGACAAAACCACGTTTGTACCAACAGTAAGTTCATTGGATATCAAACCAAAAAATCCATCAATGATGCCCATTGCATCAGATATTTATACCAAACCGTTTAGTGTAAATGAAAATACTTTTACGGATATTTTGGGGCCTAAATTTACAAGTCCTTTCCAACGAATTTTTGTCCCTAAATACAATCAAGAACATGTATTTTTAGATAGTTCTGTGAATGGGAATGCCATTTGGTTGTTGAGGGAATTGAATAGGATAGACAGTGCGAAGCACAATACTGTGGTGAAGCAAGATTATAATTTTAGAAGCGTTATGGGAATGCAGGTTAAATCATTGGAGTTATTGAATGGGTCTAAATTTGAATTGAATGGGGTTGGGAATTTTCCCAAAATCAGCAAATCTGATTCGATGTTAAATCGCAGTATATCAAAAAGGAGATTTGTATCATCTAGTTGTGGAGATAGCAAGTATTTGATTTCAGATAGTTCGGAGTTTTGTGTTGGACAAAAGAATGGCACCACTGAATTTGAGATGAACAATGCTTCAAAAATGATCTTACAGGATGGAGGTAAATTGTTTTTGCCAACAGGATCTAACAAATTAATTTTAAAGGAAGGATCAAGTTTAGAGATAGGTGAAAATTGCATTATAGAATTGGGCAATGGTTCAATTTGTGTAGTAGAGAGTGGTGCAAGTATTTACTTTAAGAGAGGCAGCAAATTGATTTTGAATGGAGAGGTATCGCAATTACATGTCAAGGGTAAATTAATTTTGGATTCGGGTGTGATTTTTGAGCCAGTTGGTAAATTAGGGTCTCGTGTTGGTATGGTTAAATTCACGAATGTAGGATATGGTTATGGGGATGCCAAAATTGTAGCGAAGGGCAAAAATGCGAGCATGAAATTTGTGGGCAATGGAAAAACAGCTTATGCCAATTTACAGCTTGAGGGTAAAGTTACCTTTCCATATATGAGGAATGCTGAAACTTATGGATTAGCGGGTATAAAAGTTGCAGATTCTAGGGTTTATTTTGGTGCGAATGGTGCAATGATTGCTGGTGATAGTTTGACAGTTGAGAGCTCTCATTTTGAATCTGCAGATTGGGCCAATGGACAGGGCAAAGGATTGGTTTATACCGGTGAGGTGTTGAAAATGAGTGGAAGTACATTTAACAAGCTAGATACGGCTATCAGGATTCAAAATTCAGGTTTTGCATGGTACAACCAATTGTTGAATGTGGTTGTGAAAAATTGTAACATTGGAGTGGTTCAAGTTGAAGGTGGTGCAAGGGTTTCTAGTTCCAATTTTGAAAACAATAAATTTGGATTAATATTTAAGGATGTTGAAAAAGAGTTGTGCGTAGAAGATTGTATTTTCTCTGATCATGATGAATCTGGAATGGTGATTGAAAATTCTAGTTTGAATGGTAAGTTTTCATTTGTATTGAGAAATGAATTTTTAAGAAATAAGATTGGTTTGAGCGTTAAAAAACAGCATATTTTATCGAGATGTAATTATTTCACATTGAATCAAATAGGTTTGTATTGTGAATCTTCTAAGTTGAATTTGAACAAGTCGATTTACAAATGGTCTGACATATTGGATGGAATGAGCAATGGTGGAAACAATTCATTTTCGAACAATTATACGGCTGCTATAGAATTGAATAACGGGATGCCATTTTTAGAGGGCAACAACAACTTTAACCTTGTGTCAAATTTTAGTGGGTCTAAAATTCAAGTACAGGGAACGGTTAGCATGGATAAAAATCAACCATATTGGGATGCTGCAACACAAACGAAGGTGTTGATAGGATTAAACTATTGGTCTGGGGCCAAGAGCAATTTCAATGCTGATTCTATTGATTTGAATTTTGTGGATTTAAAAAATGCCAATTCTGGTTCAAGTTTGAAGCTATATGGCGGATTATCTGCCAAATTTTCACCAGAATTGTGTTTAAATGCTGGGAAAGCCACTGATTTTGATGGCGAGTTACAGGGTGAGAAAAGAGATAAGACGTTGGAAGGTGGTCCTGATGCGGATATTTTGGTAAAGGCAACGTCGGAAGGATTTAGTGTTGAGGGTGAAAATGTTCAGATTTATGTGTATAACACAAACGGTCAGGTGGTGTTTAATGGTATTACGAAAGGAAAAGGCTCACATTTTTATCATTTATCGACCGGAGTTTATTTTGTGAAGGTATCAGGAAGTGCTGGAACTCAGTCTAAAAAAATACTTGTAACAAATTGATTAACTATTAATTGATCGATATACGAAGACCTAAAATTTCAATTTGTTGAATACATTGTGGTAAAGAATTGTGAGCAGTTAACAATGAATCAGACAGATAGCGTTAATTTTGTAGAATGAGATTGACATTTTGGGGTGCCGCTAGGCAAGTTACAGGAAGCATGCATTTGCTAGAACTGGCCGGCGGCACACGTATATTGATAGATTGTGGGTTGGATTATGAGAACAGAAAGGAATTTGAAAACAAAAATGCCAATTTTCCTTTTCAGGCATCATCAATAGATTTATTGGTTATAACGCATGCACATATTGACCACACTGGTAATGTTCCAAATTTAATTAAGCAAGGCTTTGCTGGTGAAATATTGTGTACGGCTGCAACATTGGAATTGAGTGATTTTTTATTGCACGACAGCTTGAATATTCAGAGGATGGAGATACAGAAGAAGCGCAAAATGACATCGCGCAAGAGGGGAAAAATCAAGTTTGGCAATGTGCCGCAACCTTTGTATGCGAAGCGACATATTGTTGATATGTTGCAGATGGCTAGAACGCTTGAAATTGGAGAAAATTATGAGTTTAATGATGAATTATCGATTAGTTTTCATACGGCGGGACACATATTGGGTGCGGTGAGTGCTAGGTTGGAAGTGAAGGAAGCGGGCAAAACCAAAGTGATTGGATTTACTGGTGATTTGGGGAATTTCAGGTCGAAATTAGTCCCAGATCCAGTTCCAATGAAAGGGTTGAATTATTTGATTTCTGAGAGCACATATGGCGGTAGACGTCATATTACAGATAGTCGTTTAGCGGAAGAGAGTTTGTTGGAAGAGGTTTTGGATGCTTGTGTAAAGAGGGGTGGCAAAGTGGTGATTCCGGCATTTAGTGTGGGCAGAACCCAGGCCATTATTTTCACCTTGCATCAACTTTACAGAGAGGGAAAATTACCAAATATTAAGGTATTTACTGATAGTCCTTTAGCAATTAAAAGCACAAAAGTATATCAATATAATTTGCAATACTTAAATGATGAGGCGAAGGAATTCCAAAGGAAGCATGGCAGTTTGTTTGATTTCCCATTGTTGCATGTGATTGAAGATGAGCGTCAAAGTGAAATTTTGAGTGTCATACCAGAGCCATGTGTAATTATTTCGGCAGCCGGTATGGTTGAGGGAGGTAGAATTCAAATGCATGTGCGTAACAACGTTGGGCATGATGAAAATACCATTTTGATTGCTGGTTTTTGCGCTGAGGGAACATTGGGGGATCGATTGTTAAAGGGACAAGATTTCGTTGAAATTGACCGTCGTCAGAGACCAGTGAGAGCGGTAATTAAGAGAACGGATGTTTTTAGTGCACATCCAGATCATCCACAATTATTGGAGTACTTCAAGCGTTCTAATGATGGAAAGTTGCAAAAATTGTTCTTGGTGCATGGAGATGCAACCCAGATGGAAAAATTGGCAGGGGATGTTGAGGGATGTGAGGTTGTAACACCAACAAAGGGACAAACATTTGAATTAGAGTGATCAAGTCATTCAACATATTGCTTTGGCCATTGTCCATTTTGTATGGTGGAATTGCTGGATTGAGGCGGTTGTATTTTGAATTGTTTGATTTGAGAACTGAAACCGAAATACCAACGGTTATTGTAGGTAATCTGACAGTGGGTGGCACTGGTAAAACCCCAATGGTTTTATACTTAGGAGCCATTTTGAAGGATCATTTTCAGTTGGCAATTTTGAGTCGTGGATACGGCAGAAAGACCAAAGGTTTTTTTGAGGTTCTAGAGGATAGTTTGGCTGAGGAAATTGGTGATGAACCGAGGGAAATAAAGTTGCAAAAGCCTGAATTATTGGTATTTGTGAGTGAAAACCGTTTGGAAGGTATTGAAAAGATACATCAGTTGCATGAAGACGTAAACTTGGTGGTTTTAGATGATGGTTTTCAGCATTTGCCTTTGAGAGGAAAAGTGAACATCATTTTATGTAATTACCACAGACCATTTTACGATGATTTTGTGATGCCGGCGGGAAGGTTGCGAGAGTTTAAATCGGCGGTAAAAGGTGTTGATTTGATGGTGGTGACCAAATGTCCCTCAGAATTAACAAAATCTGAATCTGAGGCAATGAAGGAAGTGTTGAGGAATTATTGCGAGCGGGTATTTTTTGCGTCGTATTTGATGTCGGAACCGAAATTGGTTCTGGGTAAAGGAAAAATGGCAGTTGGAGACAGGGCGATTTTGGTAACTGGTATAGCTGAAGGTGGTAAGGTAAAGGAGGGATTAGGGAATTTTGATATAGTGAAGCATTTCAACTATGGAGACCACACCAATTTTGGCCTGGTTGAATTGAGGGAATGGATAAAATACTCGCAAGATTTTGAGGTGAGGCATTTGTTAATGACGAGGAAGGATTGGATGAGGGTAAGAGATTTAACATCAAGCACCGGTGAGATAGGTGAATTGAGCATGTACGAAGTTCACACAGAAGTGTCTTTTCTTTTTGATGAGTCAGAAACATTTAAAAAAGTTTTAATTGATTTAATATGAAACACATAAAAATATTGAGCATTGGATTTTTGATTGCCATTTTTACGGCAATAGTTCCAAGTTGTACCACATCAAAGAACATAGTTTTTGAGGAATTTACTTCGGTGGATGCAGGTGGTTGGGATTGGAAAGAGCGTAAGAAATTCAAATTTACGGTTACAGATGAACAGCATTATTACACATTGAATTGTGGTTTGCGAATTACCGGTGATTATGCGTATAGTAATATTTGGATGATTTACACAATTAAGGGTCCAAATAAATTCCAGCAAAAGAATCAATTTCAGTTGGTTTTATCTGATAATTTGGGAAAATGGACAGGAAAGGGAGTATCAAATTTGGTAAGTTTTCAGGAGCCTTTTTTGAAGAATTTAAAATTAGCGAAGGGCGAATATACCATTGAGTTTAATCAAAACATGCGCGATGAGAAGCTTAAAAACGTGAACAATGTTGGGCTTCAGGTTGTGCGAGGGCAAGTGATTTTATAATTGAAAAAAAGTAGCGAGAGATATGGTAGTGAAGGGATATGCATCGGCGTTGCATGGGGTGAATGCTACAAAAGTAATTGTTGAGGCGAATGCCACAACAACGCCCGAATTTGCAACATTTATCATTGGTTTGCCAGATGTGGCTGTGAAGGAAAGTTTGTTTCGTTGCGATGCTGCGATACGAAATTCGGGATTTGAGCCATTGAGGCAAAAGATTGTGATTAATTTGGCTCCAGCGGATATCCGCAAGGAGGGAAGTTCTTATGATTTGCCAATTGCAGTTACAATGTTGGCGGCAAGTTTTCAGCTATCTGCCGATAGATTGGCTGATTATGTGATTATGGGGGAACTCGGGTTGGATGGAAGTGTAATGCCCATAAAAGGATCATTGCCAATTGCCATCCAGGCGATGAAGGATAAGTTCAAGGGTTTTATATTGCCAAAGGAGAATGCCCGTGAAGCGGCCATTGTGAAAGATTTGGAAGTGTATGGCGTTGAGAATTTGAAGCAAGTGGTTGACTTTCTGGCGGGAGATTTGGAATTGACCCGTGAGTTTGTTGATCCGCGGGCGGAATTTGAAGCCTCTTTGAATGATTATGATGTAGATTTTAGCGATGTTCAGGGACAGGAGAACATTAAGCGTGCAATGGAAATTGCGGCAGCAGGCGGGCATAATTTGATTTTATTTGGTCCACCGGGTGCAGGTAAAACAATGTTGGCAAAGCGATTGCCATCGATCATGCCACCAATGACCTTACATGAATCATTGGAAACCACAAAAATACATTCAGTTGCAGGCAAATTGGGCCGAAATTCATCATTGATGGCAGTTCGGCCGTTTAGGTCGCCACATCATTCGATTAGTGATGTAGCTTTGGTTGGCGGTGGCAATACCCCACAACCTGGAGAAATATCACTGGCACATCATGGGGTTTTGTTCTTAGACGAATTGCCTGAATTTAAGCGTTCGGTGCTTGAAGTGTTGCGACAACCTTTAGAGGAGAGGAAGGTAACGATTTCTAGATCTAGGTGGTCTGTGGATTATCCGGCATCGTTTATGTTGGTTGCCAGCATGAATCCTTGTCCGTGCGGATATCACAATCATCCAACAAAGGCATGTACATGTGCTCCAGGGGCTGTGAATCGCTACATGGGAAAGATAAGTGGTCCTTTATTAGACAGGATAGACATCCATATAGAGGTAACACCGGTTACACATGATGAATTGACGATGCGAAAGAGCAGTGGAGAAAGCAGCAAGGAAATTCGTGAACGTGTGATTAAAGCTAGGATTCGGCAAGAGGCACGTTTTCGTGAAGATTCAGGAATTTATTGTAACGCTATGATGCCGGGAAATCGGGTACATGAATATTGCATCATACCGGCGGCGGGTCAGATTTTATTGAAGGCAGCGATGCAAAAATTAAATTTGAGTGCTAGGGCGTATGATAAAATTTTGAAGCTCAGCAGGACAATTGCTGATTTGGCGGATTCAGACACTATTGAAATAGAGCATTTAGCTGAAGCGATACATTTTCGGAGTTTAGATAGAGAGGGAATGTTGGGGTGATCTTAGAATACTGGATTAATCAATGGTTTCAGTTTCTTTTTCGGTTTAGAAAACTTGTAAGATAAATTCATCCCTGAGACATAAAAAAATCTGTTATATGTAGCTTTGGCATAATCTTCTCGATAAACAAAGTAAATGTCTGTTTTCAAGTCTTTAGTGATATCATAAGTTACACCCAGTTGGCTGCGCCAATTGTCTACAATAAAAACACCACCCACTCTAAAAATGGGTTCTATTGATGCATATACGTCGATATTTTTATTGATTTTGTATGTTCCTTTTAGTCTGCCACGATAAAAAATGAAAGATTCATCGGGTTTACTGATGTTGATTAGGTCTGTATAGTCTTGTAGTTGATTTTGGAGCAATAGTCGAGCGGCTAATTTTATTTTCGAAATTTTCTGGTCGTACTCAGCGCCAATAGAAATTCGGTGATATTGTCCTTTATCCCTCAAAGCCAATCTATATTCTGATAAAATATCGAGATGTTTGTTGAATTTGTAGGCAAGTTCCATGTGGGTATAGTGACCTTTTAGATCATTCGCATTGTTCCAATATCTTTGTTGGTATCCAATTTCGAGGGATAAATTTTTAGGCAAATCGTTAAATTTCACATCCAATCCAGCCCAAATCTGATTGTCGGAGGGATCATTGTATGAAGTTTGACCAAAAGATTGAAAGGACTTTGTGATGATGAATATAAATAGGAGAGCCCCTTTTATTTTATTGAATTTAAGGTATTTGTGTGTAATTGATTTGATCATTTGACAGGGTGTGACTTGGATTAAGGCACAAAAGTATTAACCAAAGTTATGCGATTTTTAACATGGTTCAATAAGTTTGTTTTTTCTGCTGTAAAAGAAGCACTACTGGTGAGGTAGGTATAGCCAGATTTTTCACCATCTGGACCAATTGCATACGGCGTAATTAAGGCATAAGCATTTTCTATCAGTGGGTTGATATTGGATTCTGTGAATACATTGGTTTTGAATTCGCGCAAATGATTTTTGTATTTGGCAAAATAAGCGGCATCATTGGCGATGTAATGAATGAGTGGCCATGCAGTTGTAACTTCATTCATGGTGAGAGATAGGCCAGGGGCTGGACCAGGACCGGTTTGGGTAGTTCCAGTAATGCCAGGACTTTTAGACAGGGCTTCATTGTTATCCCAAGGCAGCCACATTAATTTTTTGCTAGAGTGGTTATAGAGGTAATAATTGTGGGCCATGGCGCCATAAGTATCCCAATTTACCACCATATTGTTGATTGCTAGCCATTTGGTAAATTGGTCTACATTGAAAACCGCTTCTAAATTGGATCTCCATTGCGCTGTATCGGTTTTTCTGATGGGGTTGTTAAGTGCGGATACAAAGGCTTGTACATCTGAAAAATCACCTAGGAGTTCATTGTTTTTCTTTTCAAATTCAGTTTGTAAGAAGGATGCCAATTTGGATTCTGGTTTGTATAAATTGCCAGATTCTTCACCTAGTTGTGATTTGCACATATTGTCGTCTGGAAGTTCCACGGCACAATAAATTCCACAGTATTTAAGTCCCCCGCCAAAATCAATAGAAGTTCTATAAAAAGCAGTTTGTGGAGCTGGAATTCCGGCCATTCTAAAGATGTCGGCGGTAATTTTTTCACGGATTAGAGATTGGTCTTTGGCGCCAGGAGAGAAAGAGAGGTCTTTAAATCCGTAGAATTTTTGATTTTTTATTGAGGGATATTGGTCTTCGAATTTATCGAAATTTAATCGGAATGGTAATTTATAGTTTCCGCTTTTCCAGGCTTGAGAGAGGGTTGAATTTCCTTTTAATCTAAAGCCCACATGGTTCCAGGTTTTGCCATTGAATTTGACAATGCAGGTAACGTAATCTGGCTCAGTGGTAGGAAAACTACCAGGAGGTCCACCGCCGCCAATGCCGAAATCGCCACCATACAGAGATTTCATGTTGTTTCTGATGGCGGTCCAATTTTCGGAACCGATGATAATTTCAAGTTGATTTACATTGTTTTGAGGGAAAACGATGCTATAATTTGGGGATGCATCACCATGCGATTCGGTTGTCCAATCGGGGTTAGTTGTATCTTGGTTGGTTTCAACTTTTCTGCAAGCAGCAAATGTTATTGAAAAACCAAGGAAAAGGTAAATTAGTTTTTTCATTATGAGGTAGGCAGAATCAAAAGTATTGAAATTCTTGCTTGTAAAACGGCGAAAACGAAAAAAAGTTGCAAAAAGCAAAAAGTTTTAGGTAAACGCGATGAATTGAATTGCGTTGAATCACAAAGAGTGAATCAAAAAAGATGAACTTTAGGGAAATTATTTTCCTTTAAATTCAGGTTTTCTTTTTTCATTGAAAGCAGTAACACCTTCGCGGTAATCATCGGATCTACCGGCAATTTCTTGGCAATATGCTTCATATTGTAACATGGTATCAAGGTCAGAATGCGCAGCTTTATTCAGCATTGCTTTGATCATTCCGATTGATAATGTTGGTGCTTGAGCGTAATAGTCGGCAATTTGCTGAACGGTATTGTCGAGTTCGTCTTCTGAAGCAACACGGTTAATCAAACCCCATTCTAAGGCCTGTTGGGCTGAAATTTTTGGTGCCATAGTTGCCATTTCAAATGCTCTGGCAGGACTTATCGCTTTGGGTAAGAAGTATGAACTACCGGAGTCTGGTACAAGTCCTACGTTTACAAAAACCTCAATGAGGGATGCTTTTTCGGAAGCTACAATAAAGTCGCAAGCAAGGGCCAAAGAAGCGCCCGCACCGGCAGCTACGCCATTGAGTCGGCAGATGATAGGTTTTGGCAACTCTCTCATAGCTTTGATGATAGGGTTGTATCGTTTGTAGAGGCTATCAGACAGGGAGCGGTTTTTAGAACCAGCAATGGCTTTCAAATCTTGTCCACTGCAAAATGCTTTTCCTGCACCAGTAAGCACCACAACGCGTACATCATTGTCTTTTTTAATTTCTTTGAACACTGCTTGCATATCGTAGCTTTGTTCATCGTTGAAAGCGTTAAAAACGTCGGGCCTATTGAGTGTTACATAGGCAATATTGCCTTTTTTCTCGTACAAAACACAGGTTAATTCCATATTGAATAAAACAAAATTGAGTTTACAAATGTAATAGAAATTCCGACGATGCTTCCAATGATTAATTCTTGGTAGTTATGTGCATTCAACACTTTTCTTGATATAAATACGAGAATTGCCATTGCACAAAGTGTTAGCAGAATGATATTCATTGTGTTGGGTTGCAGAAGGTATTGTGGCCAATGGTATAGGTTTTCGCCTACCAGGCAATCGTTTTGTATGGAAGATTTAATGTGGTTGAATTGCTGATAGGTAAATGTTAAAAATGCTGTCATGGAGAGCATGTGAATGGATATTTTGAAATTCAAGAAGATAAATAAGGTTTGGATCATGAGGGACATAACCACCAATTGCTCCCATTCAAGCAATGGATGGAAATCAAGCATTTTGCTATAAGCGAGTAAGTTTTGCTTAGAAAGCATTATTTCTCTTGTGAAATAGACGAATAGCAATGCCGACAGCAGGGCAAATGGAACAGCAATTTTTCTTTCCTTTACATGTGACAGTTGGATGGATTCGAATCGTTTTTTGTACACCATGAAGTACACAAATAACATGGGCAAAACAATGTAGAAAACCAATGCGCCTGTGAGTAAGTTGGACTTTGAAATTGCTTGAATTTCAATCACGTTGGAAATGTCTATTCGGCTTAAAAAATAAACACCTAAAACAGCCCAAATTCCGGGGAAGGTGATGTATGTGATGATTTTTGCAAATATTTTCATGTTAAAATGCGCGTTCAATGCCTATTCTGAATCTAAATTGATTGTAATTCTCGTTATTTTTCGTTATATTCATGAAGATTGGAAAGTCAACCCTGATGTTTATTGGTTTCACGTCTTTCAATACTCCTTGGGTAGATGGATGCATGCCAAATAGGGTTTTATTGTTCAGATTGATGCTGAACAAGGTACCAATTCCGGCATCGGCGATTAGTGGGCTAAACACAGGTTTGTTGTTTAAGGGGATTGAAATCATTCCGGCATCGCCAAATAAATAGGGTTGAATGGTTAACCAACGCAAGATTGCTTTTTTGAAACGCAAAGCAGGAAATTCCAATTCAAGATTCAACGAAACTCCGGAATTTCCTCTGAAAAATGCTAGGGTTGTATCATTTTGTTTGATTGCAATTGGCGTATTGGTGTAACCACGGAGATTTAGGCCTCCGCCGAAGTGGGTGGCTGCATTGGTGAATCCAAAATCACGCATGATTTTGTTGTTCATCCATTCTTCGGGATTGGCGCCATTTGCGTAGAGGGCTGATTCTGCGGTTGGATTAGATCCAGCGCCAATTTGTAAAAATGTTCTGGTTTTCAGATAAACATTGCCGAATGGTTTTTTGTGTTTCCAAGTAGCTTTTACATAGCCAAATTGTGTTTCACTCCAAGGTGAAGGCATCCTCATTTCAAATTCTAACTTTCCAAGCTGACCCCAACCGCTGTAATTTTTGTTGTAAAATAAATTGAGGCTTACATTTTGTTGGTTGCTCCAAAAACCTTGGTTTTGGATGAACCCATTATAGGAATTCTGAAATACCGAATTTTTATCTAGTTGATTTTCAGTGTTTTCTTGAAACAGGTTGTACATGGCTTTACCATATAAGCCAAATTCATGGTTTTGAATGGTCATTTTCCAACCCATTGATTGAATTGAAAGATTGTTATAGAGTTGACTTTGAATGAAATACGTTCCGTTTTTCCTAATTGTATGCTGATAATTTAAGTTATAGCTAAACAATTGTGACCCTCTGTTAGTGAAGAGGAAAGGTTCTTTTTGAGTATTTTGAAATGAATAATAGGTTTCTAGGTTAAAAACATGTTTTCTGCCTGCATATTGTCCGCTGATTTTGGCACCCAACATGGTTCCGTTGAACGGATTTTGTGTGATTGCTGGCCTCCAAAGTCCCTCATAACTCCCTAAATAAGATTCGTTTGCGCCATTGCCATAATCAAATTGCCACTGAATTCTGTTGTTCCAAATGTTGTTGGAACGGTCAATGTCGGCAAGTCTACCAGATTGATCGATCCAAAGTTGCAGAAGTTCATAACCTTCGGGGACAAATATTTTGCATGAGTAATAGGGGTTGATGCGGTCCCAACCAATCCAAGGTTCGGTATTGATGCGTTCAGGGTTGAGATAATTGGAAACTGGGATGGTGATTTTGGTGATGATAAATTGTTTGTTTTTGGGAACGAGTTCTGGGTTTTTAGCGATTAGTGCGATATCGAGATTTACGGGCATCACCATGTTTCCTTTTCGGTGTAGGGTAACGTCGTAAATGTGGTGATTGCCTGGTTTATTGATGTCTTGAAAGTCAGATTTTTTGACAGACTTGATGGCGTAATCGCAGTGGGCAGTTGTTTCAAACCATTGATCGAAGAATTTATTGAGGTCGGTTTGTGCGGATTGGATGATGGAATTTCTAAAATCTTCAATGTAGGGATGGCAAAATTTCCATTCTTGAATGTACTTCTGGAAGCATTTCTGGAAAGTAGAGTCTCCGAGGTAATATTGGAGGTTAAACAACATGGTTGCTGTTTTATAGTAAACGTATTTATAGCCACCGCCGTGACCTACAGCACTATTAAATTCATTGCTATGGGTATTGAGAGGAAGGTCGGTTCCATCGATTGCGTCGTTGATATAACCGGCATAGGCTCTGGAATATTCTGGAAAATTTTCTATACCCATATATTTCAGGCACCAAGTATTGATAAATTGGGTAAAACCTTCATCGAGGGCAGCGCGGTAAGTTTCGTTAGATCCTATCATTCCATAGAACCAGTTGTGCCCAACTTCGTGGGCAATCACATTTCTGTGATTGGGGAATAATCCACCAACCATGGTAATCATGGGGTATTCCATGCCGTCATCGGCGTCGGCAACAACAATTTTAGGATATTCGTAACGTCCAAAATCTCTGTTATACAGAGAAATTACATTTGCTAGGTATTTGGGTGTTTTGACCCAACCAGCTGCGTTGTTTTCTTGTGCAATGGCAACGCATAGTATTCCGTTGATTGTTGTTTCTCCGATTCTGTAAGTAGGGTCGGCTGTCCAAGCAAAATCGTGAACGTTGCTTGCATGAAACCACCATTTCTTCCTATTTTTCGACGGTTTGATGATTTCTGAAGGTTGTTCACCAATGGGTTTTTTCTCGAAGTTAGAAAGGTCTATTTTTTTTCTGAGGGATGATGGCAAGACGGTATTTGCGTTCATGAGTTGACCTGTGGCCTCGGCAATGTAATGAGCGGGAAGGTCGAGTTGAACATCATAAACTCCGAAATCGCCATAGAATTCTTTTTCAAGATGTTGGTCAGTGGCCCAGGTAAATTTGCGGTCGTACACACAAATTTTCGGAAACCATTGACAACCGTTGAAGTGTTTGTAACCATGGTGGTCAAAGACTTTCATACGGCGGCGAATACTGCCTCTATCGAAGTAGGTGGTAAATTCGATGTTAAAGTCTATTTTTTCACCTGGTTTGAGTGGGAAGGGTAATTTTATTTTGAGAATGGTGTTATAAATTTCGAATTTAATTGGATTGTTGTTGATTTTAAAAGAAGTGATTTCAATGCCTTTGTCTTGGCTTTCATATTGTCCATGTTGGACTTTGGTTTTATTAATTTCGTAGAGTTTGTTGGTGAGGCTATTTTGGTTAAATGAATTTTGGTAAAGGTTAAAATAGGCCTCAGTGATGGTATTTGGACTATTGTTGTAATAGGTAATACGTTCGCCGCCTTTGATATATTCGAAGGTATCATTGAGGTAGGCGTAAATTTTATAATAAACGTCTTGCTGCCAATAACCTTCGTACGGTTTTTTATTTTTCCAATAAAGGGGGTTTTTAGAATCGTGGAGATCGTCGAAGTCGGGAGTACTCCAAATATTCCAATCATAAACATTTTTTGGCATGGTTGAATTTTCTTCTCCAGATGGATTGTTAGGTTCATCGGAGATGATTTGAGAAAACACAGGATTGCAAAAAATAAATGTAAAAAAAATTGCAGAAAACGTAAGTTTTTTAAACATGGATGCAAGATAATTAAATCACTTGTGAAGTCGGTTTAAATTGTGCAATTTTGCTTGAATGAATTTGTTGTGGGAATACAAGAGCGAGAGTTATCAAGTTTCGGACTTGGGATATTACATTTTGCACGACAATTTGGTAGAGTTATTTTCGGTTGATTTATTGGGGAAATGCAGTTCTCATTTGATTGGTAGTGAAGTTGTTATACCCGAACATTACAAACAAGTAATCTATAGTGAAAAGGCATGGTTCATGCCAAAGGAATTTATTAAAACGGTACTTCCGGGTGGTGAATTGAATGTTAAGGCATTGATTGACGAAGGCATTTACATTGCGTACAATGCAACAAATGGGGTAACAGTGCATATTTTACAGCCTGTTTATCAGAAGGCATTGCAGGTATTGCAAAAGCATAAGAACTTGGTTTACTTTTGGGTACACGAGCAGACGTTAATTTTGCTTGTTTTTAAGGAGGGACAATTGTTCCTAGGAAATATTTTTGAGGTACAGAATCACACCGAGGTGGTTTATTTTATTACGGCAACCATGCAGGAGGCAAAATTTGATGCATTGCCGTATTACTTGGTTTGTGATGCCAATGAGCACGATTCACAGGTTTTGGGTGGAGATTTTGAGAAATTGGGCATTCACATGGACATTATCAACAGCGAGAAGCCGTATATGGTTCAAGGAAACATGCCTGATATGGTATTTGCGAATAGTTTGATGTATTTGTTTTCATGCGCGTTACCGGAGGCATATTAAAGGGTTGGGTAATTCCGGCAAAATTTGCTTCGCATGTTCGTCCTTCAACAGACAGAATGCGAGAGAGTTTGTTTAATTCTTTGGTGCATCAGTTTGGCATTGATGGGAAACGCGTTTTGGATTTGTTTTCTGGATCGGGTATTGTTGCGGCAGAGTTTTTGAGCAGAGAGGCTCAATGGGTTACTTCGGTTGATTTGGATGGCAAGAACATTCAACAACAGAAGTTGATGCAAAAAGAAAGGATGTTGGAAAATTGGGAAATTTTAAAAATGAACATTTACAAATTTGTCCCTCAAAAAGAAGAAAAATACGACATTATTTTCGCTGATCCGCCTTATGATATTCCGAACATTCAGGAGTTTCCGAAGATGTTTTCAGAATGGTTGGCAGATGATGGAATTTTAATTTTAGAGCATAAACCTCAGTTGCAATTCCACGAACCGTATTTATTAAAAAAGGATTATGGAAGTACAACTTGTACTATATTCGCTAAACAATGACAAACGAAGTTCAAAGAATCGCTGTTTTTCCTGGCACATTTGACCCAATTACGAAGGGACATGAAGACATTGTAATGCGCGGGTCGGAATTGTTCGACAAAGTAATTGTTGCGGTGGGCATAAACTCAAAGAAAACCACCTTATTTACTTTGGAAAAGAGGATTCAATGGATCAAAGAGACTTTTGCGGAAAATGCAAAAGTTGAGGTCATGAGTTATGAGGGATTGACTGTAGATTTTTGCAAGAGTGTTGGTTCTAAATACATTTTGAGGGGATTGAGAAATGGCACAGATTTCGATTATGAGTCGCACATTGGACAGTTAAACAAGGCTTTAAGTGGGGAGATAGAGACGGTGTTTGTGTTAAGTAGTCCGGAATTGAGTTATATTAGCAGTACGTTGGTGCGTGATTTGATTGTGCATCATGGGGCGTATAGGCCATTTTTACCTGAGGCTGTAAACCTTAACCAGTAGGGGGTTAGAGGGTTAGAGAGATTAGAAAGATTAGGGAGATTAGAGAGATTAGAGGGGAGACTCAACTTTATCTAGGGCTTTTTTCACGATATCACGAACGCTGTTATAAGATTGAAATTCAGGAGATTTGAACCAATCGAGGTGTTCGAATTTCACTTCAGAAATACCTTCTTCAACTTGTGGTTTAAGGTTGGCTTTTCCAGAAGAGTTCATGTTGTACCAATGGGTTTCTTTGAGGAGGAGAACATCATCTTCAAAATAAGCATGGTAAGATTCTCCTATTTTATCTGAAATATTGATCATGTTGATACCAGTTTCTTCCATTACTTCACGAAGTGCTGCAGCGCGTTGATCTTCATGCTTTTCAATTTTACCTTTAGGAAGGTCCCACAAGCCATTTCTTTTGATGGTAAGGAGTTGGTTTTCTTTGTTGAAAACGAGTCCGCCAGCAGCTTGGATGAGGGTATAATTATCGGCGAAATCTTTAAAAGTTTCATGGGGATCGTAAGCAATAAGTCCGAACGTCATGGCTTTACCAGAGCTTTCACTAGAGGTAAGGATTTTAAAGCTGGTATGCAGATCATCGTCGCCTATGTAATATAGGTTAGGAATTCCTTTAAGTGCATTTGGAGAATCTGTGATGATTAATGCTCCTTCATTAAAATAAATTTTGTAGGTTTGTGGCTCCATGTCTCAACAAAGTGCAAAATTAGCAAAATTTCTTCTTGAAATAAAGGCAATTAAATTATCTCCTAAAGAACCATTCACTTGGACGTCTGGAATCAAGAGTCCAATTTACTGTGACAACCGCATGGTTTTATCGTTTCCTGAGGTTAGGAATTTCGTAGCGGAATCGTTGGCGGGCTTAATTTCTTCGGAGTTTCCGGGGGTTGACAGAGTAGCGGGAATTGCTACAGCTGGAATCGCGCATGGTGCGTTATGCGCTGATAGAATGGGCATTTCATATTGTTATGTTCGACCAGAGCCTAAAAAACACGGATTAAAAAATCAGGTTGAGGGGTATATGTCGGAGGGCGATAAGATTGTTTTAGTAGAAGATTTAATTTCTACTGGAAAGAGTTCTATGCAGGCTGTGGAAGGAGTGAGAGCTGCTGGCGGAGAGGTAATTGGGTTGGTAGCATTGTTTACGTATGGATTTGCGAATGCAGCAGAAAAGTTTGTAAATGAAGGCATTCCGGTGTTTACACTCACCAATTTTGATGTTTTGTGTGAGGTTGCGGCTGAAGAAGGATATATTGCTGCAGAAGACATTGCCAGCATCAAAGCATTTGCTTCAAACCCATCTGAATGGGGAGCAAATTTGTAATATTTTTAGTATCTTTGTACAGATATGATGAATGAACAATTAGATGCCCGTTTGAAGGCCTTATATGTTAAGGTTGACAGGGTTTTAAGAGAAAATTCATCCCTCAAAAACGAAAAAATTATTCTTGAAAATGAAGTTTCTGACTTAAAAAATCAGATTCTCATGGGTAAGAATGAAATTCTTGAGTTGCAAAATGAAATTTCTTCGTTAAAAAACACCGTAGAAATTCAAAAAAATACGCTCAACGAGTTAAAGGAACAGAATAAAATCATTAAACTTGCAAAAGAAATGTCGCCCGATCATGCCGATAATCATGAGTTAAAAATCAAGATTAACGAATTGGTGAGGGACATTGACCGGTGCATTGATTTGTTAAACGAATAATAATTATAGATGGACAACAACGAAACTGTGCTTCTTTCTGTGGAAATAGATTCTAGGCCAATGCGCTTGCGTGTTGCGAAGAAGGATGAAGAACAAGTTTTGTTGGCTGCTCAAACGCTCAATAAAAGGATCGAAGCTTTTCGTAAGTTTGGTGCCAATGAGCCAATAGATAGACTTTCATGGGCTGCTTTAGATTTAGCCGGAGATGTGGTTCGCAATCAACATGCAACCCCAGCCGCTCAACCCCAAGTTGCCATGGAGATACCTCCAATTTTATCGCAGTTGGAGACTTTATTGCAGAATTATTAATCTTTACCAGTTGATGCTCCACAAATAAAAAAGGAGATAAAAAATGGACGTAATTGTATTTATTCTAGCAGGACTAATCGGTGGATTGGGGTTAGGATACGTTGTCTTTATTGCTGCACGCAAAGGACAATTAGAAAAAGAAAAACAACGCATGTTGGAAGAAGCCCGTCAACAGGGTGAAACATTGAAGAAAGACCGAATTTTTGAAGCTAAAGAAAAGTACATGCAGCTTCGTTCGGAGTATGAGCAAGAGACCAACAAGAGAAATCAAGAAATTCAAGTTGCTGAAAATCGCATTCGTCAGAAGGAGCAATCTTTGGATGACAAATTGAAGAATTTGAAATCTAAAGAAGACGAGGTTGCCTCAAAAAGTCAACGTTTGGATGCTCAAATGGAATCTTACAAGAGCAAAGAGAAAGAAGTTCAATCTTTGAGAGATCAACAGTTGGCTCAACTTGAAAAAGTTGCTGGCTTGTCTGCTACAGAAGCGAAAGAGCAAATGTTTGAGAACATCAAGGCTAAAACGCACACTGAAGGATTACAATTAGCTAAAAACATTGTGGAAGAGGCCAAATTGGGTGCTACCCGAGAAGCCAAGAGAATTGTTTTACAAACCATTCAAAGAACTGCGGCTGAGTTGGCAATTGACAACACGGTTACAGCATTCCCTCTAGAATCAGATGATGTAAAAGGTAGAATTATTGGTAGAGAAGGACGTAATATCAAAGCATTTGAAGCAGCTACAGGTGTTGAAATTTTAATTGATGATACCCCAGAAACCATCGTATTGAGTTGTTATGACCCAATTCGTCGTGAAATTGCCCGTGTGTCTTTGGAGCGTTTAATTAAAGATGGTCGTATTCACCCAGCTCGTATTGAAGAGGTTGTTGAGAAAACCAAAAAGCAAATTGAAGAAGAAGTAATTGAGTGGGGAGAGAGAACAGTTGTAGACTTAGGAATTACCGGTTTGCATCCTGAATTGATACGCTACGTGGGTAGAATGAGGTTCAGAAGTTCTTATGGCCAAAACTTGTTGAAGCATAGTCGTGAAGTAGCTCGTTTGTGTGCTACAATGGCTGCAGAGATGGGATTGAATGTGAAATTGGCAAAACGTGCTGGATTGTTGCACGATATTGGAAAATGTCCTGATAACGACGAGGAAACACCGCACGCATTGTTAGGATTGAAGCTTTGTGAAAAATACGGAGAGCATCCAGAAGTTTGCAATGCGGTTGGAGCCCATCACGATGAAATCGAGATGACCAGTTTGTTAAGTCCAGTGATTCAAGCATGTGATGCTATCAGTGGTTCTAGACCTGGAGCAAGAAGAGGTGATGAACAATATGTTGAGCGTATCAAAGAAATGGAAAACATGGCGTTGAGCTACCCTGGTGTTGAGAAAGCGTATGCAATCCAAGCGGGTCGTGAATTGCGCATCATCATGGGTGCGGAGAAAACCAATGACGATCAAGCAGATACATTGGCCTTTGAATTGTCGAACAGAATTATGACAGAAATGCGTTACCCTGGTCAAGTGAAAATCACGGTTATCCGTGAGAAGCGTGCCGTTGGTGTAGCGAAATAAATTAAATGAATCAATCGAAAGTTAAAAACCAGGGAATTGTCTCTGGTTTTTAACTTTTAAAGCAATACTATGTCAGGAAAACTTTATATAGTTTCAACGCCCATTGGCAATTTAGGTGATATGACTTACCGTGCTGTTGCAACCTTGAAAGAGGTGGATAAAATTTTGGCTGAAGACACCCGTACCACCAAAGTTTTGTTAAATCATTATGAAATTTCGACTCCATTGGAGAGTTTTCATCAGCATAATGAGCACCAAAAGTTGAATTATTTAATTCAGGAACTGAAACAGGGTAAAGTGCTTGCACAAGTGTCTGATGCCGGTACTCCTGGAATTTCAGATCCAGGTTTTCTTCTTACCAGAATGGCATTGAATGAAGGCATTTCTGTAGAAGTTTTGCCGGGTGCAACAGCTTTTGTTCCTGCATTGTTAAAGAGTGGTTTCCCTTTGCATTGTTTTTCTTTTGAGGGATTTTTACCGCACAAAAAAGGTAGGCAAACTAAAATGAAACAATGGGCTGAGAACGACCAAACCATTGTTTTTTATGAAAGTCCTCACAAATTATTAAAGACATTGAATCAACTTTCGGAGTTTTGTTCAGCGCATCGAAAGGTGAGTGTTTCTCGTGAAATAACCAAGAAATTTGAAGAAACTATTACCGGAACATTTACACATGTCATTGCCCATTTTACAGCGCATTCACCTAAAGGAGAATTTGTTGTAGTTTTGGAGGGAAATGCTTACGAATCTGAAGAAGCCGTTGAGGATTCAGAATAATTTCGCATTTCTGCAAAAAATAAATTGATTTTATGTTGCAAAAACTGCAAAAAATAAATTGGCAAAAGATACCAACTTGGGTTTGGATCATCTTGCCTGCAATATTATTTTGGTTGGCTTGGTTTCCAAAACCATTTACACCATTGTTGTTTATCTCCTTTGTACCTTTATTGTTGCTGGCTCAACGGTTTGCGCAAGCAAAGCGTTATCAGTATTATGGAAGTTTGTACTTGGCTTTATTGGGTTGGAATATCACTACTACTTGGTGGGTCTACTATGCATCGAGTTACGGGGTTATTTTCATGCTCACGCTGAATGCTTTGTTCATGTTGTTGCCTTTTGTTGTGTATCGTATGGTTTCTAAAAAACTTACGACGCCTTGGGCATTTGCAGTTTTTGTGATCTCATGGGTTTTTTACGAGTTTGGACATCATCGTTGGGATTTAAGTTGGCCTTGGTTGTGTTTGGGCAATGGATTTTCGGGATGGTTGAGTTTTGTGCAATGGTATGAATGGACGGGTACTTTAGGTGGATCTGTGTTGGTTTTATACATGAATTGGTGGCTTTTAAATGGGTTTAACATGAATTCTTGTTCTGAAGTAGATGTCCCTCAAAAGCAGAAAAAAATATGGAAATTCTCTTTAAATCCGTCAATATTTTGGGCCATTATGGTCTTTTGTGGATTGTACGGATTGTCGATTTTTCTTAAATACCGAGTAAATATTCAGGAAGGAACACCATTAAAGGTGGCGGTATTGCAACCAAGTTTTGATCCGTGGAACGAGAAATTTGTGCGACCTCCTCAATCAATGGAGGAGGAGATGATTGATTTGTCGATGGATGTCATAGACTCCACGGTTGAGTGGTTGTTGTGGCCAGAAACGTCGTTGGTGGATGGGATAAACTTGAAATTTGTTGGAAGTGATTATCAGGTTGACCGGTTGCGGTTGTCGTATGTGTTTTCTGAAAAACCGTATATGCAATCAAAGTATTCGGCGGAAAAGGTAAGGCGTTGGGGTAAAAAGCTTCAAATATTAACGGGTGTAAATGGTGTAAATTATTATATTTCAGACAGTAAGCCCACAAAAACTGCCCGAAGATTGAAGTATGAGCCCAAAGGGTGGTATGACCATTATAATTCAGCGATGTGGATGGATTCTGGTTTCAAACCGCGTTTTTACCATAAATCGAAATTGGTTCCGGGCACTGAACAAATGCCATTTATACAATATTTGCCATTTTTAGAAAGCTTGGCATTGCAATTGGATGAAAATAGTACAACGGGTAGTTTGGCGAAAAATGACTCGGTAGAGGTATTGGGAAGGGGAGAAAAAGTAGCTCCCATTATTTGTTACGAAAGTATCTATGGCGACTTGGTGAGGCAATTCGTAAACAAGGGTGCTGGGTGGATTGGAGTTGTTACCAATGATGCTTGGTGGCGCGAAACTGCTGGATATCAGCAACATTATTCATATTCGCGTTTACGCGCAATAGAAACCCGTAAATGGGTGGCAAGAAGTGCCAATACGGGTACGAGTGCTTTTATTGATCCCCGTGGTGACGAATATCAACATTCAGAATGGTTTAAAAAGATTTGTTTACAGCAAACGATTTATTCGAACCATCGAACAACCTTGTATGCTATTTTGGGAGATTGGGGTGTGATATTATTGATGATGATGTTGATAGTGTTGTTGACCTATTGGTCTAACAAACAATTCATTAAGCCTTAGAATTATTCAGTTTAAGTTGCCAATTCCAGGCGTCTTTCATCATTTCGTCTAGGCCTCTTTTTGCTGTCCAACCGAGAATGGTTTCTACTTTTTGTGTATCGGCCCATACTTTCACCACATCGCCTGATCTTCTTGGTCCAATTTTGTGAGGGACAGCCAAGTTGTTAACTTTTTGAAACGACTCAATGACTTCTAAAACGGAGAATCCATTGCCAGTACCGATATTGAAGACTTCAAAGTTTTCATTTTGCTTCTGCTGAAGTAATCTTTCTACGGCTTTAACATGTGCATCGGCGAGGTCCATAACATGGATATAGTCACGGATACAGGTACCGTCTGGGGTGTCATAATCGTTGCCAAAAACTGTCAATTCTTTACGAATTCCTGCAACTGTTTGTGTAAGATACGGAATTAGGTTATTTGGAACACCAAGAGGGAGTTCACCAATTTCAGCAGTGTGATGAGCGCCAATTGGATTGAAATATCTCAAACATTGGGTGTTAAGCCAATTGCTATTGTCGTGGAGAATGATTTCACCCATTTGTTTGGTAGCACCATAGGGAGATTGAGCGGGTTTTGTGGGTGTATTTTCTGAAACTGGAACGGTATCAGGTTCTCCGTAAACGGTGCAGCTACTTGAGAAAACGAGCTTGTTTAGATTGTTTTCTTTCATGGCTTCAAGCACTGAAATTAGGCCAACAACGTTGTTATGGTAATACATAAGAGGCTTTTCCACGCTTTCGCCTACCGCTTTGTAAGCGGCAAAATGAATTATAGCCTCGGGTTTGTGTTCCTTGATAATTGAAGAAAAGGTGGATTTATCGGTTACATCGGCTTGTATCAAAGTGGGTGTAAAGCCAATTAAATTGGCAATTCCATTGAGAGCGCTTAATTCAGAGTTACATAGATTGTCTACCAAAATGGGTTCGAATCCTGCTTCGTGCAGGCAAACAGCGGTATGAGAACCTATAAAACCGAGACCACCGGTTACTAAAATTTTCTTTTTCATTCAATTACGAGTGTGACAATATTTTGATTCAGGGTATATTTTTCTTTTGTTGAGGGACAAAATGCTGTTCCATATTGGTCGAAGCTGAGTTTTTGTCCATTGCGGCTAACCCATCCAATTTGTTTGGCGGGAACACCGGCCATGAGTGCAAAGTCGGGTACATTTTTTGTAATAACGGCACCAGCACCAATGAAGGAAAATTGTCCTAGCGTGATTCCACAAACGATGGTGGCATTGGCACCAATAGAACAACCTTTTTTTACGAGTGTGGTTTTAAATTCGGTTTTTCGTTCAATAAAGGCTCTAGGATTGATCACATTGGTAAAGACCATACTTGGACCAAGGAAGCAATCATCTTCAATGATAACATTGGCATAAACGCTCACATTATTTTGGATTTTCACACCATTACCAATAATAACATTTTGGTCGATGTAAACATTTTGACCTATGTTACAGGCTTTTCCAATTTTTGCGGATGGCATGACATGGCAGAAGTGCCAAATTTTGGTATTTGGCCCAATTTCAGCTCCTTGATCGATATAAGCGGAGGGGTGGGCGAAAAACGAAGTGTCATCCATAGTCACGAAGGTAATAAAATAGTTTGAAAGGGTGTGTAGGGTATAAATGAGGTGTAATAATTTTTAGTAAAACAGAGCGTAAAACAGAAAAGGCTGCCATTGGCAGCCTTTTCGTGAATATGCAATTTAGAATTTATTAATAGTAAAGTCTGAAGTCAACACGACGGTTTTTCTCTTTACCTTTAGGAGTAGAGTTGTCGGCGATTGGCATTTCAGAACCATAACCGATAGCAGACATACGAGCTTCAGCAACACCTGCATTGATCAAGTAGCGTTTTACAGCTTCAGCACGTTTTTTGCTCAACTCTTTGTTTGCTGCAGCGTCACCCACGTTGTCGGTATGACCTTGGATTTCAACGCTTGCAGTAGGTTCAGTGTTTAACAATTTCGCCAGGTCATCCAAGTTTTTGAATGAAGCAGCAACGATAACATCTTTATTGGTTTCAAAGTTGATACCTTTAGCAGCCAAAGCAATTTTTTGTACTGTTTCTTTTTTGATTTCAGGGCAACCTTTGTTGGCTACGATACCAGGAACATCTGGACATTTGTCGATGTTGTTGAATACACCATCACCATCAGTATCAGGGCAACCTTCACCGGCAGAAACACCAGCAATGGTAGGACATTTATCTTTAGAATCTTCGATACCATCACCGTCGGTATCAGGGCAACCTTTGAATACTTTCAAACCTTTAATAGCAGGACAAGCATCATCTTTATCAGAAATTCCATCACCATCGGTATCAGGGCATCCGTTGTATTCAGCGCTACCTTTGTCTTTAGGGCAAGCATCTAATTTATCTTCAATACCGTCACCATCTGTATCAGGGCAACCATTGAAAGCAATAGCACCTTTAACTTCTGGGCAATTATCATCGGCATCAAGAATTTTATCGCCATCGGTATCAGCAGGGCAACCAACGCTATCTACATATTTTCTGTATTTAGCTTCAGTACCTTTACAAAGGTCATATTTATTAGGAACGCCATCTTCATCAGAGTCAGCCATTCTTTTAGGACCACGACCGCTACCAGAATTACCTTCACCTAGAGCGTAAGCGATACCTACATTGTGGTAAGCCCAAGCATCATTAGAGCGGTACATACCATGTCTAAGAATTTGGTCTGGGTTAGGATCTTGGCTGTTAGCACCGTCCCAACGGTCGTTGAAGGTGTAAGTAAAGATATAAGACCAAGCCAATGAAATTTTATCAGTCAAACCAAGTTTGAAACCTAATCCACCAGAAAGTTGTGCACCAATATCTTGGATGGTGTTGTCTACGTTGTGAACAGTACCCCATTGATCAACACGAGTTGCAGCAACGTAAGGATCTGGACCCCATTTAATTGTAGAATGTACATAATAAGCACCTACAGCACCATATACATAAGGAGCGAATTTAGAGTCTTCAGAAAGAATGACTCCATTGTTTAGTTTATAACGAACACCAAAAGAAAGATCTGCGGTGTTTGCTTTAAAGCTTTTCCAAACGATGTCTTTTTCTTTCACGAAAGAGTCAAGTCTTCTTGAGAAACCAACATCACCAGCGGTTAGAGCAACTACGGCATCTAAAGAAGAGCTGATGTTGTGGGTGTAGGTGATACCACCACCTTGGTAGATTGGTTTTCTATTGAAGAGTAAACTTGATCCATCGTCGCCAAGGTATTCTCTTAGGCCGAAATTGAGTTCAATTCCGTGTGCGCCGTTGGCTTGAGCATTTGCATTCCCTGAAAAGAGAGAAACTAATGCTGGCAGAAAAAGTGCTTTTAGGTAGTTTTTATGCATATTCTTATTAAATTTAGTGAGTTTAGTAGTTGACAAATATAAGAAACTCTTGTTTAAAAAAAAGTTTTTTAAGAAATTTTACACATATACTTCACATTTTTTTTAAAGGGATAAATTAAAATGATAATTTTTCATCATTTTATAAAAAAATATGAGGTAGTTAAAATGGAGCAAGAAGTTAATTGTACACTTGTACAATATTGCCGTCTTTTTGAATTTTGTACTGGGCCAATCTACCAGCTGCAGGCCCGTTAGTTGGAAAACCTTGAAAGTTATATTTGCTGCTGCAACAAGTACTAAAAGAACCGGCAATAAATTCACCACAATATAGTTGAAGGTTTACGGAATCAACCCAAACTTTGGCACATGATTTTGTAGGCTCAAAGGCGCACCCTCTTTCAAAAGCATACCAATTGTCGTCATAATCGTGAATCACTAAAACTCCTTTAATTCCGCCATCGAAGTAGGCAAATTCGCCGGGATTGTTTAGTTTCATGTACGAAGATAAATTGAGGTCAAAAACCAAGTTTACAGGCCCTGTGGGAATATTTTGAGTGATACTTCTAGAGTCATCACAAGAGGTGATGTCCCCCAAAATAAAAAGCGCAATAATAATATGGAGGCCTTTTTTAATCATAGTTGTAAAAACCTTTACCAGATTTTTTACCGTGATGTCCAGCATCTACCTTTTGTTTTTGAATTCTATTGGGGCGGAATTTAGGATCAAAATTGAATTGTTCGAACATTGAACTTGTAACGGAATAATTGGTATCTACACCAATAAGGTCCATGAGCCTAAACGGACCCATTTTAAAGCCTGTAGCTTCCACAAGTTGGTCAATTTTTTGAAAATCGGTAACACCTTCTTCGGCAATTTTCAGAGCTTCCACATAAAAATGTCGGGCCACGCGATTGACAATAAATCCGGGTGCATCTTTTGTATAAACTGCAGTTTTACCCAAAGATACGGCCCAACTGAAGGCCTTTTCGGCAATTTCTTTGGTGGTTGCAGCACCTTGAATGATTTCTACCAATTTCATGATGTGTGCAGGATTGAAAAAATGCACGCCAACCAATCTTTCTGGATGTTTTAATCCATTGGCAATTTGAGTGATTGGAATAGAAGACGTATTGGTAGCAAAAATAGTTTCGGTAGAGTTGATGGTTTCTAAATGTTGGAAAAGTTCTCTCTTTATATTGAGATTTTCAAGTATGGCTTCGATGATAAAATCAGCGGTTAAAGCGTTTTTGTCTTCCGTAAATGATAATCTGCTAAGTGCTTGTAATTTTTGTTCTTCTGTAATTTTGCCTTTTTCTACAGATATTTGAATTTGTTTTTCAATGTATTGAGTGGCTTTATCAAGGGCTTCAGATTTAACGTCGTAAATAAGCGTTTGATATCCAGCTAATATGCTGCTCATGGCAATACCCGAGCCCATGACCCCTGAACCAATTACAATCACCTTTTCCATAGATGCAAATTTAGCGAGACTTTATCCAATATTGTGGATTTTGTTTTTCTTGTCCTTCCCAAATTTGAAATTGGAGGATACATTTATCTTCATCATCGGTCATAACCTTTCCAATTTTCTCACCATTGGAAATGATTTGGCCTTTCTGAACAAACACATCAGAGAGTCTAGAGTAAACAGTGAAATACGCACCGTGGTTCACCAAAACTGCTTCACCTTGACCAGGAATTGATAAAATGGCGCTTACAGTACCTTTGAAAACAGCTTTCACGGTAGAGTTTTTGGTTGTGGTGATATCGATACCGTTGTTTACTTCTTCAATATCTTGGAACTCCGGGTGTCTATGACGTCCAAAACCTTGAGATATAAAACCCCTTTCAACCGGCCAAGGTAGTCCACCTTTGTTGTTTTCAAAAGATAAACTGAGTGCTTTTGCTTCTGGAGTTAGTGCGAGTTCTGAGGAAGATGAGGTTACATTTGAAGTTTTATTGCCTTTTCCGCCTGCTTTTCCAGGTGCAGCTTTTGCAATTTCACGTTTTTGACGTCGGCGTTCTGCTTCAATTTCACGCGCAATGGCTTTTGAAATTTCGCGGTTTAATTTGGCTACTTGACGCTCGTTTTCACGAATTTTCTCTCTCAATTCTTTCTCTCGCGAAGACAATTCAACCACTAATTTTTGTTTGGTAGATTTGTCAGATTCAAGCTCTTGTTTTTCCCTTTCCTTAGAAGTTAAGAGGATGACTTTTTGTTTTTTGGTATGATTTAATTCTGAAATTGCATCGGAAACTTGTTGCGCTTGAATTTGGATATTGGCAACTTGACTTCTTCTATAGTCTGATATTTTTTTCAGGAATTTCCATCGTTTCAATGCTTGTTTAATGTTGTTTGAGGAGAAAAGAAAGACAATTTCACGGCTTGATTTTCGGGTTTTGTAAGCCTTTCGAATGGTTTTATGGAGTTTTTCTTTCTCCCTTTCATACTGAAATTTTAAGGTTTCAAGCCTCATGGTTTGGGTGAAAATATCACCGTCGGCAACAATAATTTCTGTTTGAATGCCTTCAATCAACTCGGTTCTTTGTTCAATAATCTTGTTGATGGTGGTCAGTTGGTGTAGGGTATTGCGTTTTTCTTTTTGAGTAGAAAGCAAAATACGTTTGTTTTCGGCAATGTCTTGTTCAACTTTTTTCCGTTTGGCTTCAAGCTGTTGCCGATTGGTTTGAGCCATTGAATTTGGCCACCAAAGCCCAATCAAAAAGGCCGTAGCAAAAACAATTTGGCTAATTTTTTTGAATCGGAACTCGCTCATAGTCTGCAGGGATTGAAAACGGATACGAAGGTATAGCATCAAAACGAGCAGTTTTTAACGTTAAATCTAAACGTAAATTATTTAGGTCACTTTTTTGTTCAACAATTGACCACGACATTTTTCTAGGTATGGCAATATTCGATTGCAACATTCTATCTGTATAGCTTACAATGAGTTTTCTCATTTTACCTTTGTCTGAAAACCTTGATTCTGTGAATAGTTTATTTTTGGTTGTGGCTGAATATGAGGTAAAGGGTACTTCAGATCCTTGCCAATTGTGTGAATACTCATTGTTTTGTAGAACACTGTCTTGTAAAACAAGGTTGTACGTTGGTGAATTTCCTACAATTAATGCTTGTATGGCAGACAAGTCTGCCGGCAATTCTTGCAATTTATTTAAGTCATTAATAGACAATGCATAATATTTCTGGTTGTAAACATCTAAAATATGGGCACTGTCTCTGTTGATGATTCCTTTCAAGATTTGAATTCCCATGATGGCAGAAACACTGAACCAAATGATGCTATCTTTTTTCATTCTAAAAGATACAGTACCAGATAACTCTTGAGATTCAACTTTGATATCGGCATCGTATTTTGCTGTGCAGTATGTCCAATCGATGTTTGAAATTTTGTTGGTGTAAAAAGGATTGTTCAACATTTTACCTTCATCAACATTGAAAGTTGCTGGAGAAATTGTAGCATTGGGTTCAGCCACTTTCATGGGTTCATTTTGGAGAGATTGCCCAAATGAAAACATTGGAAAACAAAGACAAATTATAATTAAAAAGATGCGATTTTTCATGATGTGATGGGATTATTTTTTTGGTGTTGCAGAAGACTTTTGATACATGTTTTTTGTCTCCAAATCAATAGAGCCCAAAAAGTATGCCATGTTTAATATTTGTGATCTTTTCTCTTTCATGGATGCAGCCTCCATACATTGATATGCGTTCATTAAAAATGGAGTTGAAATAGATTCAGGGTTCATTTCATTCCAAATTGCTGCTGCTTTTTGGAATTCACTATTTTGAAAATATGCATAGGCTAAAGCATTCATTATCAAATTTTTGTTAGGTTTTTTTGACAATGAAGGAATGGCCGAAATGATAGAAATTGCCTGCTTGTAATTTTTATCAATAATGAAATCTAGAGCCTCGAATAATTCTTGATTCGACATGAATGGGTATGCCTCCTCAAGGTAGTTTTTACATTTTTCTAACTCCAATTTGTTTCCATTTAGTGTTAAGCAAAGGAGTGTTGTTTCAATTTTATTATTGTTTAATGTGGTATTTGAATAAAAACTTTTGATGATGTATTTCTCTGCATCTTTGAACTTGCCTTGAGAAAAAAGATTTTCACCAATATGATCATTTGTATATCCGATTTTCACTATTTCAGATTCCGAATAATTGGCACGAATACAAGAGTCTAACAAATGAATATCTGTTTCAGAACCAAAGAAAAATCTGTGTGCATAACCTTTCTGGTCATGGTCTAAGTTTTTATTGAAAGCAAGTTTATGAACGAGAGCCTTGTTTTTCTTGTAATAAACACGTGGAGCATAGAATAAACATTCTTTCATGGTTGACATTTCATTCGCGTATTGCTCGCAGATTTTTTTCATAAAATAATATCCGTCAAAATCCAACACCTCGAGTTGGTAATCAATATTGTTGGTATCTAATAAATAACGAGATTTTAGTAGGGAAGCAAATTCAGAATAACGATCGTTGGTTGTATAAAGTGTACGTGTTTTTTCTAATATTTCTTTGTTGTTTGGGTATTTTAAAAGGAGTTTTTTGCTGTAGAATACAGCTGAATCAATTTGCTCAATAGAGGCAAACTCTTCTAAATATTTCAACCCGATTTCTGGTTTGAGTTGAAATTGTTTTTCCCACAAACGAATTACCTCAATCACTTTTTTGGAGTTGTTTGCATTTTTGAAAGCGGTAATTGCTTTTGGGTATCTCGACCAAAACTGAGGGTTTAATTGAATGGCTTGAATATAGACTTCACCAGCTTCAAAATATTGCGCATTGGCATTTAAAATTTGCGCCTTTTGCAAAAGATAATCGTCACAATTTTTGCAAAATTCGAGCGCTTTATCAATGTGGTAAAGTGCTTGAGTTTGGTTGTAATCTTGGTGGTAAATGGTAGAAAGTCGGAAATGGGACGCTTCTTCGGTATTTTTTGATTTCAAAAGGAGTTTAAAAGCCGCAGTTGCTTCTTTGGTTTGTCCGCTCTGAAACAAAGATTCAGCTTGCCTGTAGGCAGCTCTATCTTTTTGTAAACTATCAACTTGGGCAGAGGTTAACGTCCCCCAAGAAAAGAAAAGAAATACGAGAAATGCGCGTATCAACCCTGAGAACTGAAATCTCCAATGCTGTATTCTAGGCTGTCGCCATCTATAGAAACATGATTTCCAATCATTGAATTTTCGCATTTGAAATTTTTAATTTGGGTGTTGTTTTGAACAACGGTGTTACGAATAACGGAATTTTCTATTGAACTATTGTTTCCAATGCTCACAAAAGGACCAATTTCGCAATTTTTCAGATGAACACCTTCTGCAATGTAGCAGGGTTCATTGATGGTAACTGATTCATCGAAGCGATCAGAATCGATGGTGAACTGATTTGCTTTGTTTACAAGAACACGTTGGTTGGTGTAAACAGTAGCGGCGTAATTTCCGCAATCTAACCATTCATCTACTTTACCAGGAACGAATTGCATGCCTTTGTTTTTCATGTTTTCCATGGCGTTGGTCAACTGATATTCACCTTTTTCTTTGATGTCGTTATCAATCAAATATTGCAATTCTGCTTCTAAAGTTTCACCAGATTTGAAGTAGTAGATACCAATAATGGCAAGATCGGAAACGAATTCTTTTGGTTTTTCTACAAAATCGGTGATGATGTTATTTTCGTTGTATTTTATTACCCCAAAAGAGCTTGGATTGTCTACTTGATGCACCCAAATAACGCCATCTTTAGATTTGTCGAGGTTAAAATCCGTTCTAAACAAAGTATCGGCGAAGGCCACAATGGTTTCACCTTTAAGGCATTCGCGTGCACACAAAATGGCATGACCAGTACCTTCGGCTTTGTCTTGGTAGAAAATTTTTCCTTTGGCACCTACGCTTGCTGCGATGTTGAGCAGTTCAGTTTCAGTTTCTTCGCCAAAACGACCCACCACGAAACCAATTTCGTCAATGGTATCACCGCAAACGCTGGCAATATCCTCAATTAACCAATGCACAATTGATTTACCGGCAAGAGGCACAAGAGGCTTTGGAGTAGTTAGGGTGTGAGGGCGCATTCTTTTGCCCATACCCGCCATTGGAATAATTAGTTTCATTTTATTGGAAAGTCAAAAAATTGGGTGCAAATATCGTGAAAATCGTTGAAATATTGATTATGTGAATGTTATTTCCCACTGCTACCATAGCCACCTTCGCCACGGAGGGTATCAGAAAGTGAGTTAGTTTCAACCCAAGAAACGGTAGCGTGTTGTGCAACAACGAGTTGTGCAATTCTTTCTCCATCATTGATGGTAAAGTCTTCTTGTCCATGGTTTATCAGCAGCACTTTAATCTCACCGCGGTAATCGGCATCGATGGTTCCTGGCGAATTTAAAACAGTGATACCGTGCTTAAGTGCAAGTCCGCTTCTTGGTCGCACTTGAGCTTCATATCCTTCCGGCAATTCAATGAATAAACCTGTAGGAATGAGCATTCTTTCTCCTTTTTTGAGGGATATTGGAGCTTCCAAATTGGCGTGAATGTCCATGCCCGCAGAAAGTGGGGTTTGGTATTTTGGAAGTGGATGTTTTGATAAATTATTGATTTTGACTGTTGTCATGGGAAATGGGAGATTTATAAAAATATTTTTCGTAAATATAAATGGCACCAACCAAAACAATGATGCTTGCAATTTTAATGGTGAGTCCTATCCAATTTTGAGGGATATTTAGGGCCAAATATCCCAATCCAAAGGTTAAAATTAAACTGCTTAAAATAGGGAACATTTGGTATGGAATGGGGTAATATTTTCTGCAAAGAAAGTAACCCAATACCACCATGCTGGCATAGGCAATCATGGTAGTATATGCAGACCCCATGAAGCCAATTTTTGGGATTAGTAAATAATTGAGCACCAAGGTTACAATTGCCCCACCAAAAGCGGGTAAAGAGCCAATTTTGGTTTGTGCTGAAACTTTGTACCAAACAGAAAGAGTGTAGTATACTCCTAAGAAAAGGTTTGCCGCCAATAAAATGGGTACAGCGCGCATACCGTCGGGATTTTCGAAATATGATTTGTTTTGAATGAGCAGTGGTGCAACATAAGGAATGATCACAATTGTAACCAAATAAATGATTGAAACAGCATACACAAACCATTTCATTACATAGGCATAGCTATGTTTGGCATCAAGGGATTTTGCCTGTTGGAAAAAGAAGGGTTCTACTGAAAATCGAAATGCTTGCACAAATAGTGTGAGTACCAAACTAAGTTTGTAAAAAGCAGAATATATGCTGGCTTGGTAATCACCCATTCCATTCGGGGTTAATTTTTTGATTAAAATTCTGTCGAAAGTTTCATTGATCATGCCTGCCAAGCCTATGAAAATAAGCGGATAAGCATAATTAAGCATTTTTTTAAGCAAGTCAATATCAATTCCCCATTTTAAGTTTTGCCAAGATTTAAAGAGTAATGGGAAAGTAGCCAACGAGGCAATAAGGTTAGATAAGAAAATGCTGGAAACCATGTTTTCGGGCTGCGACCAATAATATGCCCACTCATAACCATTTTTGTAAAAGATGGGACATAAAACGATGAAGAAAACGTTGCAACCAATGTTAATGAAGATATTGGAAAGTTTGATTGCCGCAAATTTCCAAGGTTGTTGTTGGTTTCTAAGCCAAGCAAATCCAATAGATGAAACCGCATCAACCGCTAAAATCATGGTGAACCAAAATGCATATTCTGGATGTTCGGGGTATTCAATGTAGTTCATGATGGGTTGAGCGAAATACTTTGAAAGTATAACCCAAATAAACCCAGTGATGATTAAGAAATTTCCTGCTGTAGACAAAACTCTTTCAGGATGTTGGCTTTTTTGTGCAAAATGAAAAAACGCTGTTTCTAAACCAAATATAAAGATTACGGAAAATAAACTCGCGTAAGAGAACATTACATTCACCACCCCATAATCGGAAACGGAACTGAGGTAATACGTATATAAAGGCACCAGCAAATAGTTGATGAACCTTCCAATGATGGTACTTAAACCGTAAATGGCGGTTTGTGATGCCAGTTTTTTAATGATAGACATTTGAACAAAGATAATTAAATGGCGTTTTCAAAGTACTCTTTTGCGAGAGGACCTTGATTGAAAAGCAAATCTAAAATAGAAACTTGAGGTCTGAATCCAAATTTTTCATGAAATACTTGGTTGTATTCAGGTATCTCGGGGTTGTTTAATTGGGAATTAAAAATTTCAACAGAATCATTTTCAACAAAATGAACGGGTAATTCATCCAATCCCACCCATTTTCGTATGTTTTCAAACAATTGAATATTGAGAGATTTTAAGCTTTCGATTTGTTGCTCGTAAATTTGATAAATTCGGTAATCATAATATTCATAAAAGGGAGATTTTCCGTATGCTGTTTGAAGTGCATTCTTGTGTTCACGGATCCATTTTTGTGAATAGTCGATTAAAATCTCATCGAAATGTCCATTTTTAGTGTGCGGTAAAACGGGAACTATCAAATTTTGAATTTGGTTTGGCCCGGGAATTGCAAATCTATTTAGGGATTTGTTTTGCAAAAATTGCGGATTATCGAGAATGTGGAATGCTTTGTGTTGCGCCGCGTATAAAAACCAACTCGTATTTGGAAATAATTCTGGTAATTGGATTTTCATAGAGGAATTTTTTTGAAAGACAAAGTATCGGAGGTGTTTTTGAGCAGCGACTTTATTGATTTTTTTAATGAGGGATGTTGGAGCTGAGGAGCAATTTCGGCGAGTGGAGCCAGCACAAAGCTTCTATATTGAATGTGCGGATGTGGAATTTCTAGGTCTTTGTCCCTCAAAATCAAACCATCGAATATTAATATGTCTATGTCGATTGTTCTTGGACCCCATTTTAGGGTTCTAACCCTTCCCATTTGTTTTTCAATTTGCAGCAATTTTTGTAGCAGCAATTTTGGGGGAAAAGGGGTGTAAATGAGCAATGCCTGATTGTAAAAATCTGGCTGATCGGTGAGGCCCCAAGCGGCTGTTTTGTAAAAAGATGAAACGTTCACTACATGTCCAACCTGTTGCTGAATAAGTAGATTGGTAGATTTCAGCATTTGGATGGAATTTCCCTGATTGCTGCCTGTGGAAAGGTATACTTTGTGAAACAGTTTCGACACGGCTGCGAAGATAACTCGCAACAAACTATAAAATGAAATCGTATTTTTGCATTTATGAGAAAATACATTTTGATCATTCTTTCTTTGGTTTCATCTTATTTGGGTGCCCAAACTAAGATTAACGGCTACGCCGACTATCCAACAGAGAAATGGGTTATGCGCAAATACCAGAACGATCCTTTGAATGTTCGGTATTATACGTTTAAAAATGGTTTAACATTGATTACATCGGTAAACAAAAAAGCACCGAGAATCAACACCATGGTTGCTGTTAAGACAGGTTCAAAGAACGATCCAGCAACAAATACTGGTTTGGCTCATTATTTGGAGCACATGTTGTTCAAAGGCACGGATAAATATGGCAGCTTGGATTGGAGCAAAGAGAAGCCATTATTGGATCAAATAGATGCCTTGTATGAGCAGTATAATTCTACTCAGGATGAGGCAAAGAGAAAGTTGATTTACAGGAAAATTGACAGTACAAGTCAATTGGCGGCTAAGTTTGCCATTGCTAATGAGTTTGACAAAATGTGTCAGGCTATGGGGGCTGAGGGAACGAATGCATTCACTTCGAATGACATGACAGTGTACGTAAACGATGTACCTACCAATATGATGGATAAATGGTTGACCTTAGAAGCAGAACGTTATAGGAATCCAATTTTGCGTCTATTTCATACCGAGTTAGAAGCGGTTTATGAGGAGAAAAATATCAGTTTAGATCGCGATGGAGATAAAGTTTGGGAGGCTTTGTTTGGTGAATTGTTCAAAAAACACAATTACGGACTTCAAACAACCATTGGTACAATTGAGCATTTAAAGAATCCTTCTTTGAAGGCCATTCGTGAATATTATCAGAAATATTATGTGCCAAACAACATGGCCATTATCATGGCTGGAGATTTTAACCCAGACGATGCGGCTAATATGGTGGCCGAAAAATTTGGGTACATGAAAAAATCTGAAGTTCCAGAATATGTTTATCAAGAAGAGATTCCCAGAAATGTAGAACGCGCAATTGAAATTGTAGGTCCGGATGCTGAAAATGTAACCATAGGTTTCAGATTGCCTGGTGCAAAAAGCAAAGAGGCCGTAATTATAAAGTTGATTGATTTATTGTTAAACAATTCAAGTGCAGGCTTTATTGATTTGAATTTGGTGAAACAACAAAAAGTGCTTTCTGCAAACAGCGGAACAGATGTGATGAAAGATTACTCTATGTTTATGTTAACAGGAAAGCCAAAGGCTGGTCAAAAATTGGAAGAGGTTCGTGATTTGTTGTTGGGAGAATTAAGCCGCATCAGAAATGGAGAGTTTGACGAAAAGATGCTAAAAGCCATTTTATTGAATGAGGAAATTCGTTTATTAGAATCATATAAAGACAATGGATCAAGAACTGGTTTCTTGATGACAACCTTTGTTAATGGTGTAGATTATAGAGTTGCAGCCAGCGAATTAGCCTTGATGTCGGAGGTTAAAAAAGAAGAGATCATGGCGGTTGCCAATGAGTATTTGAATAACGACCGAGTGGTAATTTTCAAGCGAAAGGGAGAAGCAGTTAAGGCAACAAAAATTGACAAACCTGAGATCCATCCTGTAGAATTGAATAGGGACAAGCAAAGTGAATTTGTAAAAAATTGGTTGGGTCAATCAACTGAACCATTGAAACCTACATTTTTTGAAGCCTCAAAAGTAACTGTGTATAATCTTGGTGCTGTTAAGGTTTATTACGTGAAAAATGACGATAATAAATTGTTTAATTTAACTTGGAGATTTAAACAGGGCGGATATCACGACAAACGTTTAGGCTTGTTATTTAGTTATTTGAAGTATTTGGGAACCAAGAAAATGAGTTCTGAACAATTTAGCAAAGAGATGTATGCTTTGGGTTGTAATTTCAATTCATACGCTTCTGATGAAAATTCATACATGGCATTATCGGGTCCGAACGAGAATTTTGAATCGGCGTTGAAATTGGTTACTGATTTATTGAACAATGCACAGCCCAATGATGCTGCCTTGAAAAATATTGTGAGTGATGTTTTGAAGAGCCGTGAAAATTCAATGTCTAATGCAAGGGCCATTCAGCGTCAACTTTCTCAATATGTATTGTTTGGTAGCAACAACCCAAGCAAATGGATCATTAAGAACGCAGATTTAAAGAAGATAACATCGGCTGAATTGTTGAAGTTGTTAAAAGAGGTTTTATCAGGACCTTATGATATTGGGTATTATGGACCAGCGCCAATTAGTTTGGTTTCTCATCAAAAGGCCTACAGCAATAAGTTTGCATTATCTGATGTTCTCAGGGCAAACGGATATGGACCTAAAAGTTTCAAGGAAGTGAAAAAGACATTGGCTGTATTTACCGAGAAAAATATGACACAAAATGAGGTGTATTTTGCTCATTACGAACAGGTTCAGGCTAGCATTAACTGGTACACGAATGCTGGGGAATTTCAGGAGGCGATGCGTCCTACGATTACTGCATTTAATCAATATTTTGGTGGAGATATGAGCAGTGTGGTGTTTCAGAATATTCGCGAAGCAAAGGCTTTGGCTTACAGTACTTACGCAACTTTCAATACTCCGAAAAAACCGGGTAAACCAAATGTGATGATGGCTTTTGTGGGGACACAGGCTGATAAATTTCATGATGCTATAGGATCTATGAATGAGTTATTGCAAAAATTACCGGTAAATGAGGATGTTTTTGACTTGGCGAAGCAAAGTATAGTGAATAGAATTGAAACAGAGCGCATGATGCCAGAGAGTTATATTAGTGCATTGTGGTCTATGGAAGAATCTGGCGATAAGGAAGACAGGGCAATAGGAATTTACCGCGAAATTGCGAATATTAATATGGAAAAGATTCGCACTTTCCACGAAGAAAAAGTGGCGAAAGGAATTTATCACTTGGGTGTAGTTGCCAGTAGGGATAAGATCAGGAAGTCGGATTTGGAACGTTACGGTAAGGTAACAGAAGTTTCGTTAGAGGAATTGTTTGGATATTAAAAAAAGGGGCGAGAGCCCCTTTTTTGTTTAACGTTTAGAGTTTAAAGTTTATGTGCCAATTGATATTGGGATTATCGGATTATGGGATTATAGGATTATGGGATTATGGGATTATGGGATTATAAAAAGTAACAGATTTTTATCATAAACGTGTATAAACTCTCATAAACGTTTATAAA
>CAZBMF010000002.1:0-50526 GCA_964492925.1 uncultured Rhizobium sp. | reverse complement strand
GAATTTAAAAATGGCCAAATTAACAAGATTGAAAATACACCAAGCAATATTTTTTGATATTTGAGATACCGAAAATCTTCCATAATTATTGGCAAATGTAAACAATGAAACAAACCCTGATTTCACAAGTTATGTTGTGTAATTTTTGTTAGACACTTTACCTTCAAATCCCCAATCATCACTCATGTAGGAATTTTTTCAATAAAACTTTGTATTTTTGGTCAACTATTATGAAAAAAATCTTATTGCTTATTGGGGGATATTTTTTCCTCTTAACCAACCTTTTTGCTGATGAATTAAATTACCAATGGAAAGCTGGTGATGCCATTAACTATTCTGCAACAATTACCGACAATATCAATATGTCGATGATGGGCATGCAAATGAAAGACAAATTTACAACCACCGTTGATTTTGTATTGTTAATCAATTCAGTAGACGAAAATGGTACCGCTAATGGTAGACTTTACCTGATGAATTTCAATGTGAAAAATGCAAAAGGAATTGCTGTTGCTAGTTTAACCAATCTCCCTAAAGATGCTGTTGAAAGCGATGTAACCGTTGACAAAAAAGGCAAATTTACATTTGCCAATAAATTGTGTTTCATCACCACACCTACTTCTAATGTATTGGCTATTGAAACCAACCAAAACACCCAATCTCCGGGAATGAGCGGAAACATAAACGGTAGAAGTGTTAATGCTTATGCCGAATTTGACCCCAAAACGGGCAAATTAAAGGCTGGCTACTCCCCACTCAAAATGAAAAATACACGCAAAATTAATATCAAAGAAAACCAAGAAAGCGACAAACTTTACGCCATGCCTTATGATATTCTTCAGGCACTTTCAATGCCCGATGGCGATGTGGCAGTAGGTGATCATTATGAAGTTACTTCGGGTTTGTATAACATCGACATTTTGGTAAATTCAGTAAATAGCGGAATCGCCGTTGTTGATCAAACCATTTCCACCAACAAATCAAACGACATGTTTCAAACCAAAGTAAATGCAAAATCTGGTGATGGTTCATCAGAATTTAACTTAGATACAAAACAACAAAACAACCAATCTAACAGCAATGGCGACATGGGAATGGGAATGGGTATGCCAGACATGTCGAACATGATGGGTGGAAACATGGGTGGCATGGGAATGCCAAATGAAAACCAAATGAATTTGTCGAAAGAAGATAAACAAGCCATGAACATAGGCAAAAGCATGATGCCAACAATGTCGGGTAAAATCCAAACTACCTTCGACAACAACGCCGGTATTTTTAAATCAGTAAAAGGAAATATCAATACTGAAATCAATACCATGGGTGTTAAAATGACAGTAAATTCTGTTGTTGATATGAAAGGCAGATAATGAGTTTGATTCAACGCATTTTTTTCATCCTTTTACTTTCTACAAATGCTTTAAATGCTCAATTTGTGGGGGATAGAAATATTCAACAAGACAGCATTTTCTTTAAAAATATATTCGATGAGGCCTTATTAAGGGGCCATTCTTATAGCCGATTAGGAGAACTATGTAAGGGAATTGGTGCAAGACTAAGCGGCAGTGATGCCGCCGAAAAAGGCATTGTATGGTCAGTAAAAATGCTTGATTCTTACCATTTTGATTCAGTTTATACCCAACCGGTTATGGTTCCTAGGTGGGAAAGAGGAAGCATTGAAAAAATTGAATTCCAATCTACATTGCTAAATACGGCCATTAAAAATCAATCTTCTTTTTCTCAATTGCAAAGCAAGGTTGCTTCTTTGAGCTACCCTTTATCACCTAATGCACTGTACGAATGTGATCATTTTTTAAAACAAAATACAAAAATTCAAAAATGGTATTCATTACCAGCTTGCGCATTAGGAGGTTCAGTTGAAGGATATATTAAAGCAAAAGTAATTTCCATTCAAAACAAAACCCAGCTCAATGAATTGGGCAAAAAAGGACTGTTAAAAAACAAAATTGTGCTGTTAAATGCCCCAATGGATGAAACCCTACTCAATACCTTTTCCGCATACGGTGGTTGTGTTTCACAGCGAGTAAATGGGGCAAATTGGTGCGCACCTTACGGCGCTCTTGCCGTTCTGGTTCGAAGTGTGAGCAACAAATGCGACCTGCACCCTCACACTGGCGTAACCCATTATGAAGATTCCATTAAAAAAATTCCAATGGTGGCTGTGGCCACTGCCGCTGCTGATATCATTCATTTTTTGAGCCTCTACGATTCTACCTTCACCTTGTCTATTCAATTAAATTGTAAAACTTTGGCAGATAGACCCAGTTCCAACGTAATTGCAGAAACCAAAGGGTTGAAAAATCCAAATAAAGTGATTGTTTTTGGGGGACATTTTGACAGTTGGGATCAAGGTGAAGGGGCTCACGACGATGGGGCTGGTTGTATGCATGCTTTCGAGGCTTTAAGAATTCTCAAGGCTCTCAGTTATAAACCCAAGCATACCTTAAGATGTGTTTTTTGGATCAATGAGGAAAATGGATTAAGGGGTGGACAAGAATACGCGAAACTTACCCATGAAAAGGGAGAGATTCATGTTGCTGCCTTAGAAAGTGACCGTGGTGGCTTTACTCCCCGAGGATTTGGCATTGATACTGCTATTTTACCAAAAGTAAAAGTGTTTCAAAAATTACTGGAAACTTATGGCATTGGAACATTGGAAAACGGCGGTGGTGGTGCCGACATAGGACCCATCAAAAAATATAATTCAAAAACAGCTTTTGTGAGTTTTATCCCTGACTCTCAGCGGTATTTTGATGTTCATCACGCGGAAACAGATGTTTTTGAATCTGTGAACAAGCGAGAACTTGAATTGGGAGCCGCATCAGTAGCAGCAATGATCTATATTCTCGATCAACAATTGGATTGATTAATCGTGTCTAAACGCTTTTAATACATCGAAAATATGGAGTACTGCTGGAAAAACAGCATCTATAGATTCTGAAGCACCATTTGTTGACCCTGGAAGTACCATAATCAAAGTTTCTCCAATAAAACCAACAACACTGCGTGAGAGCATGGCATAGGGGGTTCTTTGTTGTCCATAGTTTCGTATAGTTTCTTCAATTCCCGGCATTCTTCTCTCTATTAATGGCACTATGGCTTCAGGAGAAGTATCTCGTGGAGAAACACCCGTACCACCTGTGATAATCACAAGCTGCACACCATTTCCCTTTAAGTTCATCACCTTTTCTTGCAATACAGAAATTTCATCGGGTATTATCGAGTAATTCGATGCATCGAGTCCAAAACCTTCTAGTTTCTCTTGAATGATGAGTCCTGCTTTATCCGTTTTACTGCCCCCTGAAATTGAGTCTGAACAAACCACAATGGCACATTGGATTTCAGATTTTACTGGATATTTCTTGGCACTTTTTCCACCCGTTTTTTTCACCAAATGTATGTTCTGAATGGAAATCTGCTTGTCGATCGGTTTCAACATATCATACATCGTTAATGCAACAATAGAAGCTGCATGCATGGCTTCTACTTCAACCCCAGTTTTGTAAATAGTATGGATTTCAACTTCAATATCTATCGAAAAATCATGAATTTCAAATCTTACTTCTGTGAATTCTATGGGCAATGGATGACAATCGGGTATTACAGAACTTGTACTTTTGGCGGCAAATAAACCCGCTACTCTAGCAGCTTCAATTACATTGCCTTTGGGTACCTGATTGTTTTTTATGGCTACAATTGTTTCTGCTGATCCAACAGCTAGAGTAGCCTTTGCAATTGCTGTTCTCAGCGTATTGCTTTTGTGTGTAATTTTAATCATTTTGGTAAATTCTCCTTCCAAACGCTTCCTTCATTATCTAAAAGTTCTTTACCCCAAATAGGAAGCTCAGATTTAATTCTTTCAACCAGCTCATTACAAGCATCTATGGCCGCTTTGCGGTGTTTTGACGATGTAAATACAAACAGACAAATTTCACCCACTTTTATTGTTCCTAAGCTGTGGTAAATATGCATGCAAGTGAGGGGATATTTTTCAAAAATAGACTCCCTAATTTCATGGCATTTCTCCAAAGCCATGTCCATATAAGCCGTATATTCTATGGCTACAACCTTACCATTTTCTAATTCATCTTCTCTTACCTGCCCCAAAAAAATACTATGGGCACCAATTTCCTTCTTTACTCCATGACTTTGTATTGAATGCGCAATTTTTTCAGCAGAAATTGGTCCATCAACAAATATATTTTTCATTTTCTTTTCCATTTGTGTTTACATTAAATCCCCCTAGGAACTATAGATAAATTATACATTTCTCCTTTTTTTAAGTTATAATTTATCAATTTGTTATCTGACACTACTGAAACAAAGTATTGAATACATTCAAACGACATAATATTGCCAACAATTCCTGTTAAAGCACCTAAAACGCCTGATTCTACACATGTTGGCACTTCGTTGGGTTTTGGAGCATCAGGAAATACGTCCCTGTAATAATTTGACACTTTAAACAATTGTTCCGAAGTGAATACAAAAATTTGCGCCTCATATTCATACACCGCACCCATAATTAAGGGTTTTTGTAATTTTTTACAAACATCACTAATCAAATACCGGGTTTTAAAATTGTCGGTACAATCTACAATAACATCATAATTTAAGCACAAACCTTCACTATTTTCCTCATTCAAAAAAAAGTCAAACTCGTCAATTTTTAAATCATCATACATTTCACTGAGTTTGTTTTTTGCCAGCGTGGTTTTTTTCTTTCCTACATCATTTATTCCAAACAAAATTTGGCGATTTAAATTAGAAATACTCACTACATCACCATCAACAATTCCGATTCTTCCAACACCGGAAGCACATAAAGTTTGCAGAAACGGGCAACCCAATCCGCCAACACCAATCACCAAAACAGAAGCCTTTTGAAGTTTTTGTTGCTCCAAAATTCCAAAACCTTTTAAACTACATTGATTGGCAAAACGATTCATGTTTTTCTACATTATCCTCCTGAAAACGGAGGCAGAAGTGCAATTTCATCACCAACCTGCAGCAGGACAGGTTCAGTAACAATCTTTTTGTTCACCGCAACACTAAAAGTAAGGTTATTCAACCTGGGAAAACGTTGTTTCAGATCTGTCAACAACCCATCAGTGTTTGGTGCAAAAGGAACCACAATGGAATCATTGCCCAACACTTCGCACAACATTCCGAAACATCTAATTGTTATTTGCGTCATCTGTCCCTCAAAATTAAGAAAGAAAACTCAAATTATGAGTTTAATTGCCGCAATGAGAAGCACAACTGTTAAAATACTCTTAAGAATTTTTGGCTGAAACTTATTGGCACCGAGGTAAGCTCCTAGCAAGCCACCCACAATGGCCAAGGAAACTAAAATTAAAACTGTAGAATTTAGGAGTACAACCGTATTAAACAAAGGGTTGTTATCAGACATTGAATACAACCCGGAAATTGAATTCATGAAAATAAACAACGCGCTCACCGCCGATGTCTCCTTTAAATTTGTCCAACCCAACATCAACAAAACTGGTGACAAAATGATTCCACCGCCAATGCCAATTAACCCAGAAACAAATCCAATAATCAAGCCCAAAATAGCCAATATGAAAACATTTTTATTGATTTGTTTTACATCGGAAACTGGAAAAATATTTAAAAATCTGGCAACTGGAAACAGCAACAAAATCCCCAATATTCTTCTATATAAAATTGGATTGACATCAATTTTTGCCCCGATGTATGAAGCGGGAATTGAAAAAATAATCAACCATAAAAATAATTTCCATGGAAATTCAACCTGCCTAAAATACATGATGAACGCCAACATAGAAATGAGAATATTGATCACTAAAGCTGTTGGTTTTACAATTGTATTTGTATAACCAATTAGTGTAAGTAATGAAATATAACTACTTGCTCCACCATGACCTACACTTGCATATAAAAATGCAATAATCGGAATAAATACAACAACCCAAATCGAAATTTCCATACAATTAATCTGGCAATGGATACACAAGTAATGACGAATTTACAACAACATGATCAACATTTTCAGGAATCTCAACAATACAATTGGCTCTGTTAAATGATTCCATGTTGAATGACTCTTGAGCGGTTAAAATTGTAACATCTTTTTGAGTATAATATCCTTTTAAAAAATGCGTTAAACCCGGTTTTTTCTTAAATTCATTGACACATGGCAATGTGGCAAATGGCTCAAATGAATGTTGATTTCCGGTAAGCATGCCCAAAACCGGCTTCACATACTGATTAAAGCAGGTAACAACGGCAGCTGGATTACCTGGAAGGGCAAAAAACCATTGATCCAAGTGCCTTCCTACCCACAAAGGTTTACCCGGCTTTTGTTTAATTTTATAAAACAATTCAACAATTTCCAAATCCAACATGGCCTGCTTTACAAAATCAAAATCACCCACAGAAATTCCACCTGTTACTATAACAGTATCTGCGTTGTTTTTAGCTAATTGAATGGCGTTTTTTACGCTTTCTAAGGTGTCAGCTGCTCTGAAAACATTAATTTGTGTTATGCCCATCGCAAACAACAACGCTTTCAATGAATATTCATTAGAGTTGTAAATTTGTCCTTTTTGAAGTTCCTCACCCAATTCCACCAATTCATCGCCGGTTATTACAATTGATACCTTAGGTTTCGCAAAAACTGAAACCTTAGAAACCCCAACTGAAGCCAACAACCCAATCAAAGAAGGATTTATTTTAATGCCTTTTTGGGCAATGACATCGCCAATTTTAGATTGAGTGGCCTCCAAACGAACATTCGCACCCATTTCAATTTTAGACGCATCAAAAACAATTTCATTGTTTTCAACGGTCACCCATTCTTGTTGAACAACGGTATTCGCGCCTTCAGGCATCATTGCGCCGGTGTAGATTCTATAACAACATCCTTCATTTACAGAATATGAAGCTGTATCACCAGCCTGAATCTGACCCTGAATTTTATAACGATTTTGCCCTTCTTTCCACTGAAAACAATATCCATCCATAGCCGAATTGTTAAAGCTGGGCACATTCATTTTGGAAAAAATATCAATGGCCAAAATCCTCCCCAATCCATCCAACAAATCAACTTCTTCTGTGTGAATGGGCTTAGAATTTGATATTAAAATTTCCCTTGCTTCCTTTACCGATATCATTTATCCTCCAATTTCAATCATACTTCTATTTTCGATGGCATTTGCATCAATTTTGTGAAAATCAGACACAAGTTGACCACCCAAGGTCTGAAATTTGCGCGAAACCGACTTTTCAATCAATGGTTGAAGAGGCTCATTTGCTCTTAATGCAGAAAGCAAATCTGTTTCTTCACGGCCAAACAAACAATTTTTCATTTTCCCTTCAGCTGTAAGTCTCAATCTGTTGCAATCGCCACAAAAGTGGCTCGACATTGTGGTGATAAATGCAATGCTGCCCAAATGTCCCTCAATTCTATACTTTTTAGTTGTAGCATGCGGTAAATCTTCCATTTTCATGAGGGATACCGACTGTTGAGCCCAAAAAAGCATGTCGCTAGCAGTTACAACTTTGGAACTGTCCCAACCATTTCCACTAAACGGCATGAATTCAATGAACCTAACTTCCAATCTTAAATCTTTGGTTAAATTGATAAAGTCAAAAAACTCTGATTCAATATGACCCTTTAGTGCAACCACGTTTAGCTTAACCTCAAATTGGTTTTCCAGCAACAACAAAATATTGTTCCAAACCCGTTGAAATTGGTTTCTTTTGGTAATTTGAAAAAAGACATCTTCTTTCAAAGAATCGATGCTCACATTAACCGTTTTGACATTGGCTTTTTTCAGCTCATTTATATACTTATCAACTAGAACAGCATTGGTTGTAATGGTTAAATCTATTGGAAATTTTGCCAACCGATTCAAAATATCAGCAAAATCTTTACGCATAAGGGGTTCCCCGCCTGTGAGTCTCACTTTTTGAATGCCAAGTTTTACAAATTCAGCTGTAATTTGCTCAATCTCAATGGGAGACATCAATTCTTCACCAGCATGGCAAGGAAAATTCTCCTCTGGCATACAATAAGTGCAACGAAAATTACACTGATCGGTGAGAGAAATTCTCAAATAATTATGGATTCGATGAAAGGAATCGTAAAGCATGTTTTATGTGATTTTGATGCTTTTACTTATACGTTCTTGTCATATTTTCAGGAACAACAATGATGTAGTCCGCAATTTCATAATTTTCCTTATCCAGTTGACTTACATTGGCTTGGGTTCTAGTAGAAATGGTTTTGATGGTAAAATTTTCAATGTCTTTTCGCTCGCGTGCATTCAAATACATTTTCAAATACCACTCAATACTTTGATGGTTATCACTGTGATAACTTCCGTTGTAGTGAATGTAAATACCACCTTGGTTCAATAAATTTGCGTAAATGTTTTTGGCCATTGTGGCATCTTTAATGGCCTGACTCATTGGCAAATTTTGTCCTCCGTGACCTCCTGCCATATTGAAAATATCTCGGTAACATTTAAGTGTAGAATCATAGAGAAAAGTGCTTGGATAATGGTTGTTCAAATAGGCATTGCTCAAAATACCAGTATCGCAAGAAGGATTAACTTTTTGAGAGAAATTGATCACAGAATTTGCATTTCCTGCATTAGAAGCATAATTCTCTGCCGTGGCATATAAGGCTGCAATTCCTTTTCTATAAACCAAAGACGCATATCTGCGTGGAATATTGGTTGCCACAAATGGCAGATGATTGTCTCTCGAAAAATCAACCAAAGGTTGATAGTCAGTTGCAAAATTGTTCCAAAGTTTGACAGATTTTTTCAATTTAGTATAGGATGGATCTTGGCCTGTCATCATTCCCATTGGGGTTACAGACTTTTTTGCAACAGTGTCTTTTGTAGGATTCAAATATTCATTTACGGCAAATTGTTGATCTGTTTCAAACATTTCAGCACCCAAAACCATTTTAGCATTAAACTGGTAAATATCTTGTGTTAATTGTAATTCCAACCAATGAGAAATTGGATTATCATGAAGTTCGCCAAACAAGATCACATTGGATTCCATTGGTTTGCTGGACTGCGCTTTAAGCAACTGATTCACTAATTTTTCGTAGGTAATTTTCTTTCCATTAGAAGTATAAATTTGAAAGGCTGTTACATCCTTGGTGGGCACCTTTTTTTCTTGAGCGTTGGCTGTTAAAAATGCAAAATTCAGACATAAAAGAGCGATGTATCGGCAATTTTTAAACTTCATCATAGTACAAATATAGTTTTTAATTAAATTTGAGACATGTTAAAATGCTTTGATAGCAATGAAATCAATATTCTAATCAATAGAATTCAAAAATTAACCAAAGAATCTACAGCTCATTGGGGGAAAATGAATGTTTCACAAATGCTGAAGCATTGCACCATTCCATACGTTCAAATATTCAATGAAGACGCCCCTAAAGCGCCATTTTTGATGAGAACAATGGTCAGAATTTTCTTCAAACAGTCAATGATCAATGAAACTCCGTACAAAGAAAATTTGCCAACAGCACCAAATTTCATCATTGCCAATTCGCCCGACATTGAAGAAACAAAAAATGAGTTAATCAGCCTTATCCAAAAAACTCATGAATTGGGGGCTGATTATTTTGAAGGAAAATCTCACAGCACCTTGGGGAAACTTACTGCAGTTGAGTGGAACAACATGCTATATAAACACCTAGATCATCATTTAAGACAATTTGATGTTTAAACAATAGGTTTAAACAAATTCTGTAAACAATTGATTTAACTTAACTTCCGGATCATCACAAAATCCAGGATGGACTTTGGAGCATTGTAAAATTGTGCTTCTAGTAGCAGTTAACCACCTAAATCTTTCAGCAGGAATATAGGTAGCTATTTCACCACCGGAATCATTTCCAAGAACAATATTTTCGAATGATTTCAAATAATCTTGCAACAAATTAAGTTCAACTTGTGGTGCAAAGACCTCTATTTTTGGTATGTTCAAATGGAATTTTACATTGATGTAATCAAGTTCTTTACAAAATAAAACTACGCCAATATTTAAAAACTCCTCTCGTTCCACTATTGGAACCAATCGAATCACCGCATATTCAAAAACCTTATTTTGTGCCATGAGGAATAGATTGAATAAATGATTGAGATGATTGTAATCTATTTTTTAAAAAATTGGCATATGCCGCTCTCTGATCTTCAACTGAAGGGTAAATTAAATCAGAAGAGATCCATTCATCGGGAATCATGGAAACAACCTGATTTATTTTATCATCGGTAAGACATTGTTTCGCCCATTGATCGGCTTCATTCATTTTGGTGGCATAGTAATACAAAACATGCTTTTTTACCAATTCAAACGGATGGTTGAATTTATCATCCCAAGGTTGTCCTGAATGGTGAAAATACAAAGCTGCACCATGATCTATGAGCCAAAGTTCTTGGTTCCAAATGAGCAGGTTGGTATTTCGGACAGTTCTGTCCATATTCATTAAAAATGCATCCAACCACACAATTTTTGATGCCAACAGCGCATCCACTTTATTGGCTACAGGATCAAAACCAAAGGCACCTGATAAAAAATGCAAAGCCAAATTAAGTCCAGTACTCGCTTTTAAAAGATCCTGAATTTCCTCATCGGGTTCGGTTCTGCCGAAAGCTTCATTCAACTCTGCAAACACCAATTCTGGAACCCTAAGCTTCAACAATCTCGCTATTTCACCACCAATGAGTTCAGAAATCAGCACTTTAGGGCCTTGTCCTGCACCTCTAAATTTCAAAACATATAAAAAACCATCGTCGGCTTCAGCCAAAGCGGGCATTGATCCGCCTTCTCTCAATGGAGTTACATAGCGTGTAACCTGAACTGTGCGCAAATTTTGTCCCTCAAAAATCATGAACCTATAAAGTTCAAAGATACGCGTTCGACACTATTTTGAAAATTTAAATCCAAGAGTTTCAGCCTGTGATTTAAGCGCAATGGTTAAGGCATCACCCAATGTTAATTCTTTCGATTTTTTCACTTTCTGCAATTCCACAATGAATTGAGTTCTAAGATTGCTCAAACGGTTTATTTCACCCTGATAATATGCCCTTTTTTGAGATTTTTCGAGAATCAATTTTTTCAACTCCGCAGTGTCTTTTACCTTCAAAGTACCGTCAATTCCAGATTTGAAAATTTTGGTTACCGCAGTTGAATCTTGAACATACGCATCTACCGCATCCCAATGTACATTTTTATATGCTTTGGACATTGATTTGGATTTGGCTCTTTCCAAATGTGCTTTTTTACCTAATGTTTTATTGTTTTTATCTTGAGCAATTTGATTTGTTTTATAGCCCAACCCATTCGATCCATAGTAAACATAAGTAGCGTTCAAGCTGTCGTTATATGCTGAAATCAAGCTATCATAAGGGGTGTCGAAATCAATGAATGAAGCATTTTGATTGATATAAAAGTATTTTCCCTTCCCGGAATAAGCACCCTGTTTCCAAAAATGTCGAACCCCAGTAGCGCTATCGCCACAGTGTATGGTATTGATCACAACGTGTTTATTTACTGCTTTTTCACAAGCAGTTTTGTAGTGCAAAGTACCTTGTGTAAACTCTTCATTTCCAGCAATAAACACAACTTTATAAACGCTATCGTTGTCCCTCCAAATTAAATTTTCTACGCTTTCTTGAATCACTTGACCACAATATTCATCTCCACCGTTGGTGTTCAAACCAAACAAGGCCTTTGATACGGTATCTAAATCGGTTGTAAAATCGAGTACTTTTCTAATGTAACCCTTTTCTTTCGGCAAACTGCTTTTGCCATATTCATACAATGCAATTTCAAGCACCGTTTGTTCTCCAAGTTTTGATGCAGTTGCGGCCTGGTTCACAATTGACCAAAGCTCGGATTTAGCTTGATTGATAAGTCCATCCATGCTGTTACTCACGTCCAGAAGCAATGCCAATTGAATGGTGTTTTTATCATTGTTTCTCTCTGTTTGATTCTGTGAAAACACAAAATTTGAGATTATTAGAGATATGCCTAATACAATAACTTTCAACTTGTTCATATTAAATCATAACGCTGAAATTGAAATAAAATTCTGATACCCCCATATTAACATAGCTTCAATTCACTAGATTTTAGATCATATTTGAACGAATTTTGAGATTATTTACATAATTTGTTTAAACAAATTTAAAATCGTTTTGTATATTTGAGTATGGCAATACAAAGAAGAAGTTTTTTAACGCGACTTGGTTTAGGACTAGGAGCAATAGTAACTGCCTCTTTTGAGAGTGCAGGAAATACAATTAAGAAAAAAATGGAAACCTTTGACCCAATTATCGATATTCAACCTATGGGATTTCAGTGGGAAACCCTTGATCCTTTTTTATTTTGTGTGCATCATGAAGACTATTTCCCAAAAGGGAATGATCAAATGGGTCCTGCCGAATCATTGGCAGGCCGATCATTGGGCGACGATTTTATCATCAAAGACGGGTATAGAATGTACCACGGGAAGAAAGTTCCAGGATTTCCTGGTCATCCACACAGGGGTTTTGAAACTGTAACGGTTGTGAGAAAAGGCTTGGTAGATCATGCCGATTCTATGGGAGCTGCCGGAAGATATGGAAATGGCGATGTTCAATGGATGACGGCCGGAAAAGGTGTTCAACATTCAGAAATGTTTCCATTATTGAGCAAAGAAAAAGACAATCCCCTAGAACTATTTCAAATTTGGTTGAATTTACCGAGCAACAAAAAAATGTCGGATCCTCATTTTTCGATGTTTTGGTCGGAAAATATTCCGAAAATCACCCAAGAAAATAGCGCAAATAAAAAGAGCTACATTGAAATCATTGCGGGTAATTTCGGAAAGACAAAAAGTTTAAATCCGCCGCCAAATTCATGGGCATCCAAAGCGGAAAACGAAGTTGCCATTTGGAACGTCATTATGGAAAAAGGTGCAAGCATTGTGCTACCCAAAGCCAGTGAAGGGGTAAATAGAATGCTTTATTTTTATGAGGGACAAGATATTACAATTGCAGGCACCAATGTAAGTAGCTATAAATCAGTAAGGCTCAGAACCAATCAAGAAACAGAAGTAGTTGCCACCTCAGAAAACTGCAAATTTTTAATTCTTCAGGGAAAACCCATTGGAGAACCTGTGATGCAATATGGACCATTTGTAATGAACACAAAGGAAGAAATTCAGCAGGCATTCCAAGATTATCATGAAACCCAATATGGAGGATGGCCATGGCCTAGATACGACCAAGTTCACGATAGAAACAAAGGTAGATTTGCAAAATACTCCGACGGTAAAATTGAAGAACGGGTTTAACAATGAATCTTAACAACTGGATTGAAGAAAGCAATTGCTTAACTAAAACGTTTGAATTTCAAACATTTGAAAATGCCATTGCCTTCATGAATCGGTGCACAGTATTCATTACAGAATTGGACCACCATCCCACCTGGACAAACATTTACAACAAGGTTGAGGTAAAATTAACCACCCATGACAAAGGGAATGTGGTTACAGAAAAAGACCTTCAATTAGCGAAAGTGATGGATGAAATATTTGAAGGAATTAGGAGATTGTAGAAGGGTTATTTCAACTCAGTCATTAACAATTGACCACTTTTTTTGAGAAAGTTATTACCTCTGTAATTTTGTATCAGAGAAATTAAAGCACTTAATCCGGTAACGCCAAAGCCTACAGCCGGATTAACGGTATAAATCAAGGCACTACCAAGTGCAGAACCTAATAGCGCAAATGTCAAAGATGCATTTTTTGCATCAGCAGATTTTATCATATAATAACCAGCTAATTCCAAATTCCCAACATTTTCATATTTGATATTATATTTAAAATAACTTGTTGGATATTTTCTGACAATAGAGTCTTCAAATTGGTTAATATCATCCTTAAAAACAGGTTTTGTCAAGGTAATACGATATGTTTTTGTAATCTCAATATCAGACTTTTCAGAAATAATTGTATCTATAAAACCAACGTATTTTCCTTTAATTTTAAGAGTATCTTTAGAAGAAATAGGTTGAGCATACAATTTAAAACTCAACAAAAAGCAAATAATTAAAATAGTATTCTTTAACATAACTTGCCCAAGTTATTCAAACTTGAATAAAATGACGATACATTTTTGAGGAAGTCAACAAATTGTTGGTAAACGAGCAGTTCAAAATTGAAATTATATTTCCAAATAAAATCAATAGACTCAATATTGGAAAAATTTATTACGGCATATCCGTAAAAGTTTGATTTTAATTTACGGATTTCCCGTAATAATTATAGTCAAATCAAACAATATCGCAATATCTATCTATTACTTTTGATGGATATATGAAGAATATCAAACAGTTTATTTTTTCATTTTGCATAGTGGCCATTATGGCAGGTTGCGCAAAAGAACCATCCACAGACAATACAATTTACGAACCCGGCACATTGGATGGGAATTGGAAACTCATTAGATACGCAGAAGTGAGCTACAAAAATTACATTAAAACTGATAGTGTATCATTAAGTGCATTTGGTGGCAAGGGAAATGAATTTACCATTACAACAGATAGCAATTTCACCTATAAATACGTTTCATCTGGATTTAGTTATAGCGGGAAATGCCGGGTAATGGGAAACGCCCTTTTGTTATACGTTGGTTCACCAAGCAATGGAACGACCTACTTTTGGCATAAAGCATACAAGAAAAGGCTTATAACAAGAAATTTAGAAGGAAAAGACCCTAATAACCCTGGCAACTACATGGATGTTGTTTGTGAATATGAAAAATAAAAAAAGTGAAGGAAATCCTTCACTTTTAAATCAGAAACAATGATTTTTTCTTGGTAGTCCCGACGAGAATCGAACTCATATCAAATGTTTAGGAAACATCTATTCTATCCATTGAACTACGGGACCAACGAGGCACAAAAATAAGGCTTTTATCGCTATTTATCGACCAAAATTTTCCAAGAATTGAAAAGTCCATTTCCCAACTATTTTTATTGATATTCAATAATTTGAAACTAATATTTTGAAATTGCAAATTTTTAATTTTAGATTTGTCCGCACCCCTTTCATATGAAAACAATCAACATAAAATTCAACAACTTCAAGATTTTTACATTATTGGCATTTGTTTTTTTTAACGCGAATGCCCATGCACAAACCACTCAAAAAGATACTACCAAGCCAAGAAAACACTTGTTTGAACTTAGTTTCGGATCAACCATGATGTTTATCTCAAGCACCGATATTGCCAAAATAAAAGATGCGGCTAAACTCACTATTCCAACGAGCACCATGCTATTTTTTGCAGAATTTAGACCTGAGAAAAAAATCAGAATACCTGTATTTTTAAACATCCCTACAGAATCTAAACAATTTATTGTAACCGATTCAGCCGGCAAACAATCACTTGTGAATGAAAAAGCAGCCATTACCCTTGGAACAGGATTTCAATACAAACCCATAGAATGGACCCTCTACGGCGATACAAAACTGGAATTCGAAGCAGGTCCATTGGTGAGTGCTGGGTTTGATAACGATAAAAAATTGTTCGTTGCGCCTTTGATAGCGGGCAGACTCATGGTGAAAAAAGGAAGTGATTTCGTGATGTATTTTGGAGGAAGTTATACCTTCGGATTAAATGCCATTGGCATTCTTTATGGCACTGGAACCATCTTTTAAAACACCTGTTCGCTTTTTCTCATAAATTTCCTGCATTCCATAGATTAAAATTAGCCAACTAATGGCTATTAAAACTATGATTCCTTTTGTGTTGAGCCTCATCAACACATTGGCCATTGCACCCGTTACAAATGCATTGCAAAGTGTGAAATAAAATCCAATGAAGAACAAACTTAACAGTTTTATATTTTTCGTTTTGAATAAAAGGAAACCTGCTAAGCAAATTACCAACCAACTAACCCACAAGTAAACTTTATTCAAATCGCTAAATGGAATGCTCTCTTTTTGTTGCGCACCATAATGATTTAACAACTTAAAATCGTAAGGAAAACCGGTTTTTAGTTCATTCACAATGGTAGATTGTTCATTTAATTTCACAATACCATCACCAGCGCCAATTAAACCAATCTGCTTAACTGTGGCAATAGTAGCGGCTTGTATATGGGCCACAAAAAGTTCTGGGTCAATAAGGGTTTTTCTAATGATATGTTTATACAAGGAATCACTGTTGTGCCAACCACCAGAATTGGCAAAAGCCCCATTTTCCTCCCAGATAAAATCCCAACTATGCTCTGGTAATTTGTCTTTATAAGCACACAACGCATTGGGTTCTTTGTCGCAATATTTGTCCAAATACTTCTTCAAAATTCCATTTTCACAGAGTTTTCCCATAAAAAAAGCTTCACTAGAAACACCCAATGAAACCTCCCCATTTGCGTAGATATTGGTACTAAAAATGGTGGAAATTGCAAAAATTGATACCAAGAATAATTGCAGGAATCGCGGTTTAAATAAATTCAATGCCACCAATTTGGCTCTAAGCAAAAACATCCCCCCAGAGAAAAAAAGGAACAATAAAACATTTGAATTGTGAACCAACAATGATACATATACCAATACCCCAAACAACCATGCTCCACGATGATTGGTGGACTTTAAAAATAGCATTGCTGCGAAAAACAAAATCACCGTAAAAATGTCGGGCATTATTTGAATTGCCAGCCATAAGGTTGGTGAAAACAAAAAGAACAACAATAAAAACAGCTTAAATCTCTTCTGAAAAAAACCATCAAAATATATTTTAACAAATTGGTAAACAATCCAATAAGTGAGAAATATCTGCAAGAATACAAACCAAATAAGGCTTGGGTTATTAAAAAAACCAGGAATTACATTGAGCAAAAAAATTAGAACGCTGTAAAAAATACTTCTATCACCTGGCACTTTCAATTCTCTAGAATTCAATAAATAAGCCCCGGAGTCTGTGGTATACAGAATATACGATTTCGCCAAAAGAAAAATGGGAAGCAAAATGGCCAAAAGAATCAAAAAATGCTGATAAAACTGTTTGTTTGGCTTCATGACGAAAAACCAAAGATACTGACAATTTGTAGACCAACAAAAAAGGCTGCAAATGCAGCCTTTTTTGAGTTATTGAATATGATTTTGTTATAACATGGTTGAAGGACAAAGATATTCCGTTACTTCAAATTTCCCACTACCCATAATTGCGGTGAAACCACCGGCCACGTCAACTAAATTCTCGTAACCTCGGGCTTTTAAAATTGATATAAACACCATCGACCTATATCCACCTGCGCAATGCACATAGTATGTTTTATTCGGGTCAATCAATGTCATACTGTCATTGATATAATCCAAAGGTCCATTGATTGCAGTAGGTAAATGCTGAGAATAAAATTCACTGGCTTTTCTAACATCTAAAATTTGGATAGATTGATCATTATCCCAAATTTCTTTAAACTGATTCACTGTAATGGATTTAATAGTATCTACAGGTTTATTGGCCAATTTCCAAGCATCAAAACCACCTTTCAAGAAACCAATTGCAAAATCATAACCCACACGTGCCAATCTTGTAACAACTTCTTCTTCGCGTCCCTCATCTGCCACAATTAAAATATTTTGTTTGATATCGGTTACCAAAACACCAACCCAATTGGCAAAACTTCCATCAATGCCAATATTGATACTGCCTGGAATAAAGCCTTTAGCGAAAACTTCTGATTTTCTGGTATCTAAAATCAAAGCATCCGTTTCTTCGGCAGCCACTTCGAAAGCATCAACTGAAAGTGCTCTAGTTCCTCTATCTAAAACAGCATCAATAGAATCATAACCCATGATGTTCATGATCACATTTTTAGGGAAATATCCAGGAGGTGGCATCAAGCCATCAAGCACTTGTGAAATAAACTCTTCACGGGTTAAATCTAAATTCAATGCGTAATTTGTTTTCTTCTGATTTCCAAGTGTATCAGTGGTTTCTTTGCTCATGTTTTTACCACAAGCAGAACCAGCACCATGACCTGGATACACAATAATATCATCATTCAACGGAATGATTTTATTTCTCAAAGAATCGAATAAGTGAGAAGCCAATTTTTCTTGGGTTAAATCAGCAATTACTTTTTGCGCCAAATCAGGTCTGCCCACATCCCCAATAAACAAGGTATCTCCTGAGAACATAGAGTGTTCTTTTCCGCTCTCATCAATCAATAGAAAGCAAGAACTTTCCATTGTATGTCCTGGAGTATGAAGTACTTTTATTTGAATATCACCAATTTGAAACAATTGATTGTCATCCGCGGTTAGGGCATCAAAATTGGGTTTTGCGGTTGGACCATAAACAATGGTTGCACCAGTGGCTTTAGCCAAATCAATGTGTCCACTCACAAAATCCGCATGAAAATGGGTTTCAAAAATGTACTTGATTTTTACTCCATCTTTGGTTGCACGGTCAATGTAAGGTTGAATTTCTCTCAATGGATCAACAATGGCAGCTTCGCCATTAGAAGTGATGTAATAAGCTCCGTGAGCCAAACATCCAGTGTAAATTTGTTCTACTTGCATGGCAGATGTATTTAGTTCTAATTGAATACAAATTTCATGTAAGCCAAACTGGAATACAGTGATTTATGTCACGTTTCAAAAATTTTAAGGTTTTTTCACAATAACGGAATTATTTATAAGGGAATTCGCAAATACCAGGTGGTAAATACCAGATTGCAAATGCTTTAAATGAATTGTTTCGGAAGAATGTCCCTCAAAAACAACTTGTCCCAATGCATTGTAAACTTGAAAAAATTGCCCTATCAACGTTTCAGGAATATGAATTTCGGTAGAAAATGGATTCGGGTAAATTTGATTCTTGAGGGACATTGACTTCGCGCCAACATTATCGTCACAAAAACGATTCAACCCTGTTAATTTGGCCATTTCCTGACATAAGTAAGCGTAATTCAATCCATCTTCATCAGAAAATTGTTTGCCAATCAAATTCAATTGTTCAGTTGAATCTGATGCTAGATTAAAGAACTTCTGCGAACCATTGTCAAAGTCAATTAACTTGTGCGTAGCATTGCGCATAGTTTTACCATCATTGGCATCGGTAGTAGTTTTGAATATTTCTGAAAACGCCCAATCTCTCACTTGTACAGATTGATTTTTAATGATGGGAAGCAATGATTTTGAATCAATTATAGTGCTTGAGGGAATTGATTTTTGCCAATTAGAAAAACCAAATAATTCTAAAACTGTTGCAAAAATATCGGTGGTATTTACTACTGAATGATTCACAGTGTTGGGGGCCAAAACCGATGGTCCAGAAATAATCATGGGAACATGAATACCATCTTGCAATAAGGTGCCTTTGGAACTATTAACACCTTGATTCACCTGAGCATCATCTCCATTATCACCAATGAATATGAAATCGGTTTGATCGTACATATTCCAAGATTTTAATGAATCCATTAAGCGACCAATTTCAGTATCCATGGCTTCCACCATGGCTTTAAAATATAATTGAGGATTGGCATTGATATGAGCAGATGTTCCGGGTAGACTTTTGCTTGAATGCAAATTCAATGGGGGCAAATGAAAAGGAGAATGAGGGGCATTGTATGCCAGCCAAAGGAATTTATCGCTATTTTTATTGACTTTAAGCCAATTTATGGCATCATTAGTTTGCTCAGTGGTTGCATAATTGACAGAGGTAGAAGATGTACCATTGGTAATTTTTGTCCAACTGGTATAAGAAGATAAAGTACCAGAGAAATTACCCGCGTAATCATCGAATCCGAAATAATTAGGATAATTTAATTGAATAGGTTTAGCCAACGACAAGTGCCATTTCCCAAAATTGGCCGTTTTAAGTTTATTGTTACTCAAAGATTTGAGGAGTTTGGGTATGGTTTTCTCACTGGTATCAAGTTCTTTGGAGCCAGTTCCTGCCACCACATCACCCAATCCGGTTCTAAAAGAATAACGGCCGGTCAATATTCCTGCCCGAGTAGGAGAACAAACTGGATTTGACCAAGTTTGACTGAATCTTATCCCTCGAGACAATAATTTTCGAATATTCGGCATTTTGGCGGTGTCGATATGATTTTCATAAAAACCACAATAATCTGATCCTAAATCATCGGCAATGATTAGTATTACATTGTGTTGCGCCTGTAATTTGAAAATTAGAAAGAAGAAGATTAACAGTATATTTTTCATTAAGTTAGAATAAATTTTGACCAAAGTTATGGAAAAGTAAACGAATGATACGAAGGGAAAAATTTCAAAAAACCACTAAATTCAATCCATCAGATAATAAGAATGCAACTTTTTTCATGTTAATTCGTTCAATAGTCGAGAATGATAAGCCTAGATAGTTCCTTTATAGAAAACCGTTTTGATTGTATTGAACTATCCAATTTAACCAACAACAAACTATTGAGTAGGTTTGATCGAAAATATATCATTCCCACTGAAAAAATACTTGAATTACTGACCCTTGCCAGCAATAATTATCTTGTTTTAAAAATAGACAACAAAGTACAACATGAATATGTATCAACTTATTATGATACAAAGGATTATGAACTTTATTTAAAGCATCATAACGGCAGAAAAGTACGGTATAAAGTTCGCTTGAGGGAGTACATAGATTCACGCTTAAAATTTGCAGAAATCAAATTAAAAGGAAAAAATAAAATTACCAATAAATTTCGGAAGTCCATAGAATTTGAAAAAAATGGAGAGGAAGAACTGTATCAATTGATACATGAACACACAAATCACAATATTGAAATTCAACAATCCATTGGAATTTCATATAAGAGAATCACATTATTTCATCGAACAATCAATCAGAGAGTTACCATAGACACTGATATTTGTTTTTACAATTCAAATGAAAAAATACCGCTGCAAAATCTTGCAATTTTAGAGATTAAATATTCGGGTATAAGGCATCAGTCGAAAACCCCATTTTCACATTTAATTCATAAATTTGAACACAATTTTAGTAAGTATTGTATAGGTATTGCTCTTTTGCACCCAGAAATCAAACACAACAACTTTCTATTTACTTTAAAGAAAATTATTCATACATAAATCAATGATTACAAGCATATTACAATCAAATTCAAATGTTTTAGAAACATTTTTCAATCAAATTGACAGCACATTTTGCCTAAAATTTTTGATTGATCTGATAGGAATTATCGTACTTATTTTAGGCATTCATAAATATAAACATAAAAACAGTGAGAATGCAATCACATTTATGATGTTCAATGTCATTATTTTCTTGATATCCAATGTTTTGCATAGTACAGAAATGTCGATGGGTGCAGCATTTGGATTGTTTGCAGTTTTTAGCATGCTTCGGTACCGCACTGAAGATATCAGTATGATTGAAATGACCTATTTATTTTTATCCATTTCAATAGGCATTGTTTCGGCAATTGGTCAAAATCATTGGTCGAATACCTTTTTCTATATTTTCTCTATTTTGTTAATATTGTTTGTTTTGGAGTTCTTAATTTTCAAAAGAAGGTATAAATACATGAACATCCAATACGAAAACATCGCGCATATACATGCTCAAAATCATTTAGAATTGAAACAAGAATTGAAACAAAAATTGGGTATAGAGGTAATAAGTTTTAAAATTTTGCAAGTGGATTTGGTGAACGAAATTGCCACCATAAAAATACTATTTCACGAAAAGTAAACTTTAATTCCTAGGAATTTTTAATTTTTGACCAGGTTTGATACCACGTGATCTTTTCAAGCGATTTAGCTTGATGATATTATTGGGTGAAACACCGTATTTTCTAGCAATGGCGTAGACTGTTTCACCGCGTTTCACCACATGAATATGACCATTTCTGTGCGAAGTAACATGGTGTTCAACAATTCTGTCTTCAACATTTGTTTTTACCATTGAATCAACGGGAATTGAATCATTTTCTACTTTTATTGTTGTAGAATGAGCAAGCCCTTGAAGTGTATTTTGAACATGATTTTTCAAAGTACTGTAATTCAATGTATCGGTATGGTTTACACGATTATAGGCCTGTAACAACGCCATGGTAAAGAGTTGACCTTGCAAAGCATATCCAGCAGGAGTAAAATGCAATTTATCGGAAATGGTGAGCTTGTTTTTATACCAATCAAATAGTGATCCCCAGCCACCCATTGCAGCATTTAAATCATACACAATCACATCTTTTTCTTTGGCAATTTTGTAAAACTGGTTGATTACATTTTTTTGATGAGGAGGAATTCTATTGCTACTTCTTGTATCGGGAGGTGTGGTAAAAATAATGGTGGTATTGGGAGAAACCTCTTCAATTTTTTCAATAAAACCTAAGATGGTTGGTGTATAAACCAAGGTATCTAATTTGCCGTTGTACGCCTCATTTGTGCCAAATGAAAAGACCAAAATATCGGGTTTTAAATATGCAATTTGTTCAATAGTTTGTTGGGCTTTATTTATTAAATGAGGAAACTGAGCACCTACAACACCGCAATGGTGGTATTCAAGTCCGCTATGTTTTCTCGGCAATATTTGGAATCCGTAAAAACCAAATTGATCTTGATCTGAATTGGTTTTGTTTAAACTTAAAATAAATTCATTTTGAGGGACAATGGCTTGAAATTCAGAAATTCCCCAACTGCTATTTTCAGAATTCAAAGCTGTGTCTATCAATTCAAACTCTGGATTTAATTTTAAATTAAAAGATTGATTGCCAATTGAATGCCAAATTCTTACACGTTGCATTTCTGGTTCGCTGAAGACACCCAAGGTATTTTCTTCACGAAACTTTTCTGTTAAAGCAACCCTTATTGTTGAATTTGAATATTTTGTATATGCGGCATAACCCGTAACACCCAATAGTTCTGTTAGAGAACCAGTCATGGTTTTAAGTCCATTCCAATGACCAGATTGTTTCACAGAAACACCTTTAGGACCATAACTTTTTGCCAAGGCATAAGGGAATAAAACGCCTCGTCCAGCATTACCAAAACGAGATTGAAGTTGAATTCGGATTTCCCCTGAAAAATAGTCACCTTGCACATGGCTATCGCCAATGTGCATGATGGTAAATAGGGTATCAGAATTATTTTTAGAAGATTTAGTGGAAACGGTTAAATTATCAGATTGATTGAAGTATGCTTGTTGAATAGATTTTAAATTATTGGCTCTCACATTGTGCATTTTTCGGAGAGATTTTTCTAATTTAGAATTGATTTTCAGCTGATTGCACGAAAAACAAATAAAAGAATTATTGTCATTATAAATCCCTATTTGTGCCAAAGACAAATTGGACAAAAGGAATAGAAATAGCAGACAGCAAATGTGGAAGTTCTGCTTCATTAAAATTGGAAATAGATAAATGGTTGAACCACATCATCTTTGAATTGAACGATGATTTGTAACACCAACAATACCCAAACAATCCAAGTAAAAGTAGGTAATTTTTGAATCCATTTAAATACAATTTCTTTGGTAGCAGGAGGGAAAAATGCCACTAATGCTGCAAAGAATAACATGTAGGCAGTTTCTGAACGAGAAATTAAAAATCCAGAGATATCCTTTAAATGAAAATGATTTACAATTTGAGTGATGCTGGTAAATGCAGAATTGAAAGAAATAGCCCTAAAGAAAATCCAACAAAAAGCAACAAAATGGAAGGTGATGAAAACGCCCCAAAATTGATTGAATTTCGGATTTTTATTGCTTGGAAACAATTGGCTCCAAGCTTTATGAAATGCCAAAGCTAAGCCGTGTGCAAATCCCCAAAAAATAAACCTCCAATCAGCGCCATGCCAGAATCCACCTATGAGCATGGTAATCATGAGAAACAGATAGGTATTAAAAACACCTTTTCTATTTCCACCAAGAGGAATATAAATATAATCTCTGAGCCAGCTACTGAGTGAGATATGCCATTTTCTCCAAAAAACTGTGATATTGGAAGATGAATAAGGATTTTCAAAATTCTCTTTCAATCTGTAACCCAACATCAGAGCAATTCCAATGGCAATATCGGAGTACCCAGAGAAATCAAAATAAATTTGGAAGCTGTAACCGTACATAGCAAGAAGGTTCTCGGCACCAGAAAAATTGGCTGGAGCTTCATGCACGATGTCTACATATTTACCCAAATAATCGGCAATGAACAGCTTTTTAAGCAATCCAATGAGAATTCTAAACAAACTCTCTTTGTAAAGTGCTGCATTTATAATTTGTGGGGTAAAAATTTGAGGCAAGAAATCTTTTGCTCTAACAATTGGTCCAGCCACCAAATGCGGAAAAAACGTCATGTAAAATGCGTAATCGCTCACATTTTTTGTAGCTGGAATTTCATTTCTATAAACATCCATCAAATAACTGATAGACTGAAATGTATAGAATGAAATTCCAATAGGAAGAAACAAGTTGTGATCTGTAAATTGGGTATGAAACAACGAATTGATGTTGTGTATGAAGAAGTTTGCATATTTGAAATACAGCAGGAAACTCAAACTGTAAGACAACGATAGCAACAACAACAATTTCTTTTTGAAACCATCATGTTTCTGAATGGCAATGGCAAACAGATAATCAGAAACAATCATCAAAGCAAAAAGTCCTAAAAACGGACCACTTGATTTGTAATAGAAGAAAAGTGAAAATGAGATGATGTAGAGCTTCCTCCAGGTATTTTTTTGCACCAAGGCGGCATAAATTACCAGAAACACCCCAAAAACAGCGAGAAAAGTATACTCTGTAAAGAACCAGGGTTCTTTTGTTGAGTAGCCAAACATGTTTTCAAGCAGTTTGGGATTTCTGAGTGGAGCGAAAATTTGACTGATCCAATTATTAGTATCCACGGTATTTAGCAGCATTAATGGTGATTACAGGAGAAAGATACGGACGGGCACGTTTTTTAGGCACCCTCATTTTAATTTTATATTTGGCAGAAGTTTGAACCCAGGCCGCGAGGCTATCCATCCACATTCTATACCCTTTGTTATCGGGGTGTCTACCATCTTTTGAGCGGGTTAGTGTTAGATTTTTAGACCAAAAATAGGTACCGGGTTCTGCGGCAGATTCATAAACTTTGTTGATTCCAAAATCTTCATCCCAGTTTGCCGGACCAATCCAAGTATAAGGAATTCCTTTAAGTTTTTCAGACAACTGATTTGCCGCAATTTTTCTCGCTTTCAAATCCTTGGCATACAATTCATTTAATCCTAAAACAAGGAATATATACGTTGGTTTGTAACGGTCAATAATTTTGTCAATGGTATCGGAACGACCAAAGTTAAAGGTAGTTGCGGAGTACCATTCTACAGCGAGTACAATTTTATGTCCGTTTTCTCTGCAATAATCGTTTATAGAATATCTCAAACCACCAATTTCAGAGTCACCAATCAACAGAATTCTGTGTTTGGTTGTATCGCTTAAAAGATTGGCATCTATTAAATTACCGCTAGAATCAAGGGTTATTCTTTTAATTGTTTTTTCTTTAGACTCCTTTACTTTTTTCGATTGGTCTATTTCTGCAATTAACAAATCAAGGTCTTGATTTCCATTAATTTGCTTTACCTCAAATTGACCCACTTTAATGGTATCGGAGCTACAACTGTAGACATAGATTGCCATCATTGGCAACAATATGCTTAAACCGGCCCACACAATAAGCCATCTTGATGGCTTTTCCGAAGAATTATTCATTCTATATAATTATCTGCTTTCTAGTTAAACGGTAAATTTGTAATGCAACAAATTCCATCAAAGAAAAGCAAAAATTATTAGAATTGTAAAGTGGGAAATCCTCAATTTGTTGATTTCAGCAGCTTCATTGTCAGCATATTGCCCTTTAAAAAGTACACTCCATCAGACAAATGGGTAGCATCAAATTCAAACAATTCATTTTCCACAACATTCACCATTTTAACAATTTGCAATTGTGCATTCATCAAAGTTAGTGTTTGTGTTTTGGGAGAAAGAATATTCCATTTTTGTTTGGTAGGATTAGGAAACGCGGTAAAGATATATTTATCTATTGATTTAACAGATGATGGTTTAGGTTGACGTTCCATGATTTTCCTGGTTAACACCTCATAACATGGGGCAAATGAAAAAACGGTGTCCATGGGTTGATTTGGAAGGATAAAAATTTCGTACTGTTTATAATCATTTGCCGAACCAGCAAAAAAATTCATTTTTCCAGCAGACATTCCCTTTCTTCCGTAAGCAGCCATTAAGTCAGATCCCGGTTTTTCTGGTGAACTATATTTTTGAATTGTAGAAAATTGCGCATCACTTAATCCTAAGTTCTTCAATGTGTTTTTTAATTTCAATGTAGGATAACCAAAGGTTGTTCTATTGGCAGTAACAAGAAAAACATGATCACCAGGATCAATTGCATCAACAAAATCAGAAAAATATTGCTGGCCAGAGTCTGTCATTAAGTCAAAATTAAAGAATACTTGATCATCTTTGGGGTAACCGAAGGACTTCCATTTACGACCATCAGAACAATTTGGAAGCAAACTTCCCAAAGTAGTTCTTTCTAAAGAATATTGATTGAACACTATTCCTACAATACCCAAATTACAACTGGTAGATTGGTGTAAGGTTGAATTTGCAAAGCTTCCTAACTGAATTCCATTGATTGACAAACCTGTTTGAACATAAACTCTCTCAAATGGACAATCACTCTGATTTGATGGGAAAACAGAATAACGAACTGAGCTATCTCCAAATGAACCATAAACATCCAAATTCCCTACCAGAACCGTATCTGGAATATTATCAAAATTTTCACAAAATGCAAAAATTTCTTGCTGACCAGAATCTAAAAATACATCGAAATTATAACCAGCACTTACCTTGTGGTTAAAGGTATATTTATTACCTGGAAAAGGACCTGGATATCTACGATAATTTAATCCGCCATTCCAATAAGCTGAGAAAAAATAAACCGACTCCCTCATGGTAAACCAATTGCAAGTAATGGAATTGCCATTGAATTTTTCATGTCCATGATACTTGAGTGCATAGAACACAGTATCTTCTTTGGCAGTTGCAATTAATTCAAATTTAACTTGAGCATTTACACCATTTACCAAACTATAAAGGATTACACAAAGGAGTTTAATATTTTTCATAATCAATTAATTAACAGACGCAATATTTTTAGATGGTTGCAAAATTAGCTTTAGATTAAAAGAATCAATTATTAAAAAATACAAAACACAACATTATTTTTAAGGGAAAACCTTAAAAATTTATGCCACTACATGGGGTCTCAAGCTGAGCAATACCATTTTTGAGGTTGGAGTATTGCTTTTTTCTGCAACAGAATCAATTGGTACCAAAACATTTGTTTCAGGAAAATAGGTTGCCGAACATCCCTCTGGAATGCTAAATTCTATGATGATAAAATTCCTAGCAACTCTCTCAATTCCGCCAAAATGATTGTATAAATCCACTTTATCTCCGGCTTTGAATCCAAATTTCTCAATGTCTTTGGCGTTCATAAAAATGACACGTCTTTCGTTGTGAACCCCTCTGTAACGATCATCTAACCCGTAGATGGTGGTGTTAAATTGGTCGTGACTTCTGATGGTCATCATCATCAATTCATCTGATTTCACTTGAGTTGGTTCAAATTGAGCTACATTGAAATTTGCTTTTCCAGTTAAAGTTTTAAATTCACCCTCCCTAGCAGAATTTGGCAAATAAAAACCACCTGGCAAACGTGATCTATCATTGTAATGATCAAACCCTGGAATGGTTCTTTCAATATCCCAACGGATGTTGTCATAATGTTCCATATACCAATCCCATTTCACCACAGATTTAGAACCTAAAACGGCTTTTGCCATTTTACAAACAATCACGGGTTCACTTAAAAGATGCTCAGAAATTGGTTTAAGCATTCCTTTCGACATTTGAATAACACCCATTGAGTTTTCACAAGTAACAAATTGCAATTCACCGTTCAATTTATCTTCGTCTGATCTTCCAAAACAAGGAAGGATCAATGCTTCTTGGCCTGTAATCAGGTGACTTCGGTTCAATTTTGTTGACACCTGAACAGTTAAATCACATTTGTTCAATGCTTCACCAGTGTATAAAGTATCGGGTGTTGCAGAAAGGAAGTTTCCACCCATTGCAATAAATACTTTGGCTTTGCCTTCATGCATGGCTTTGATGCAATCTACAACGTCGAAACCATGCTCATGTGGAGGTTTAAAACCAAAAGACTTTTCAATGTTGTCTAAAAATGCCTTCGGAGGTTTTTCATAGATTCCCATGGTTCTATCGCCCTGTACGTTTGAATGTCCTCTAACAGGACAAGTACCAGCGCCTTTTTTACCAATGCTGCCTTTAGCAATTAGCAAGTTCACTACTTCTTTAATGGTATCAACTGCATTTTTATGCTGGGTTAATCCCATTGCCCAACAAGCAATGATTTTCTTTTTATTCTTAATTGCTTCAAAGGTTTGAAGTATTTGTTCAAGAGAAATTCCAGAATTTTCTACCAACCATTCAAAATTTTGCTTGAGAATATTTTCTTTCCAAGCATCAAATCCATGTGTATGATTTTCAATAAATTGTGGATCCAAAACAGTGCCTGGATTCTTCATTTCTTCTTGCAGCATCAAATATTCTAACGCTTGCAACAAAGGCAAATCGCCATTGATTTTAACTTGAAGGAAAATATCTGTGAGTTTGGCTTTTATTCCTAAAGCACCTTTGATTGATTGTGGGTCTTTAAACGCCACTAAACCAGTTTCTGGCAATGGATTGATGGAAATAATGGTTGATCCTGCTTCTTTGGCTTTTTGTAGCGCTGATAACATACGCGGGTGATTGGTGCCCGGATTTTGACCAATAATCATGATGACATCGGCCTCATAAAAATCTTCTAATTTCACCGAACCTTTACCAATTCCAACAGATTCATTGAGAGCAACTCCACTAGATTCATGACACATATTGCTACAATCTGGTAAATTATTAGTACCAAATTCACGAACAAACAACTGATACAAAAAAGCTGCTTCATTACTGGTTCTGCCAGAAGTATAAAAAACAGCTTCATTGGGAGAATTAAGTTTGTTTAAATGACTTGCAATTTTTGAAAATGCATTATCCCAACTAATTGGCAAATAATGCGTTCCACCCGCTGGCAAATACAGTGGCTCAGCAATTCTACCCTTTTTACCAATTTCATAATCATTGAGTTGAGAAAGTTCAGCGATGCTATTCTTTGCAAAAAACTCGGCAGTAAGTCGCTTTGTTGTGGCTTCTTCAGCAACCGCTTTTGCTCCATTTTCGCAGTATTCACCAATTGGAGAACGCTCATCATCAGGGTCAGGCCAAGCACAACTCGGACAATCAAATCCTCCTTTTTGGTTTAATTTAAATAAGGCTTTTACACCTCTAACTGGATTCATTTCACCAAAAACATGCTTAACAGCAACTGTAACTCCTGTTATTCCTGCGGCTGCATCACTTGGCCTTGTCAATTTCAAATCCAACAGGGTTTCAGGGTTTTCAGAATTAGGGATGTTTTTATTTTTCGACATATATTTTGGTTTACTTTATTTCAAAACTAATAAATTCAAGGCACGAATGTGCAAAAAAGTCATATTTTAGATGTTAAAATCAATCCTTCCAGGTGCTGAATACACATTAAATCGGTTTCCTCTTAAAAAACCAACAAGGGTAATGTCCAATTCTTGGGCCAAATCTACTGCCAAACTGGAAGGTGCTCCAACGGCACAAATCATTCGAATACCAGCCATACTGGCTTTTTGAATCAACTCGAAACTTACACGTCCACTTAAAAAAAGCACAACATCAAACAATGGAACAATGTTTTTTTCAAGGGCTTCGCCAATGACTTTATCTAGGGCATTATGCCTACCAACATCTTCACGCAAATACAGAAATTCACCACTTAAATTGAAAAGTGCAGAAGCATGAATTCCCCCCGAAAAATTAAAATTCTTTTGATTTGAAATCATGCTATCATTGAATTGATAGACGGTTTGAATTGGCAATTTCCACTTATTTTGAGGGACAATTATCGGACAAGCAATTTTAACGGCATCAATCGATGATTTTCCGCAAACCCCGCAACTCGAAGTAGTGTAAAAATGCCGCTCAACCGATTGCAAATCAAATTGCACGTGAGATTTCAATTTGCAAACCACTTGATTTGAGCTCAAACCATTTTCAAGGTCGGAGTTTTCTATAAAATTGATTTCATCTACATCGGAAAAATCACGGATAATGCCCTCTGTATACAAAAAACCAATGGCTAAATTCCGGTCGAATCCTGGCGTTCTCATCACCACAGAAATTTTCTTCTCAAGCCAATGTCCCTCATAAAAATAAGACAAAACTATTTCCAACGGTTCTTCAACTGAAAGCATGTCGTTCTCATAGGTAATTTTTCCATTGTTAACGCGCACAATTTCAGTTGGAATGAGTTCAAATTTGGTCATAAAGGTTCATCAACACTGGTTAATTCAATGGCGGATGCTTGATTCAAAATTAACGGATTCAACTGTGTTAAAAAATGCCTCATGGAAGATTGTCCACTATTGTAGAAATCCAATAATTTCTCTAAATCATTTTTATGATAAATGGCAATTAAAGGTTCCAAAAATTTAGAATCTGGGTGGCGAAAACAAACGGTTTTATCAAAGGCCAAAAACTGTTGAAACAATGCATTTAACGTGTCAGATTGAATATATGGATAATCGATAGCATGAACAAAAAGTGATTGATTGGGAAACAAAGAGACAGCTGTAAGAATGCCACTGATTGGTCCATTATTTTGGTAAATTTCAAGATCCTTGAAGACGTGTAAAGCATTGGGATAATTGGCAAATCCGTTGATTTGGACATGGCAACAATAGGGTTTAAGTTCGTTTTCAACGTGCATGTATTGCGGAGTGGAATGGTAATTCAGAAAGGCTTTATCGGCTTTCATTCGACTACTTTTTCCAGCGGCGAGCACTATTCCTACAGGCAATTCCATGATGTATTATTTTCAAAAATGAAAAGAATAAACAAACTTAGCCGAAAAGTATGAATTTTGTATAGAAATGAGGGCAATCATACAAAGAGTAAGTAAGGCAGAAGTTTCAATCAACAATGAGATTCATGGCTCTATCAACAAGGGTTTGATGGTATTAATTGGCATTGAAAACAGCGATTCAAAGGAAGACATTGTTTGGATGGCGAACAAATTAATTGGTTTAAGAATTTTCTCTGATAGTGAGGGCAAAATGAATTTATCGGTGAAAGAAATTGGCGGCAACATATTGGTAGTTAGTCAATTTACCCTATTTGCATCTACAGCCAAAGGAAACAGACCTTCATTTATTCGATCTGCGAAACCAGAAATTTCGATTCCAATTTACAATGATTTTGTAGCAACATTGAAGCAGTTGAGTGGATTGAATATTCAAACTGGAATTTTTGGGGCCGACATGCAAATCAATTTAATCAATGATGGCCCGGTAACCATTTTCATAGATACGAAAAATCGCGAGTGAAGTAAAATGGTGGTAATTTGAAAGATAGGTTTTATTTTTGAAGTTAATCTACCATAAAATAGAATTTCTCAAATGTCTTTATCAAACCATTTCAATTTTTCATCTATTCAAAAAAGAGGGTTCATTTTCGCCATCAATTTACTTTTTATAAATTTTGCATCTTCTTATTTTTCGAATGGTTACGATAGCACATCTGTACCATTTCTTCAACAAGATGGAAGTTATATTTTGGTGAATAAAACTTCTAAAAGAGTTATTTCAAATACGGCATTTGAATTCATTGGAAGGTTCCATGAAGGGATTGCATTTTATGAAAAAAATGGGAAATACGGGTTTATTCACGAATCTGGAAAGGTGATAACAGAGGCAAAATATAATGAAGTTGGTCAATTTCATGAGGGATTTGCTAGGGTTTCGTCGAAAAACAAATTTGGTTACATCAACAGCAAAGGCGAAAATTTAACATCAGAGATTTACGACAATTGTGGGGATTTTCAAGAAGGGATGGCCTGTGTTAAACAAGGCAAAAAATGGGGATATATCGACATTAAAGGCAATTTGGTAATTGATTATAATTATGACGATGCTGGGAATTTCCGTGAAGGTTTAGCGAATGTAAAACAATCTGGCTTGTGGGGTTACATCAACAAAAAAGGAATCATGTTTGCCGACGGAAATTCTTATTTCAAGTGGAAAGAAGGCGGTAATAGTTCGTATATCAACTTCAAAAAAGGAGGCAAATGGGGATTCATGGATAAGGATGGGCGTGTAATTATCAAACCAACATACACTTCAGCACATGGATTTTCAGAAGATTTGGCATTGGTAGAATTACAAGGAAAGTATGGATTCATTGATCAAACCGGAAAATTTGTTATCAAAGCATCTTATGAATATGCTGATGATTTTCATGAAGGATATGCGGCCGTTAAAATAAACGGTTTGTGGGGATTCATAAACAAACAGGGTGAATTGGTTATTCCTGCACAATATGATGGGGTCAATCGGTTTATCAATGGATTGGCTTGGACAGACATCGACGGCGAATTTGGCGTTATCAATAAAACTGGGGATTATGCTTTTCAAAACAAATTTGAGGATCATGGTCAATTTAATGAGGGAATTGCCCCTGTTAAAACTAGAGGTTTCTGGGGATTTATTGATTTAACTGGTGAATTTGTGATTCAACCTAAGTTCTCTTCTGCCAGTGATTTCCATAATGGCATTGCACGTATTGAAGTAGGTGGAAAAGCTGACTTTATCAACAAATCTGGTAACAACATTGTTGCTTCCACTTTTGAATTCCAATATGCGAGTGAATTTAAAGATGGTATTGCTAGGGTGAAACAGAATGATTTATGGGGCTATATAAACTACGCAAGTGACATTTTAATTGAGCCTACATACAGCAGTGCTAGGGATTTTTACGATGGACTTGCGAGGATTGAAAAAAATGGGTATTTTGGATTTATTGACCTTCAAGGAAAAGAAATAGTTGAGGCAATTTATGAAGATGCTGGCAACTTCAACTCAGGTGTTGCACCGGTTTATGTGAATGGCTATTGGGGTTATATTAACAATACTGGTAAAACTGTTATTAAAGAAAAGTATGATCAAGCTTTCCCTTTTTACAATGAAATTGCTTGTGTAAAATCATTTGATTCTTTTTATTTTATCAATTTGGAGGGACAAAAAATCAACACATCGGTGTATGAATTTGCAACAGCATTTGATCAAAATGGATTTGCCATAGTTCGCGATAAAGGCATTTATGGCATTGTTGATGGAACTGCAAAAATGGTAGTTCAACCGAAGTACGGCGATATTGGCAGCATTTATAACAACTATTTTGCAGCCATGCAAAACGGCAAATGGGGTGTTTATCATATCAATGGAACCGAAATTATTAAGCCCAATTACCAAGAAATCGGCATCATTTCAGACAGTATTGTCCCTTTTAAAGATAAAAACAAATGGGGATTTATAACAGTTAAAAACAAACTTGTTAGTCCTGCAATTTATGAGCAAGTTGGTAATTTTAGTCAAGGAACTGCCAATGTGAAAATCAATGGTAAGTGGGGTTTGATTGACACAAAAGGAAAATATCTTATTGCACCGAAATATGATGATGCGGGCACATATATTGAAAATCAGTTAAACGTAAAATTGAATAACAAATGGGGTTATGTTGACAAATATGGGAACACAATCTTTATTCCTAAATATTCGCTTGTTGGAAATTTCGATGGAAACTTAGCTCCAGTAAAAGTCAATGATAAGTGGGGTTACATCAACACAGAAGGCACCATGGTGGTTGAACCAAAATACAATTTCGCCAGTGATTTCAAAAATGGCTATTCTTTTGTTGAAAAAGATCAATTGTATGGAATGGTAAATTCAGATGGAGTTGAAATTATTGCTCCAAGTTTTGAGGAAATTTCTTACTTTGAAAACGACATTGCCAACGCCAAAAAAGATGGGAAATATGGGTTTATTAATTTAAGCGGTGAGTTTGTAATAAATGCCATTTATGAGGAACCCTCAGACTTCGTTGATGGTTTAGCCAAAGTTAAAATTGGTTCAAATTATGGGGTAATCAATAAAAACGGTCAAGTTGTTATTCAATTAATTTACGAAGAATTAGGAACATTTTCTGCCGAACTCAAAGAGGTTGAATTAGTTGGGGCCATTGGATATAAAGGCATTGATGGTAAATTAAACGAATATGTACAACCAATTTTTGAAATGGCCTCTAATTTTCATGAAAACAAAGGAATTGTTAAAGAAAATGGCAAAACCGGTGTTGTAGATAAAAACCTAAACTATATTGTCAAACCTATTTACAATCAAATTTTTCCTTTTGAAAAGGATTTGGCTGTTTTTGAAGATAACGGCTTATTTGGAATTTTAAACAATGAAGGTAAAGTTGTTTTACCGGCAAAGTATATTTCAATAGGCAAACCTATTTCCCAATTAATTCGATTTGTGGAAGGTGATTTACATGGATTCATGGATTTAAATGGAAAATTGGTTATTGCTCCGCAATTTGAAAATGCAAGAGACTTTTATCATGGTTTGGCAGCGGTAGAATTTGAAAAGAAATATGGTTTCATTGACGCCTTTGGTACTCCAATTGTTCCTTACATTTACGACAATGCTTTTTCATTTTCTGAGGGATTAGCAGCCGTAAAAAGAGAAAAAAAATGGGGATTCATTGATACTTTGAATAATGTAATCATTCCAATTTCGTTTGATGAAGTTTTTCCGTTCAATGAAGGTTTGGCGGCATTTAAAGAAAATGGAAAATTTGGTTTCATAGATAAAAAAGGCAACAAAGTCATTCAACCTAATTATGCTGATGTCCAAAATTTCCATGAAGGTTATTGTGGAGTAAACGTGGTGAGTAAATGGGGATTCATAAACAAAACTGGTACACTTGTAATTCCAGCAAATTATGAAAATATTGGGTCTTTCTCTGAGGGACTTGCGGCTGTTGAAATTGGTAAAAAATGGGGATTTATTGACCAAACAGGGAAACTCGTAATTAATACCTCTTTTGATGAGGTTGGCAGTTTTGAGAATGGTATTGCCAACATTAAAATTGGAGAATTTTGGGGATATATTGACAAAAAAGGGAATGCCGTGGTTTACAGAAAACCCATTTACGATGTAGCATTGTCATTTGAAGAAAATTATGCACCCATTAAACAACTTGAAAAATGGGGATTTATTGACAAATCCTTTAATTTTATCATTCCTCCGCAATATGATCAGATTCAACATTTTAGTGAAGGGTTATCAAAGGTTGAATCCAATGGTAAAATTAATTTTATTGATCCAATGGGTAGAATTAAAATTGAGATAGGTGAAAACGAAGTCTCCAAATTCAAATTTGGAAGGTGTAAAATATTAAAAAACAATTTGTTTGGATACATCAATGAGGCCGGTGTGATGGAAATTGCAGCTAGTTTTGAAAATTGCGGAGATTTTCATGAGTCATTGGCCACAGTACAACAAGATGGATTGTGGGGCTACATCAATACAGAGGGAAAAATAGTGATTCCAGTGGCATTCGAAAACGCCAATGATTTTTCAAATGGGTTAGCCTTAGTGGAACTTGGGGGTCGCCGATTTTACATCGATGAAAACGGAACTAAATACTTACAAGAATAGGTTATCAATAAGCCTAATTTCTCCTAAATAACCTGCAAAAATTACCGCTTGGTTTCCTGTATTTGATGTGGATACCTCAAAATTTGGCAAATCAATATAGCTCAAGTATTCTGTATGAATTTCGTATTGTTTCAGCCTTTGTATTTGAACTTCAATCTGAGATGGATCAAATGTCAATAACGCCGTAAGTGATACATAAATTTCCTCAGCCCTTTTCAATTCTGATTCTGAAAGTCGCATGTTTCGACTACTCATTGCAAGTCCAGACTTTTCTCTACTGGTTGGCACAATATTGAATTGAATATTGGGAAAAAACTCATCAATAATGAGTTTAACAATCATACATTGTTGAAGATCTTTTTGACCAAAAAAAACAGATTGCGGGGAAATAAGGGAGAAAAATCTATGTAAAACTTGCACTACCCCGTTAAAATGTCCGGGCCTAAAATGTCCCTCAAAAACACTTTCAATAGCGTTATTAGGCAGACAAATTTGCTTTGAGGGGTTGTTCGGGGGGTAAACATGGTGAACAGAGGGCAAATAAACGGCATCAACTCCTTCATTTTCAAGAAGATTCAAATCATTTTGGATGGTTCGAGGATATTTAAGTAAATCATCTGGGTTATTGAACTGCAAGGGATTCACAAAAATGCTCACTAATACGGTGAAATTCTTTTCTTTAGCGGCCCTCACGAGAGAGAGGTGTCCATCGTGAAGAGCGCCCATAGTAGGAACAAAAGCCAGCGGATTGGCTAGATTTTTACGAAATTCGAGTAATGCTTGATTTGAAAATAAAATGAACATGAATAAAATGGCCCACAAATAAAGGAATTAACCGATGTATTATTTTGAAAATTCAATTTTTTTTCGTTAATTTTGTAAACTGTTTACAAAAAAAGAACCTACCCAAGCTATGAGCCAAGAAAAAAAACGTGTTCTATTTGTTAGTTCTGAGATGTCTCCATTCCTTGAAACATCACCTTTAGCTACCATTGCCAGAATGTTGCCACAGGCATTACAAGAACAAGAGAATGAAATTCGAATTTTGGTTCCCCGTTTCGGAGTAATCAATGAGCGTAGAAATAGACTTCACGAAGTTGTAAGGTTATCGGGTATCAATATATCAATTGACGACAATGACAATCCTTTGATTATCAAAGTTGCTTCAATTCCGAATACCAAAATGCAGGTTTACTTCCTAGACAACGAAGACTTCTTCCACAGAAAAGCGGTATTTAGCGATGAAAACGGCAAATTCTTCGAAGACAATGACGAGAGAACTATTTTCTTCTGCAAGGGGGTTATGGAAACTGTAAAAAAACTTGGATGGTCGCCTGATATTATTCATTGCCAAGGCTGGATGACCAGTTTAATTCCATTGTATTTGAAAACAATTTACAAAGACGAACCGGTTTTCAGAGGCACCAAAGTAATTTACAGCGTTTATCACGAGAATTGCAACAACACATTGGGTGAAGATTTTGTTAGAAAGGCAAGTCTTAATGAAATTGATGATATTTGTTCAGAATGTTTTGAAAATTCATCACTCAATGAATTAAATGTTGGTGCCGTGAAACATGCCGATGGCGTTGTAACAGCCTGTGAAGACGCACATAGATCTGTTGAAAGTCATTTAGAAGGCAAACTTGTAATGAAGCATTCTGACGTAGACGTTGAACAGAACTACGTAAGTTTTTACAAACAATTCTTATCTTAAAACCAGTCAAGTGAACAAATCTATTCTGATTTTTTTACTTGGTGCTATGTATTTGACTTCTTGCACGAAAGAAGAAGGAAACATTGTGCTAGATGGACAAGGAAACGGAAATCAATTAGGGTTGTTTGTTACAGACACTTTAAGTTTTACTGCCAGAACAGTTGACGAAGATTCTCTTCCTGGAAATGGCATCAGATATTCTCTTCTTGGCAGCATGAATGATGCGGAACTGGGAAAAAGTAGTTCTTCATTGTATGCAAATCTTGTATTAATTGAACCAAATTCAAATTTCCCCACAGGTGAGTCATCCGATTCGGCCATTTTGTTTATACCCTCTGTGGATGGTCTCAATACTTATGGAGAGAGAACCACCCCACAATTGTTAAAAATCGACAAGCTAGAGTCAACCATACTTGGATCAAATGTTTACTACCAAAATAGTGAATTTGAAACCGATGAAAACTATACCACTACTTATTATGGTGCACTCATAAATCAAATCAAGGATAGCGTTAGATACAGAAAAACAAAGCTTCAACCTTATGATGGATTAAGAATTAAGCTAAGTAAGAAATTGGCAGATTACCTTATGAGTATGCCAAAAGAGGCCTATCAAACAAACGAAAATCTTGCCAAGTATTTCAAAGGAATTTCTATTGTTCCACAAGATCAGGATTTGGCACCAGGAAATGGTTCGATGTGCGTTTTTGACATCAACAATATCATTTCGATGGCATACAGAGCTAAAATCATGTTGTATTACGAAGATACAAACACCTTTGTGTTTGGTTTTGGTGGAAGTTCTACGGCGGTAACTACTGGAAAAACTGGTCCTTACAAAAACGAAATTAGAGAACAATTATCAAACAACAAACATTATAACAGAACATATGTTCAGGCTTTAAGTGGTGTAAAAACAAAAATTGAATTGCCCTATCTTTACAATCTTATAGAAAAAGGAAATGTTTCTATCAACAAGGCTGAAATAGAGTTTTTCATCACAGATTTTGATGAAAATTTCTTTGCTCCTCCCCGCTTAAATTTGTTTCAACCATCTGCCAAAAACAGTGTAAGAAATTATTTCATTCCAGATGCTTTGAATGCATCAACTTATGGTGGATTGTATAACTCAAAAACAAAATCTTATAAGTTTACCATCACACAACATCTTCAAAAATTACTCAACGAGATGTATTTCCAAAAGAAAAACTTGAACAATGGTTTATTTTTGGCAGTACCTACAGATCAACCAGTAATTGGGGCTAGGGGTATTTTTGATCATACCAAAACAAAAATTAATCTGATTTATTCAAAACCGAATTAGCCTTTATTGGTTTAAATAGATATGGCAAACAGAAAACCCTACCAACTCGTGAGCAGAGAGTGGAAATCTGAGGACACCACTTTCACAGTAAATGGAACCAATATTGGAAAAGATTTGCTTATGATTGCCGGTCCATGTGCGGTAGAGAACAAAGAGCAAATCTGCACAATTTCTGAATTTTTAGCCAAAAATAACATCAAATTTTTGAGAGGTGGGGCGTACAAGCCACGCACCAGTCCATATTCATTTCAAGGATTAAAAACCGAAGGTTTGGTTTTACTGAGAGATGCTGCCGACAAATATAATATGTCGGTTGTTTCAGAAATCATGGAGATTGATAAAATTGACGAGTTTTGTGAATATGTAGACATTATGCAAGTTGGAACACGCAACATGCAAAATTATCCATTGTTGAGGGCTTTAGGCAAAATAAACAAACCCATATTGCTTAAAAGAGGCATGAGCAGTACCATTGAAGAATGGTTATTGGCGGCTGAATACATTGTATCTAGCGGTAATGAAAAAGTTATTTTGTGTGAGAGAGGTATTCGCACTTTCGAAAATTCTACCAGAAATACCATTGATATTTCAGCTATTCCAATGGTTAAAATGTTGAGCCATTTGCCCATCATTTTAGACCCAAGTCAGGGAACTGGCCACAGAGAATTGGTTTCACCAATGTCGGCGGCTGGTATAGCAGCCGGCGCAGACGGATTGATCATAGAAGTACACAACCAACCAAACGAAGCATTGAGCGACGGAGATCAAAGTTTGTTCTTAGATCAATTCAAAAATTTACTTCCTACACTGTCAGGACAGGGTAAATTAAGGGGAAAAACATTCGACTTTGAGAAAACAAGTTTCGAAAAAAGCTTTAATTAATTCGTCTTATTTTTATTAAAAAAGAAATAAATTGGATAACCCAATCCAACAATGATGAGTCCATTAAGGGCAATATTCCATTGACTCCACAATATTCCAATAGCAACTAGTCCTGCTAGTAAAATATAAGCAATTGGCACAAAAGGATATCCCCACACCTTATATGGTCTCTCGGCCAAAGGCTCTCTTTTTCTTAAAATAAGAAGTCCTACCACAGTAATAATATAAAACAAAAGAGAGGCGAAGGTGCAATAATTTAAAAGATCACCATAAGATCCACTAAAACAAAGCAAACAAGCCCAAAAACACTGCATCCAAAGGGCATTTTGAGGGACATTCTTTTTATTCAATTGGGAGGCACTTTTGAAAAACAACCCTTGGTCCGACATTGCTTTATACAATCTACTTCCCGCCAAAATGAGTCCATTGTTACAACCAAAAGTACTGATCATGATTAATCCTGCCATAAACAGCATACCAAGATGTCCAGCAGATTCATTTTTTGCCACACCCATCAATGCAGACGCAGCAGAGGCACCAACCCTATCATCAGATGCGTGAGAAATACCATTTATAAACACCTGGTTCAACTGATTTGCTTCAGGACTACCATATAGACCTTTCATGGGCAAAAGAGCCATATAAGCGAAATTTGCCAATACATAAACAATGGTAACAAGCGTAGTTCCTAAAAACAAGGCTTTAGGGATGTTTTTTGAGGGATTATCAATTTCGTGCGACATAAAAGTAATTCCCTGCCAGGCATCTGAACTAAACAAGCTGCCTACCATTGCCGAACTGAAAGCGAGCAATAACGGCAAACCCAGCAAAGACGTCCAATGTCCCTCAGAAATAAAATGACCATCTTTGGTATCAAAAACGAAATTTTCCGTATTAAAACCACCCTTAAAATTTGTACTGAAATAGTTGTTTACATTGGAAATTGAACCGCCAAAAATCAAATAAATTCCCCCTAAAATAAGGGTAAATAATGCCAGCAATTTGGCCAGTGTAAAAATTCTTTGAACCCATTTACTTTCTTGAACCCCCAAAGTATTGATGAAGGTTAATACCACAATCATACTAACGGCAACTAACTGAGCTTTACTCAAATAAAAAGTATAGGAAGAAGTAACAGATAATTCCAAAAGGTAAGATTTAGGTCCCCACTCAGGTAAAAAAACACCCAAATATTTTGCAAAAGCCATAGCAACAGCGGCAATAACTCCAGTTTGAATCACTGAAAAAACCGACCAACCGTATACAAAGCCCATGGTACGGCCATAAATTCGAGAAATAAAATTGTATTGACCACCAGCAGTAGGCATCATACTAGAGAGTTCCCCAAAAGACAGGGCAGCCATAAGGGTAATAATACCTGTTAGAATCCACGCGAAAATCACTAGGTAGGCATTGCCCAAAAGTCGGCTCATTTCGGCGGTTACAATGAAGATACCACTGCCAATCATGCTACCAGATACCAAAAGAGTGGCATCAAACAATCCTATTTTCTTTATGTTCATGAGCTTATCAATAAAAAAAACCCTTTTGATAAACAAAAGGGTTTTTCAAGTATACAAAATTTATTTGATTAATCTTTTTTGTGTAGGTGAGAATTCTTACGACTGTAGGTAAAATAGATAATCAATCCTAAAATCATCCATAAAACAGCAGCCTTGAGGGTAAAAGCATCGAGTGCAATGATCATTGCTGAACATACAATTACTCCGAGAATAGGCACTAAAGGAACTAACGGGGTTTTAAATGGACGCGGTAAATCAGGATTGCTTTTACGCATGATTAGAATACCTAAACTCACCAAAACGAAAGCAAAAAGTGTACCGAAAGAGGTTAAATCGCCAGCAATACTTCCTGGAACAAAAGCAGAAAACGCACCTACAAACAAGAATAGAATCCAATTTGCTTTAAAAGGAGTTTGATATTTTGGATGCAATTCACCAAATGCTTTTGGAATTAAACCATCTTGGCTCATAGAATAAAATACGCGACTTTGTCCCATCAACATCACCAAAATAACAGAAGAGAAACCAGCCAAAATGGCAAGGGTTACAGAAGTACCCAACCATTCAAAACCCTTCATATAATTTTGAATTACATAAGAGACAGAAGCTTCTTTACCTGCAGTAGCAAATTCACTATGATGAGCCACACCGGTTAAAACGTGTCCAAAAAGGATATAAAGTACGGTACAAACGGCCAAAGAGCCTAGAATACCAATAGGCATATCTCTTTTAGGGTTCTTTGCTTCTTGAGCAGTGGTACTTACAGCATCAAAACCAATAAAGGCAAAGAAAACAATTCCCGCACCACCAAGAACGCCGCCCCATCCCCATTTAAAGAAACCTTCGTGCCCTACGGTGCCTTCAGGAATCAAGTAAGGTGTATGGTTTACAGGATTGATAAATTTCCAACCAATTGTAATAAATAACAATACAATTGCAACTTTAATGAATACAATAATTGCATTCACCAAGGCAGATTCTTTTGTACCTTTAATAAGGAGAAGTGTAAGAGCCAACAAAATTACCAAAGCGGGGGAATTGATGATACCATTGGTAATGGTAACATTGCTTACCATGTGCTGATAATTTTTAGATAGGTAAGCAAATTGATCGGCACTTAAAATACCTTTTTCAATACCTTTCCAATCACCAGGTAACGCTTGTAGCTGGGTTACAACATTGGCTGAAACTTGGTATAATTTTTCAAAAGGAGAATGACACCATTCGTAAGGAATGGCTCCACCCAACAAATTATTCAGATATTCACTCCAAGCAATTGAAACGGTAGCAGCACCAAGGGCGTATTCCATCACCAAAGACCATCCGATGATCCAGGCAACCAATTCACCCATTGTAACAAAAGAATAGGCATAAGCACTTCCAGAAATTGGAATCATTGCGGCAAACTCTGCGTAACAAAGTCCTGCAAAAGCGCAACCGATAGCGGCAACTATAAATGAAAGCGTAACACCAGAACCGGCAGCTTCAGTGGCCGCAGCAGCGGTTCTCACGAACAAACCAGCACCAATTATGGCACCAATACCTAAAGCTATAAGGCTACCAGCACCTAATGTGCGTTTAAGATTACTTCCTTGAGCTTGCAAAAGCAAATCATCAAGTGATTTTTTTCTCCAAAGTGACATATATAAAAATATGGTTAAAGGGCAAATATAGGGGATTATGCTATTACACCCAATTCTTTACCAACTTTGGTAAACGCTGCAATAGCTTTATCAATGTGATCAAAATCATGTCCGGCACTTAATTGAACACGGATTCGAGCTTGATCTTTAGGCACCACAGGGTAAAAGAACCCAATCACATAAATACCTTCTTCAAGAAGTCTATCAGCCATTACTTGACTCAATTTGGCATCATAAAGCATAACAGGCACAATTGCACTGTCGCCATCCTTAAAATCGAAACCAGCGGCTTTCATACCTTCTTTAAAACGCTTCACATTCGATTCTAATTTATCGCGCAAATGCGTAGATTCACCCAACATTTTCAACACCTCAATACTAGCACCTACAATACTTGGAGCCAATGAGTTACTGAACAAATATGGTCTGCTTCTTTGACGCAACAATTCAATAATTTCTTTTCTACCGGTTGTATAACCACCCATAGCACCACCTAAGGCTTTTCCAAGGGTACCCGTGATAATGTCAACACGACCCATCACATTACAATATTCCGGTGTACCTTTTCCGGTGGCTCCAATAAATCCGGCAGCATGACATTCGTCGGTCATTACCATTGCATCATATTTGTCGGCAAGGTCACAAATTTTATCTAATTGTGCCACGTATCCATCCATAGAAAAAACACCGTCTGTTACTATCAACTTAAATCTAACACCGGCATTGGTAGCGTCAATTAATTGTTTTTCAAGATCATCCATATCGTTGTTATTGTAGCGATATCTCTTAGCTTTACACAATCTAACACCATCAATGATAGAAGCATGATTCAAAGAATCACTGATAATACAATCTTCCTCACTCAATAACGGTTCAAAAACACCACCATTTGCATCAAAAGCAGCAGCGTATAAAATCGTATCTTCAGTACCATAAAATTCTGCAATTTTTGCTTCTAATTCTTTATGAATATCCTGTGTACCACAGATAAAGCGTACACTACTCATGCCATAACCATGTGTATCGATGGCATTTTTAGCGGCTTGAACAACTCTTGGATGACTACTTAGACCTAGGTAATTATTCGCACAGAAGTTGATTACTTCTTTACCCGTATTCAATTTAATCACAGCATCTTGAGGAGATGTAATGATTCTTTCTCTTTTGAACAAACCAGATTCTTCAATGGTTTTAAGCTCATTTGTTAAATGTTGTTTTATAGCTCCGTACATAATTTTCTGATAAAAGTATCTATCGACAAAAATACAAACTGAATTTGAATTACCGAGATTCGGCATTAAGATTTAAAATTTCCTCCAAAATGGTTCTATTGTTCGATAACCTAGGAACCTTATTTTGACCACCTAATTTTCCTTTTGCTTCTAACCATTTATTAAACGTAGCTGGCTTAGCAACATGAATAACAGGCATTTTCATCACCAAATCACCTTTTCTTTTACCGTCATAATCACTGTTCACAACCTTGAGTTGTTGATCCAATATTTCCGAAAAAAGTTTTAAATTTTCTGGGGGATGATTGAATTCAATGAGCCATTCATGTCCCTCAAAACCTGGTTGAAAAACAGGAGCAGCGGTATAATCTAAGATTTCCACGTTACAGGTTTTGGCAGCAAATGAAACAGCAGTTTCAGCATTTTCTATAACAAGTTCTTCACCAAAAGCATTGATAAACAGCTTGGTTCTGCCCGTTATTTTAAAGGTAAAAGGATGTTTTCCTGAAAATTTAATGGTATCACCAATCACATACCTCCAAAGTCCGCTATTGTTCGTAATAACCATGGCATAATTCACATCAAGCTCAACATCCGAGAGCGGAACAATATACTCAGGTCCTTTATTTACGGGATAAAACTCATAGAAGGTTCCATGATGTGTCATGAGTAAAAGTTCAGATTTGTCTGCAAATGCTTGAACACCAAAGAAACCCTCACTCGCATTGTAGGTTTCAATATAGTTCATTTGATTGGAAGGTATAAGTTGGTGAAATTGTTGTCGATAGGGTGAAAAATTCATTCCACCATGAATAAATAATTCCAAATTAGGCCAAATTTCGAGAATGTTTGATTTACCACTAATTTCTAAAATTCTCTTTAATAAAACCAAGGTCCATGTAGGCACACCGCTCATACTTGTAACGTTTTCATTCATGGTTGCTAGGGCCATTTTCTCGAGTTTTTCTTCCCAATTCTCGAGCATTGCAATTTGTATGTCGGGAGTACTTTTCCAATTTGCCCATAGGGGCATGTGATTCATTAATACTGCGCTTAAATCTCCAAAAAAGGCTTTTTGATTGTGTTGATTGACACGATGACTACCCCCAATCAAAAGTCCTTTTCCCTCAAAAATATTGGCAGACGGATTAAAGGCAAAGTATTGTGTGAGCGATTCTCGGCTTCCCATGTAATGGGTATATTCGAGACTTTCATAAGAAATTGGGATAAATTTGGCTTCATTACTTGTAGTTCCACTGCTTTTGGCAAACCAAGTGATATCGGCAGGCCAAATCAACTGTTGTTCACCATTCATTGTACGAAGAATCAGTGGTTTCAACTCTTCATAAGAAATAACAGGAATGGTTTTTGCGAATTCATTGTAAGTGAAATTGCTTTTTACATTGAAGGACTTACCATATTCGGTTCTTGAGAGTTTATCCATAAAAACCTGAAACATTTCCCATTGATGTTTTTCGGCTTCAGAAATAAAATGCCACAGTTCATCATGTCGCTGACGGAAGTACCAAGAAATTGCCGAAGTAATCATGATTGTGACTGCAAGTTGTCAAAAACAATCAATTATAACAAGTTTATTTTAACTTTTTTCAATAATACCATCACGCATTCTCACAATATTCTTTGCATGATTGGCAATATCTTCTTCATGTGTAACCAAAACAATGGTATTTCCTGAATCATGAATCTCTTGAAAAAGAGCCATTATTTCATGACTAGTTTTTGTATCAAGATTACCTGTAGGTTCATCCGCCAATAACAATGACGGATTGTTAACAAGGGCTCGAGCAACAGCCACTCTTTGACGTTGACCACCAGAGAGTTCATTTGGTTTATGGTTCATACGATCTTTGAGACCAACCTTTTCAAGAACAACTTTAGCCCTTTCTATCCTTTCATTCAAGGGTACTCCGGCATAAACCAGCGGCAATGCTACGTTATCAATGGCCGTCATTCGATTAAGCAGATTGAACGTTTGAAATACAAAACCAATTTCTGTATTTCTAACTTCACTTAAATCGGAATCCGACATTTTGCTAACTTCTTTATTATTAAGCCAGTAGTTTCCTGAAGTTGGTGAATCTAGGCAGCCAATAATGTTCATGAGTGTACTTTTTCCTGAACCAGAAGGACCCATAAGCGCAAGATAATCACCTCGAAAGATTTGAAGATTTACACCTTTCAATGCATTCACAACTTGTTCACCAAGCGTGTAGGTTTTTGTAATTTGTTCAAGGGAAATAAGTGGATTATTCATTGCCACCAATCACCTTTGGAACCCTAAAAAAGTCACTATCTTTTTTAGGCGCATTCTTTAATGCTTCTTCATGGGTAATTTCTTGAATAACTAAATCTTCTCTTAAAATAGTATGGCTATTGGTCATGTAGATTAATGGTTCAACACCATCGGTATTGACTTCCTTTAATTTTTCACACATTTCCAAAATATTTTCCAAATCTTTTCTCATCGCTTCTTTGGATTCTCCTTCAAAAGAGAGTTTTGAAAGCTTGGCTAAATTGTCAACTGTTTGATCTGTTATTTTCATAAAATTTTTGATTCCACTAATTTGGAATGAATAATCGAATATACTTGGTCTTGGAGTGATTGCACATCGTCAATCGATAAATGAGCAGTTTCAATCGGTGCATGCACGTGAATTCTCATTTTGCCCGGAGTACATGTCCAATCAAAGATATTCAATCTATCCATATTGTCTAAAAATGTAACTGGCACCACAGGCAATTTCTTTTCAATGGCCAATTTAAACGCACCGGGTTTAAATTTATGCAATTTCGGAGCATCATCGGGTATACGACCCTCTGGAAAAATAATCAAGGTACCACCTTCATCTAATTTGTTACCAGCATCAACAAAAGCGCCATGTGCACTGCGCAAACTTTCTCTTTTTACGGGAACGTCGATGGTTTTAAACCAAATGCTAAACAATGGTAATTTTTTCAATTCCATTTTTGCCATAAAAAAGTTAAAAGTTGGAAAAAATCCACCTGCGCTAACGATATCAATATAAGACATGTGGTTAGGACAAATCACATATTGAGATTTTTTATTTAGAGGGACTTCATAGGTTATTGCAGGAATCATTAATCCCAAATAACTTGAAGATTTACCCCATAATTTCCTCAGCTTATCGGCGTATCTATACGTTTTTGGGGTAAGTAGTAACAAGAACAAAAATGGATAAATAAGCAGGAAAATGGAGATAAACCAAATGCCAAACCAAACTAGCCAAATTTTACCAAAGATTTTTTTCATTGCTTTTTTTGATTTGCAATATAAACCAATAAGGTGACAACCAATGCAATAGATAAAAACATTTGCATCTCTACCATTGCATAAGACGACCAATTGAGGTTTTCTTCGAAATTATTTTTGTACTCGGTAATCTTTTTATTTTGTTCTGCGGCAGATAAATCGGCAAAATCTGCTTTTACACGGGTTTCAATTGCTTTTAATTGGTTGTCTTTGTATTCATTAAAAACAATTTTTTCATTTTTCTGAATATGCTGATAGGCGGCAATGTTACAACCAGCGGCAATAACCCCCATCAACAAACTCATAAACAAAGCTTTTCCTAGGGTCAAAGGTTTTTCAAGTTGAAGAGACATCAGGCTTTTAACTAAAAGATACACTCCAAAACCAAAAATTAGCAAATTTCCCAAAACTGGAATTGCACTCAACATATTATGCTTCAAGTACAATTTATTCAAATACATGATTAAAACCATTGAGGCGCTCAAAGAGCCGAAAGCCAAACCATATATCAAAACCTTTTTTAACATTTCACAAAAATAGTTGTGTTGAATGAATAATTGGGGAAAAAATAAAATAAAAAAGGCGGTAGTAAACCGCCTTTCCATCACAAAAAGTTTGATTAATCTTCCGCTTGGTTGTCTTCTCTTTGATACTCATCGAAATTATATTCGGGGAGTAAGTTAGATTTAACATGTCCAATTGTTTCGTTTAAAGCATCAGCAAATTTGTTAAAATCTTCTTTGTACAGATGGATTTTGGTTTTCACGAATGAACCATCATCATAACGACTACGTTTGCTTTCAGTTATGGTGATGTAATAATCACTATTTCTTGTTGCTTTTACATCAAAAAAATAGGTTCTTTTGCCGGCCCGAATGCGTTTAGAAAAAATCTCTTCCTGCGATTGGTCTCTGTAATTGTCTTCCTGCATAGGCATTTAAATTTGGTTAGAAAAATATTAGTTAAGGCAAATATGCGAAATTTATTGAGGGAAACAACATTAATCATCATAATTTTTGAAATTAGTTGTTCACTGAATATTTTTTATGTGTTGTTAATTTGACACTTGTATTTTACGTTTAATGAAAAACCACATGTAAAACATTGATATACTTCTATTAAAGCGATTGATTTCCATGTAACCATTTAAAATATCCATCCCGTTGAATGAGATTTTCATAGCTATCAAATTCTATCATTTCACCATTTTCAAGTACCAAAATATTGTTGGTCGACACAAAAGGTGCAATTCTATGACTCGACATTATGACAGTTTTATTTATAAAAACCGTTTTTAAATTTTCAATAATCCGATGTTCAGTTTCTGCGTCAACTGCACTCAGGCAATCATCTAATATCAATATTTCAGAAGTTTTCATCAACGCACGGGCCAAAGACACACGTTGTTTTTGTCCGCCCGATAATGATACACCACGTTCTCCTAACATGGTATTTAAGCCTTTGTCAAATTGGGCAATATCTTTATCTAAACAAGTAATTTCTATCACTTTAAGCAAATGTTCTTTGCTGTAATCTTTTACGCCAAAAGCAATATTTGCTTCAATGGTATCGCTAAACAAGAAAACATCTTGAGGCACATAGGCAATTAAATTACGATAAGCTCTAATATCAATTTCTTCAATTGGTGTTTGGTCTAACAATATTTTTCCTTGTTGCATTTCCAATTGTTTGGTTAACAACTGCAATAAAGTTGATTTTCCCGACCCAGTTTTACCCGTTATACCAATGAATGAACCCTTCTCTACTTTAAAACGAAGATCATTCAACGCGCGGGTGGATTTATCCGCAAATTGAAATGAAAGCCCTTCAATTTCTATCTCATTTTTGAACACTAAATCAATTGGTTGAGGGTTTGATTGTACTTCAGGTTGAGATAAAAACTCATTGATTCTTTTTTGGCTAGCAGCTGCTTTTTGCACCAAAGCCGTTGTCCAACCTAAACTAGCAACGGGCCAAACCAGCATGTTCAAATAAATCACAAATTCAGCAAGATTTCCAGGCGTAAATAATCCTTTTTCTACTTCCCTTCCACCAACGTACAAAATGATGATGGTAGAAAAGCCTACTAACAGCATCATCAATGGAAAGAACAAAGAATTCACAAAGGCCAGTTTCATGTTTCTCTTTTGAAATTCCAATCCCTGATTCAGAAAATCTTTTGAAAAATGTTTCTCTGCCCCAAATGATTTTAAAATTCGGATACCAGAAAAAGTCTCTTGAGCCAATGTGGTAATTTTTGAAAGTTGCTCTTGAATTCTTTTGTTGCCCAAATTAATTTTAACACTCACATAATAAATTGATAATGAGAGTATTGGTAATGGTAACATAACCCAAAAGGCCAATGTTTTATTAACCATTATCATTTGGGCTATTATCATGATAAAAGAAAACAATACATTGGCAAAATACATGATAGATGGACCTATGTACATTCTCACATTGGAGATATCTTCGGTAATTCGCGACATCAAATCGCCGGTGTAATTTTGACGAAAGAAACTTTCACCGAGGCGTTGATATTTCAGGAACAGTTCATTTTTTTGATCATATTCAATTCTTCTTGAGGCAACTACCAATGTTTGTCGCATAAAAAACATAAAAACACCTTTTAAAACAGAAGCGATTACAATGGCCGAACCAAAACCAATTGCATTGAACAAAATAATTTTAAACAGTAGGTTGCTTTCGTTAAATCCAAAAAGTTGAGAGGTAAAATAAGCGTCATCAAGTCCTTGTCGGACAAAAACGGGAACATAAATGGCAAAAAAATTCGACAATACCACACACACAATTCCAGTTATCATGAGGAATTTGTATTTTATTAGGTATTTATTGAGGGATAATAGCTCTTTCACTGCTTAGATTACAACAGCAAAGGTAGAGATTTTGTTGGTGTACATTAAAATTATGATTTTAAAAAACAAAGTGAGAACATCATTGTTTCTTGGATGGGGTAGATTTAAGTTTTCATAACTTACAGAGCCGAGGCGAAAGTTTCGGCTTTGTTTTTTTTAAGGATATGGATCTTTCAAAAAAACTTCAAATATTTTTCACAAACATTTCCACATTCTGTAAATAATGATTATATTTGCAGCCCA
>CAZBMF010000001.1:0-101705 GCA_964492925.1 uncultured Rhizobium sp. | reverse complement strand
TGTATTCAATACCACTTTTCATGGTAGATGCTTTAATTTCATTTTTAATCACGTAGCTCGCAAAAATGTTACCCATGGTAGAATCTTCCCATCCTGGAACCACAATTGGTAAATTTCTTTCTGCTGCTGCCAACATCCAGCTATCTTTTGGATCAATTTCATAATATTGTTCAAGCTCACCGCTCAACAAAATTTGATACATATATTCATGAGGGAAATAACGCTCTCCAGCATCATCGGCACGCTTCCAAATGCCATGAATGTGTTTTTGTAATCTTCTAAACGCCTCTTCCTCCGGAATACAAGTGTCTGTTACTCGATTGTAATGATTTTCTAACAGATCCCATTCATCTTGAGGACTTAAATCTCTGTAATGAGGAACACGTTTATAATGATTATGAGCCACTAAATTCATGATATCTTCCTCAAGGTTTGCTCCTGTGCAACTGATGATATCAATTTTACCCTGACGAATCATCTCAGCCAAACTTTTACCAAGTTCAGCAGTTGACATTGCGCCGGCCAAAGTAACCATCATTTTACCACCTTCAGTTAGGTGAGTTTCATAACCTTTTGCGGCATCAACCAATGCAGCGGCATTAAAATGCAAGTAATGTTTCTCGACAAATTGAGAGATAGGACCTTTCATTGTTGCAAAGATACAACTTCTGAATTGAAGTGTGTTTGATTCTCAGAGAAGTTTTACTCTCCTAACCACCATTTGCGTTTGAACACTTTCTTTTTAGGAGCATTCAAATCAATCTTTTCCTGTATGTATTTTAACGCTTCATCTAAATCGTCGGTAACCAAAAACAAAGATTCATCTTCAGGGGAAATGGTATTTTCCAAATTCATGTGATGAATTTGAGCTTTCAATTCATTCCAGTAATCTACACCAATGATAACCACTGGAAACCACGGCATTTTTTTGGTTTGAATGAGCGTAAGTGCTTCAAACATCTCGTCGATGGTTCCAAATCCACCTGGAAATACCACAAAACCAAATGAGTATTTGAATAACAAAACTTTACGAACAAAGAAATATTTGATATCTACCCAGATGTCTAAGTAAGGATTGTGTTTTTGTTCAAATGGTAATTCAATGTTTACACCCACACTTTTGCCGCCAGCTTCACGAGCCCCTTGATTGGCAGCCATCATGATTCCGGGGCCACCTCCAGTTAACACCGTGAATCCCAATTGACTCACCAAAGATCCCATTTGTTTGGCTTGTTGATAATATGGATGACTTTCTTCGAATCTTGCCGAACCAAAAATGCTGATGCATGGGCCTACGAAATGTAATTTCCTGAATCCTTTAATGAATTCTGTGAGGACTTTAAAGGCAAATTTGAATTCGGTAAAACGTGTATGTGGTCCTTCCAACATTTGAATGTCGGCTACTCCAACCAATCTTGTAGGTTTAATTTTCTGTGTCATTTTGATTAAGCAATTTTAGAAGTGCAAAAAAAAAGGGTCGATAATCGACCCTTAAATTATGATGCTAATATAATTAAAATCTTTCGTTTTCTGCAAAGAAAAAGTTTCCTTCGATTGCAGCATTCTCGTCGCTGTCGCTACCATGAATAGCATTTGCATCGATACTTTTGGCATACAAATTACGGATAGTACCTTCAGCAGCTTCAGCAGGATTGGTGGCACCAATTACATTTCTGAAATCTTCTACTGCATTGTCTTTCTCTAAAATTGCTGCATAAATTGGTCCGCTCGACATGAAAGAAACCAATTCACCATAAAATGGTCTAGCGCTATGCACTGCGTAAAACTCACCTGCTTTTTCAGGAGTTAAACGGGTGTATTTCAAAGCTACTACTTTGAATCCTTTTTGAATGATGTGATCTAAAATTTTACCTGCATGGCCGTTTGCAACTGCATCAGGCTTAATCATTGTGAACGTACGATTGGTTGTCATCTTTTTTGAAATTTCGCTGCAAATTTCGGGAATAATTGTCAATTTTACGCTATATAATCGCTCAAATACTCAAAGTTAACGCCCAATTTTCCATTATTTGCAATTATTGCGTTTTCTATCAAGGCGTTTTCCCCAGAAATCAATGCCGGAATTACATGCTGCAACATCATTTCTCCAAATTCTTCCGACGCATCTTTGGGCAACTCATTTGGCAAATTTCCAACCGCCATCACATCAATGCTGTTCGCCGTAAACGGCTCACATGGCTCTTGCTTTTTTATGTCCCACCCAATAAACGGACTTTGAATCGACGTGCTTTTATAGGTAATCGGAACTGATCCATTTTCATCACAGCTAATATCTGCAATCACCTTGATTTTGAACGAATCTTTGGCCGTTTCGCCCTTTGAAAACAAAGCCGGCAAATCTTCCGTCCAAAAAATACCATTCATCAGAATGTCTGTTACCCTTGTGTAAGGCTCAAAAGAGCTTTGATATTCGTGATGATGGGAATAAAAATATTTGGTATCCCACTGTGTTTTTTCCGGATGGCAATATAAATCTGGACTGTTTAAATGAACAAAAACGGGCTGATTGTACTGTATATTGAGGTATTGTTGAGGCGTAACTTCCTTAATTCTCATACTTCGCATAAAATCCAAAGCCCCTTGAGCCACCCTACCGCCCCCTGTAATGGCGATTTTTATATTGGGCAATTTCAACTGCAGCGCATTGTACAATATTTCAGCGTAGTCGATACTCTGCCACGCCGGCTTTAAATCAAACAATCCTGTTTTCTTTCCGAAGGTCAAAAATCCATTGTAAGCACCCACAATTCCCGCATACCTCCCAAATCCTAAGACCCTTTGTCCTGTCTCCCATTTCAAAACCTCATAATCTATCAATTTTATTTTCTTTTCAATGATGTCTTTGAGCATCAATTGATTGTAAGGTTGTTTTTTGATGGTATGAGAAAAAAACAAATATGTTTTTTGGGGGATAAGATATTCTTTCGGAATTTCTTTAATGCCCAACATAATATGCGCCCTAGAAATGTCTGAACAGGTTTCTATTCCCACCTCTTCGTATGCTTCATCCGAAAAACAACGGGTATTGCTTTTTTCTACAATGATTTCAATTTGTGGATACCGATTTTGCAAGGCAACGCATTGCACTGGAGTAAGTGCCACACGATTATCTGGTGGATTTTTACGCTCACGAATCAATGCAATGGTTAAGGTTTTTTGCATGTAACAAATATAAAAAACTATCTTTGAATTATGTGCTTTTCGTACGCCATCAATTTTTCGCCAAACGCTCTCAAAAGCAAATTTGGCATCGAACAAGTGCCTTTGCCGCAACAAGGATTTTTCTTTAACGGTTTCGAACATCCCAGTTTACCCGTGATGTATGTCCCTCAAAATCAAAACAATTTTCAAGTTAGTAATTTTGAATGGGGACTGATTCCGGCATGGACAAAGGATTCACAGAAAGCGAAAGAGTTGAGAAAGAACTCCCTAAATGCGCGGTCGGAAACAGCCTTTGAAAAACCGATGTTTCACAATGCATGGGAAAAAAATCCATGTATCGTTTTGGCATCTGGTTTCTTCGAATGGGAACACGTGGGACAACAAAAAATCCCCCATTATATTTATTCATCCAAAAGTGAAGTTTTGTACATGGCAGGGATTTATGAAAAATGGTATAATACTGAGACAAGAACAGACATTTACAGTTTTAGCATTGTGACAACTCATGCCAATTCATTGATGGAAAAAATCCACAATACCAAGAAAAGAATGCCTGTAATTCTGGATGAACAGGGGGCCGAAATTTGGTTAACAGAAAGTGCCATTGAACGACAAAAATTGAGTAAGCCATGTGCAAATGAGGACTTAAAAGATCACATAGTTTCACAGAAAATCAATTCATCAAAAATCAATAGAAATGAACCTTGGGCAATAGAACCCGCGATTTTTGCAAATCAAACTCGATTATTCTAATCAATGGGTCAATTCAATTCATAAAAAATACGCTACCTTTGTAGATATTTTATGCGTATATCATTCGCCATTTTATTGGGTTTATCTTTGGTAGCTTGTCAGAATAATCAAGCACAAAATTCAAATATCGTTGCAGATTCTGTAAAAAAATCAACAACCAACCCCCCCGTAGAAACCCCAGTTGTTTCATCTGAATTAATCAACAAATTCAACCGCTTCTGCGATTTATTGTCGGGTGATACAACCAAAATTAATGCCGATTTGAAAAATGGTAAAATTTGGTTGAAATACGCTAGAGGTACCAACATGAAATGGAACTCTTTGTCGGCCCGAATCAGCAAACCCATTTCCAATTGGGTTACCCAGTCGAAGTTAGAAATCAACAACGAACCCAAAACATTGATTTATCCGTTTGCAGGGGGGGATTTTTATTACTCACACATGTTCTTTCCAAAACAAGATACCGTCATTATGGTTGGATTAGAACCAGCGGGATATTTGTTCGACATTGACACTGCAAATCCGGTGAAATTGGAAAAATACCTCACAAACTTGGAGCAATCTTTGTACTTCCCTCACAAACTAGGATTCTTCAGAACCCTAAGCATGGAAGTAGACTTTACCAAAGGATACCTCAATGGAACCATCCACACGTGCTTATATTACATGGCCAAATTTGGATATAAAATTGAATACATCAAAGCTTTTGATATTGATGCCAATGGCAATCCAATTAAAGAAGTTGACCTTGGTGTGAGAAACCATAAAAAAATGGCTATCAGAATAGGATTTAAAGCCAAAGATGGCTCAGGAACCACCAAAGAATTGATCTATATCTCTGGAGATTTGAGTGATAAAGGATTAACCACCGGTAACAAGAGTGCTGGTATTTATCACTTTTTGAATAACCGCAAACAGATAGTTTCCTTTTTCAAAGCAGCGAGCTATTTGATGCATAACGATTACTTTTCAAAAATCAGGGGAATTATGACTAAAAATAGCAAACGTATTCTCCAAGACGATAGCGGTGTTCCATATTCAAAATTGAAATCTTCTGGATTTGAGGTTACGTTATTGGGTCAATATACCCATACAATTGCGCTTTTCAGAACCCGTGTTCAAAGTGACATGAAAGCGGATTATGCATTGAAGAAACCAGCAAAATTGCCTTTCAACATTGGCTACAATGCTGAATTTAAAGAATGTAATTTACAATCAGCAGTTAAGAAATAATATGGCCGATTTTATTTCTATCACCATTAACCCTATTTCTAACGATGATGAATCTAAAGAAATCATTGTTGCACTTATAAGCGATTATCCTTTCAATTATTTCAATACTGATGGGGATGTAATGGTGGCTCATGCCAAAATTGAAGACATTACCGAAGAACAGAAATCAGAAGTTGAAGAAATTATTCAGCCATTTTGTACTTCCTTTGAATGGCAATACCAAGTCAAGGAAAATTGGAATGAATTGTGGGAAAAAAACTTTTTTGAGCCCCTTCAAATTGAAAATGTTCACATTCGTGCTCCTTTCCATCCTGAAGTTAGTGAAGGAATTGTTATCACAATAGAACCTAGAATGAGCTTTGGCACCGGACATCACTCTACCACCAGACTCATGATTTTAGAAATGCTCAAATTAGAAAACCATTTCAAAAATGCAACAGTTTTAGACATGGGAGCTGGAACTGGAATACTGGGTATTGTGGCAGAAAAATTGGGCGCTTCTGAAGTGGTTGGAATTGAAATTGACGACTGGGTTGTTGACAATGCCAATGACAATTTGGTGGTAAACAATTGCGAAAACACAGCGATGCTATTGGGAACCGCCGATACGTTAAAGAATTATCCGAATGAAAAATTTGACGTGGTTTTGGCCAATATTCATAGAGAAATTATTCTGGCAGACCTCGATGCCTATTTAACTGTATTAAAACCAAATGGCTATATTTTTATCAGTGGATTGCAAATTTCTGATTTGGATATGGTAAATGACGTTTGTTTGAATAAAGGACTTCATGTGGTAAATCGCAATACCCACAACGATTGGGGTGTTTTGGTTTATCAAAAATAAATTAAGCAAGGGGGTGCATATTGTCTGATGTCATAAAATTATTGTCGGATGCAGTTGCAAATCAGATTGCCGCTGGCGAAGTAGTGCAACGCCCATCGAGTGCCGTAAAAGAACTCATAGAAAATAGCATTGATGCGGGAGCCTCTCATATCAAATTGTTGATCAAAGATGGCGGAAGTACGCTGATGCAAGTCATTGACAACGGAAAAGGAATGAGCGAAACCGATGCTAGAATGTGTTGGGAAAGACATGCTACTTCCAAAATAAGAAAAGCAGAAGATCTGTTTTCTCTGCATACTTATGGTTTCAGGGGCGAGGCTTTAGCCTCTATTGCCGCTGTTGCCCAAGTTGAAATGAAAACCAAACGTCAGGACGATGAGGTAGCAACTTTCATTAGAATTGAAGCCAGTGAAGTGGTTGAACAAAGAATGGAAGCCGCTTCAAATGGAACTTCAATTGCCATTAAAAATTTATTTTTTAATATTCCGGTCAGAAGAAACTTCCTCAAATCAATTTCTGTTGAAACCAAGCATATTTTTGAGGAATTCCAGCGCCAGGCTATGGCAAACCCTCAAATTCATTTTATCCTTTTCAACAACAATAGTGAAATCTTCAACTGGACACCCAAACCCATTCTCGAGAGATTGGCCGATGTTCTCGGAAAAAAAGATACCAAAGATTTTCTTGAAGTTCAGGAAATTACCGACATCGTAGAGATAAATGGTTTTGTGGGTTCTCCTCAAATTTCAAAAAAAACACGAGGGGATCAGTATTTCTTTGTAAACGATCGTTTTATCAAAAGTCCATATTTTCATCATGCTGTGATGGCGGCCTATGAAGGACTAATTGAATCTGATAGTTTCCCAACCTATACCCTATTTTTAAATGTCGCTCCAGAAAAAGTAGATGTAAATATCCATCCTACAAAAACTGAAGTCAAATTTGAGGATGAAAAACATATTTATAACCTTATAAAAGCAACTGCCAGAAAAGCTCTTGGAACATTCGTGGTTCAACCAGACACCGAAATTTTGGGTTTGGAAAATATCAACCAATGGCTCAATAACACCCCTCAAGTTCCTGGTGGATTTGCAAATTGGTCTAAAATTGAACAACCAAGTACTGAAAAACAAGATTCTCGGTACAATCCATTCAACCAAGATCGCAAACCTTACGATAGAAACGCAAACCAAGATTGGCAAAAAATATTGGGTTCCGTTGAACCACATTTTAACCAATTAAATTCGTTTTTAGACAATCAACAACCTCCGCATCAGCATCAAATCATTGAAAAACAATCCAATGACATTGCCTTACTTGGGTCTTTCAACCTTGCAGATAGGTATGTTGTTGCAAATATCGAAGGAAATTTGTATATTGTAGATAAGCGATTGGCGCAACAACAAATCCTATATCATCAATATATCCAGCAATTGGAAACAATGAAAGGTAGTACACAGCAATTGCTGTTTCCTAGGAATGTAGAATTGGGTCCGTCTCACTTAGCTGTGGCGTTAGAAATCATGGATGACTTGAAATATTTGGGTTTTGATTTGGGGCATTTTGGTGGCAATTCTATACTAATCAATGGATTACCAGCTCAAATATCTTCTTGTGATGAGCAGAAATTATTGGAACAAATTATTGAAGATTATTTGAATACCCAGGGTGATGTTAAATTATCCAAACATCAAAGCCTTGCCTCTAGTATGTCGCGCCAAAGTATCAATTACTCCCAAAATTATACCTCCAACGAAGAAGTAAAGTTTTTAATCAAAGAATTATTTGCTTTAACCAATCCTCAGTTTACATTTGACGGAAAATTGGTGTTTGTAAAACTAACTGCCGAAACCATTTTCGACTTATTCAAGAAAAATAGGAACCTATGATTCAATTTCAAAATTTACCTACAGGACTCAAGAACATACTCATTATCATGGGTTTAGGAGCAATGGCTCAATATGCATTACCCAACATTGGAATTGATCCTTCTACTTGGTATTTGTATTATCCCGACAGCTACAACTTCCGAATTTGGCAATTGGTAACCCATATTTTTTGCCATGGTGGTTTAGGACATATTTTATTCAATGCATTTGCACTATTTTCTTTCGGAATGGTGGTTGAATACAGACTTGGTACAAAAAAATTCTTACAATTATTTTTCCTAAGTGGTTTAGGCGCTGTATTGCTTCATTTTTCGTACATGGCATTTACCATTTATAGTGAAACTGGTTATTTGTTTCCAGGACATGCCATGAATGTAGACATTCCATACCCAGCAATGCTTGGAGCTAGCGGGGCATTGTATGGGGTAATGACCGCTTTTGGTGTCCTTTATCCCAATGAAACCATGATATTTTTGTTTATCCCGTACCCTATTAAAGCAAAATATTTGATTCCAATTATCGTTGGTTTAGATGTGGTATTAGGATTTTTAGATATGGCTTCAGACAACATCGCACACTTTGCTCATATTGGTGGTGCCTTGTTTGGATTCATTGTAATTAAAATTTGGCAAAAAAATTGGAAACAATAAGATGTTTAACAGACCTGTTACATTATTAAATAAACCATTTAGCCCAACCAATTCTTTGGTTGTTAATTTGATATGGGCCAATGTACTGGTATATCTCTTCTTTTTAATTGTTGGATTTTTTCCATTTGGACAATTAATTTTCGACCTTTTCTCATTTCATCCAGATTCTCCCATTTACATCAATTTTTATCAATTCATAACCTACATGTTTTTGCATGCCGGATTCATGCACCTTCTAGGCAACATGCTTTGGCTGTATTTCATTGGTAGTATTTTAGAAGATTTAATTGGTGCTAAACACATTGTTCGATTATTTTTATTCGGAGGGATATTGGGTGCTCTGTTGTATTATGTTTCCTCTCAATTGCTTGGTTTATCGATGCCTTTGGTTGGCGCTTCCGGCGGTATTGCAGCAATTTTAATGGCAACCGCAATTTTTACACCTCATTATAGAATTTATCTATTGGGAATTGTTGAAATTGAGTTGCGTTGGATTGTGTACATCAAAATTTTCTTCGACGTTTTGGGTGTATTGTTTTACTCAAACTTTGGAGGTAGTGTGGCCCATATTGGCGGTTATCTATTTGGATTGGCCTATGTGACCGAACTCAAAGGAATATGGAATTTCCCTAAAATCAATTTTCCTTCAAAAAAATCAAAACCAAAAAGAACGGCAACGGTTAACATAAACCGATCTAAATCTCCTTCTCAACAAGAAATTGACGCAATATTAGATAAAATAAGTGCATCAGGTTACGATAGTTTAACAGCAGCAGAAAAAGAAAAACTGTTTTCTGCTAGCAAAAAATGATCAGTGAAAACGCTCATTAAAATATTCAATCTTATTGTTTTCCCTTTGACGTTGGTCAATGGCTTCTTGTTGTTATTGTCGGGTCAAATTGCCATCTTTTCTCCTAAAATCAACTCATTTCTCCCTTTAATCGGATTGTCTTTTCCATTGTTGTTTTTAATTAACGCTATTTTGTTAATCTATTGGATCATTCAATTAAAGTGGAAATCCCTTTTCCCAGTTGCTTTTTTTCTATTCAATTTGGGCCAAATGAGTTTGTACTTGCAGTGGTCAAGTGCTCCCGATTTTAGCAGTAGAAAAGTAGATTTATGCAAGGTGGTTTCATACAACGCCAATTTATTTGGAATTTTCACCAATGGATGGCAACAAGATTCTGTACTTCAAGTAATTAGAAGTGAAAATGCAGATATTGTTTGTTTGCAAGAAGTTTATGCAAAAAATGAAACCATGATGGCCTTGGTTCAAAGAATGAAAAAAAGGTGCAATTATCCCTACGGATTGGTGTATAAGCTTCGCGAAAATCGTCCGTATGGTATGATGGTTTTGTCTAAATACCCTATTCACCTTTGGAAAAAAATATCATTTGGAGAAAATACAGGCAATATGGCCATGTGGGTAGATGTAAAAATCCCTTCACCTGATAAATCAACAGACAGAACTGTAAGGGTTTACAACGTTCATCTTCAATCTTTTAGATTCAATAAATCGGATTACAAAGCCATTCAAGAAGTAAACCAAACCAATCAAATTGACAAACAAAAAACCGATGGTTTAATTGCTCGAATGAGACTTGCATATCTAAAACGCGCTGATCAAACTGCCATATTAACCCAGGAATTGGACGAATGTAAAATTCCTAAAATTGTGGTTGGCGACTTTAATGATGTACCAGCAAGTTATACATATAGAGAGGTTTGTGACGGGCTAAAAGATGCGTTTGTTACCTGTGGAAATGGACTTGAAACCACCTACAAAGGACCATTTCCAAGTTTTAGAATAGATTATATTTTGTATTCAGATCCTTTAAAAGGCATCAAGTATAAAAGTCGTAAAAATGTACCCGGAGATCACAAATTGGTCTCAGCTACATTTAAAATGGATCAATTGTTTTATTAACGGCCACCACCTTGGGCTTGCGCTGCTGCTCTTTGCATGTCTACAATAAAGCGTTGTGCCGCATAAAATTTAGGTGCAATTTGAAGGGCTTCTTTAATAGATTCCGCGGAACCCATCATATCTCTTCTGCTGTTTTGAAGCAAGGCATTCAAATATAAAAATGCCGCTTTAGCAGGAACTTCTTCAATTACTTGTGCTTGCAAATGCTCCATTTTAACCTTCTTAGTTAAATTGTCTGGCGCTTTCAACACTTCTTTGATCATCATATCAACTGCGTCTACTTTGCCTCTAGCCGTTTCTATAAAAGCCATATCCCAATAGTAAGAATAGTTTTTGGTAGATTTCCAAAGCGCTTCAAACATTTCATACGACAAAGTGTCTTTCCCTTGCTCTAACAATAGTTTTCCTTTAATATCCTTCAAAAATTCATTTTGATCATTAAGGCTCAAACCTTTATCTACATAAAACATTGCAACAGAAGGATTTCTAACTGTTGATGGGTTTGCAGAATAGTAGTAATGATAAAAGGCCAAGCTATCATACGCCCATTTGCTTATGGTTGAATCATTCGATACCCACTGCAATAAAACATGACTACTTGCCAAATGATCACCCGATTTTTGAGCCAATTCGTAAGCCTTTTTGTACGCATTCTCGTTAGAGGATTTCTGTCCGCAAGCCGCGAAAGAAACCATAACTATGATGAAGAATATATTTCTCATGGTGCAATAATAATTCAATTTTAACCTTCTACAACGCGTTTTAAATTAAATTCATCTTTTAAAACATGATAGGCCATTTCCGCGTAATAGGCCAAAGCATCGATGGTTGGAGCCAAACTCTTCGCCGCAAATGCAGTTCCTGGAATTCGGTAACTTAGCACCACCACATTGTCTCTTGAATTGTATGAAAATTTTCCCAAATGCAAGTTCAAATTCACAATTAACAATTCTTCTAAAAATTCTGAACGCTTAAGTGTTGGTCCGTAACAAAATGGCACTGTAATTTGAAAAACAGTTCTATCAGATTCAAAAATGAAATAATTCCAAGGTGTGGACTCATTGTCTTGCCAAGCATCGAGGTAAATTGGCATTTCATTTTTCAATAATATCCATTGCCCTTGATCATCTGCAGTAGCTTCTTCTTGAGATAATCCCATTTCTACAATGGCATCCTCTACATTTTTTATCAGTTGATTTAATTCCACTTTACAAAGATACATGCTTGATATTGCTTTTGCTTGTGAATCGATCTAGGAATGCCTTTTTTTGCGGATTTTGCAAATAATTTTTGGTAACAATATTGAAATTGCTATCTTGCGAATGATTACTTAGTGTAAAACTGACACCATGAAACCAATTCAATACTTTTCCATTATCATTGCCGCTTCTGTTGCTGCCCTCAGTTGTAAATCAACAGATGAAAAATTGACAACAAATCTCTCCGCTCCAGAATGGAGTAAAAATTCAGTGATTTACGAAGTAAATGTTCGTCAACATTCTCAAGAAGGTACATTTAATGCAGTAACAAAAGATATTCCGCGCATCAAAGAATTAGGTGCCGATATTTTATGGCTCATGCCAATAAATCCCATTGGTGTAAAAAACAGAAAAGGAACTTTGGGAAGTTATTACTCTGTTAAAAACTATAAAACCATAAATCCTGAATTTGGAACATTGAATGATTTCAAAACATTGGTAAAAACGGCGCATTCCATGGGTCAAAAAGTAATTATTGACTGGGTAGCAAATCACACCGCTTGGGACCATCAATGGATTACCGATCACCCAGAATGGTATGAAAAAGACAGCGCTGGAAATATTATCACACAGTACGATTGGTCTGATGTAGCAAAATTAAATTACAAGAACCAAGATCTCCGTAAGGCCATGATTGAAGCAATGAAATATTGGGTAACTGAATGTGATATTGATGGATTTAGATGCGATGTAGCCTTCTTAGTACCAGCAGATTTTTGGGTTGAGGCTAGAAAAGAATTACAAGCTGTAAAACCGGTTTTCATGTTAGCAGAAATGGAAATGCAAAAAGACATCAATCCAAATCCCAAAGAATATTTTATCAATGCATTTAATGCAAATTATAATTGGAGCCTCCATGGATTGTCTGCCGAAATTGCTCAAGGTAAAAAAACATACAAAGACTTGCAAAAGCATATCACTGATACTTACAAAGAAACCCCGAATGACGTTTACCGCATGAGTTTTTTAACCAACCACGACGAAAATTCATGGAACGGAACAGTAGAAGAAAAGTATGCCGATAAATGGCAGTTATTCAGCGTGTTAAATTATACATTGCCACAATCATTTCCTTTAATCTACAGCGGTGAAGAAGCAAATAATAAAAAGCGATTGCAATTCTTTGAAAAAGATGCCATTATCTGGGGCGATACAAGTTTGTATGCATGGTATCGCAAAATGAATTCCCTAAAACACAGCCAACCAGCAATTGCAAATGGTACTTTTGGTGCTCCAACCACTTTCATTTCTTTAAGTCATGAGGAAGATTTAAATTCCCTTCTGGCTTTTGAAAGAACAACAGATGGAAAATCTGTAATTGTGGTAGCCAATTTATCAAATGGTTCTCAAGCATTTAATGTGATTGGAAATTATCGTCCCAACGAAAAAAACATCTATGTTTCAAGCAAATACGAATTAAAAAATGGTGAATTTATACTGCCGCCATTTGGATTTGTAGTGTTCACAACTCAAAACTAATAAGATGAAACCAAATTTATCGCTTTCACAAATCATCAACATGAGTATTGGATTCATGGGAATCCAATTCGGATGGGCCTTACAAATGGCAAATATGAGTTCCATCTACGAATATTTAGGAGCTGAATCCGATAAATTGCCATTTTTATGGTTAGCAGCGCCACTTACAGGATTGATTGTACAACCCATCATTGGTTATTTAAGCGATAAAACTTGGCATCCAACTTTTGGAAGAAGAAGACCTTACTTTTTAGTTGGTGCAATTTTAAGTTCACTTGCTTTAATCATGATGCCAAATTCCTCTACCCTATGGATGGCTGCGGGTTTATTGTGGATTTTAGATTCTTCTATCAACATTTCAATGGAACCATTCCGCGCATTCGTAGCCGATAAGTTGCCAGAAAATCAAAGAACTCTAGGTTTCTCAATGCAGAGTTTGTTCATTGGACTTGGAAGCGTAGTGGCAAGTTCTTTGCCTTGGATTTTAACCCATTGGTTTCAGGTATCAAATGTGGCTGAGAAAGGTCAAATTCCTTACAATGTAAAAATCAGCTTCTACATTGGCGCGGCTGCGTTTATTTCTTTTGTTTTATATACGGTTTTAACCACAAAAGAATATCCCCCAACAGAAGAAGAAAAAGAAGAATTGAAAAATAAAAAAGGTGGATTCATAGAGGGTATCAAAGATATTTCAGACGCCATCATGCACATGCCAAAAAGAATGAAGCAATTGGCTTTGGTGCAATTTTTAACATGGCCGGGTCTCTTTTTAATGTGGTTTTACTATACCCCAGCCGTTGGTAATTTTATTTATGGCGGATCAGCGGATGCTTCGTCAAAAATCATTGTTAAAGATTGGATTACCATGGTAGATCAAAGCAAATTGATGTACACTAGGGGTACAGAATTTGCAGGTTTAACCTATTCGTTTCAGAATATTGTTACTTTCCTTTTCGCCTTCTTAATACCATTTTTTGCCGCAAAAATTGGCAACAAATTCACCCACATGATGTGTTTAACAATTGGTGGTTTGGGGTTGATTTCAATCCAAATGATTGACAAAGACAGCGTTCTTGGACTTTATGCAATTATGGGTGCTGTGGGAATTGCTTGGAGCAGCATTTTATCTATGCCTTACTCTATGCTAAGTGGTTGCTTGCCATCCAATAAAATTGGGGTTTACATGGGAATTTTCAACTTCTTTATAGTGCTTCCCGAAATTATTGCAGCCCTATTTTTTGGTGATTTTATGAAAAATATCCTTAACAACAATCAAATTTATGGTGTTGTTTGCGGGGGATGTTTACTGCTTGTTGCCGCGGTTCTAACTTCAAGAATAGATTCGCAGAAATTGCAAAACAATTAAGCTTTCTTTTTTGCAAAAATGAAGTAAAAGAGCAATCCTAATATGGTTGTGCTAAATCCTAAAATACTCTCCATCGGTTTGTCAATCACAAAATAATAGGCAACGCCACCTGTCATCAATACAAATAGAAATGGCGTTATTGGATAACCCCAAGCCTTGTAACCCGATGGTTTTCCTTGTTTCGCCCTTAATACAAAAAGTCCTAATACTGTGAGCAAGGTAAACAATGACAAAGTAAAGGAAGTGTAGTAGATCAGAGATTCAAAATTTAAGGTGTATAAGAAAACCAAACTCAACAAACATTGCATGAGAATTGCAGTTCGTGGGGTTCCATCTTGAGAAGTTACTCCCAACAATCGCAACTGAGGAATTTCTTGAAACATAGATTTCATGACCCTAGGACCAGTAAATACCATTGAACTAATGGTAGAAACCAGCAACAAACTGATAATTCCACCCATTAAATTCCCCACCGAAACTCCAAACAAAGATTTTGCCGCAATCAAACCAATTTCCTTATTTCCAATCAAACTTGTAATAGGGGATGACATCAAGAAAACAGCGTTTAAAAGTACATAGAGTAAAATAACCAGGGTTGTTCCTAACAAAATACTTCTAGACAAATTCTTTTCCGGGTTTTTCAAGCTTCCGGCAATATAAGCACTTGCATTCCAACCACTGTAGGCAAAAGATACGAAAATTAAACTTATTGCAAATGCCGGGGTAAGAGAGAATCCATTCAAAATCTCGCCAAAGGAACCTTTCTCTGGTAAAAAAGAAATTTCATTGGGTGCAATTAAAAAACCTGACCCAATAAATAGCAGAATGATAATAACCTTAGCCAAAGTAGAAACTTTTTGGAATATAAGTCCCAACTTCATACTGTATAAATGTACCATGGAGATGGCCACAACCACAAAAAGCGCAACATAACGTTCATTCAAGTTGCCCCAAACACCATGCACATAGGCGCCAAGTGCTAAAGCGGCGCCCGCAACTGGAGCGGCAAAACCAACAGTGGAACTTACAAAACCAGCCATGTACCCAATTGCAGGATGATAAATTTTTGAAAGAAAGTGAAATTCCCCACCGTCTTCGGGCAATCGGCTCGCAATTTCAGCATAACTGAATGCTCCTAGCAAGGCCAAAAGTCCCCCAAAAATCCAAATCATGATAATTGAGAAGCCTGTATGAATATCAAACAATTGATAGCCCAAACTCGTAAAAACCCCGGTACCCACCATATTGGCAACCACCATACTTGTTGCTCCCCAAAAATCAATCTTGCGATTTGTCATAAATAAACCTTCAAAAAAACATCTTTTTTGCCATTGTTTTTTCAATAATTGCAAATAAATAATTCGCAAAATATAGAGATTGACGTTATTTTTGTAGAATGTCGAATTCCGAAAGTCGCTTTTTCACAGTAGATATACATACGCACATCATTCCTGAAAACCTGCCACAATGGAAAGAAAAATTTGGGTACGGTGAATTCATCACCCTTGAGCATCACAAACCTTGTTGCGCGAACATGATGATGGATGGTGAATTCTTTCGTGAAATTGAAAGCAACTGTTGGGATGCAGAAACGAGGTTAAAGGAGTGTGGACATCATCACGTAGATGTTCAAGTTTTAAGTACAATACCCGTGATGTTCAGCTATTGGGCTGAACCAAAGCATACATTGGAAATTTCCAAATTTTTAAACGACCACATTGCCGAAATATGCAATTTATTTCCAAAAAGGTTTGTAGGATTAGGCACATTGCCAATGCAACATACCGAAATGGCAATCAAGGAGTTAAGGCGTTGTAAAGAAATTGGATTAAAAGGTATTCAAATTGGATCGCACATCAATGATTGGAACTTAAACGAACCAGCATTATTCCCAATTTTTGAAGCGATGCAAGATTTAGATATGGCACTTTTTGTTCATCCTTGGTGGTGGAGTGCAAAAACAAAAATGCCCAAATATTGGCTTCCATGGTTGGTAGGAATGCCAGCAGAAACATCGCTTGCAATATGCAGCATGATTTTTGGGGGGATATTTGAACGATTGCCAAAATTAAGGGTTGCCTTTGCACATGGTGGGGGTGCTTTTCCTGCAACAATTGGAAGAATTGAACACGGATGGCAAGCCAGACCCGATTTGGTTGCCGTAGACAACATTCACAATCCGAAAAAATACCTTGGTCAATTTTGGTTAGATAGTTTGGTGCACGATCCAAAGATGCTACAATTTGTGGTAGATTTGGTTGGTGCTAATAGGGTTACGTTGGGAACTGACTACCCATTTCCACTTGGAGAAGATAATCCAGGAGAACTTATTAAAACCTCTGGATTTGATTTAAAAACTCAAGAAATTTTACTTGGTACTTCGGCATTGGAATGGTTAAATATGGAAAAATCTATTTTTATTCCTTGAGTGTTTCTTTAAAATCTGAATGAAAATTCATTTTCTAGCCATGAATTTGTTTATTTGAACGAATTTTAACTGCATCCACCAAAAGTGTGTGAATTGTTTCAGTTGGGTTTTCTTATATTTGTTTATATGTTGAAGAGATTCTTTCCATTTATAATCATTGGTTTAAGCGCAAATTTTTTGTCGGGACAAGTCATTGAACCCACTTTAGATTTTTACACCCCAAAAACGTACCGAAGAATTTCAGAACAAACTTCAAAAAATTCAGTTTTTATCTCTGGATCAGACATACTCTCTAACACATCTATTTCATCTGAATATGAGCAAAAAATAGAAAAGCCAGAAAATAATCATCAAAAAATTACGATTAACAATATTAAATTCAATGGATATACTGAAGTTGGAGATAAAAAACAACTCATAAAAGAGGTTCCTGAAAATATGAAAATATTTTCTATTTATACAAATAAAAACGGAATCATTGATTCGATCAATGCTCCTTCCGATGTTATTTTACAGTTGAAACAAACTGTAACGAGCAGAATAGACAAAGGAATGCCGAATCCCCACTTTTTTCATGTTAAAACAACAAAGAAAATAGGAGATTCTTGGGTTGACAGTTCATTTAATAATGATGAAAATAACAATTACTTTGTTCAATACAAATTCGAAAAACAGGAAGAAAATCTCAATGTTCTGTCGTTCAATGGAGAAATTAAAATGTTATTGAATTACGAACAGAACCAAGTTCCATTTCAATCGAATGTTGTTGGAAATTTATCTGGCACAATTTATGTAGAACCTAAAACAAATTATATTATTCATACTGAAGGAAAAATGAAATTAGAAGGCAGAATTATTGTCAATACACAAGAATTTCCTACAGTTATTGCCGGAACTTTTAATGACAAATTAAAAAAATAACAACTGAATCATCAATATGAAAAATCTTTTTGCACTTTCATTTATTATTACGTGTTCAACCACTTCGGTATTTGCCCAACTCATGCCAATGCCAGGATTTTATCCTGAGGGTGTATTCAAACGAGAACAGAGAATTAAAACAACCTACACAACAACGGCTTCTACACCAAAAGAGGTATATACCAACATGAGGTCGGTTGGGAAAGCTTATGTATTAAAACCGGGATATAGACAAGACAAATCAGTTACTGAAAACTATCAAAAAGGAAAACAGCATATTGAGTTTACTTTCACTGAAATTTCTGGCATTAAATCTACAGACGGTGTTATCAAAGATTTGGGAAATCCTATTGAAGATTTCACAGTTTATGCTTACCGAGCCAACTACAATAACAATGGAGAGTCTATAGAGTGGGATGGTAAAAAAATCTATATGGATGCAATGGAAAACGGCAATTTACACATTATTGAACCGAGTTTTCAATGTACCTATTTTTTGCATAACGACAAACAAAGGGCAATTGGTGAAACATGGATTGACAGCCAATTCGCATTTCCACTAACACGCAGATTAACAACGCAACTAACCTTTGAAAAAATGGAAAAGAACGAATATGGTGTGGAAGTTTGTCGCGTAGGCGTTAAGGGTGATGTTAAGGTAAATGATTATGTAAATGTATTGGGAACCAACAAGTTGGTTGACTTAAAAGGTACAATTACTGCTTTTATTCAGGTAGATCCTAAGATTAACCAAATTCATCGTTTTAAGGGGGAAATCAAATTAACTGGAAAGATTGAGAAATCAGAAGGTGTATTTGAACCTTATGATGTAGTTATGAAGATCAACGAATGGTCTATGAATCCTTCAAACGATCACAAATAAGCATCTTCATTTAACGCTGATTGAATGTCGTCTAAGGAATAACCTTTCGACATTAAATAACGCTGAATTTTTACTTTTTTCTCAAACTCCGAATTTGCTTTTACGGTTTTTGATTTTTTAGCAGCCAATTCTTGTATGGTTTTGATATATTCTTGTTTATCAATCTCCTGAATTGTTTCCTGAATCATTTTTGAACCAACACCAGCAAGCTTTAATCCTTGAGAAATTTTGTGTTTACCCCAACTTTTAATTTTAAATTTCCCTTTTACATAAGCAGAAACAAAACGTTCTTCACTCAAAAAATTTGAACGAATCAATTCAACCAACAGTTCATTGGCTTGATCTTCAGACAATCCAAGTAACCTACACTTGTCGTATACTTGTTTATGACTGCGTTCTTGATAGGCACAATATTTCTCCAACTTAGGACGCGCGGCTTCAACGGAATATACTTTGTTAACACGCTGATTGTTCATGGCTGTAAAATACAAAAATACGGATATTTCACTTGGCAATATTGAGATTTCAGGTATATTTTGTCAGTAATTTTTGCATATTTCACGGAAAAACTGACATTTTTTCACACTTTTAAAATTGGAACAATCATTGAATATTCCAAAACATGAAAACCGGACAAATTTCAGTACAATCAGAAAACATTTTCCCGATTATTAAGAAATTTCTTTACACAGATCAAGAAATTTTTTTACGTGAGTTGGTGAGCAATGCGGTTGACGCCACTAAAAAACTATCTACATTATCTCGAGTGGGTGAGTTTGAAGATGACATCAACGATTGTAAAGTTACAGTAAGTATAGACGAAAAAAAGAAAACTATCACCATTTCAGATAATGGTATTGGTATGACTGAAGATGAAGTTGAGAAATACATCACTCAATTGGCATTTTCTGGAGCAACTGAATTCGTTGAAAAATGGAAAGATAAAGAGCCAGATCAAATGATTGGTCATTTTGGCCTTGGATTCTATTCTGCATTTATGGTTTCAAAAAATGTAACCATTGTTTCAAAATCATTTAAAAAAGACTCAGAAGCCGTAGAGTGGAATTGCGATGGTACAACTTCATACACAATTGAAAAAGGTAAACGTAAAAAACGTGGCACCGATGTGATTTTACATTTAACTGATGAAGATGCCGAAACTTATCTTTCTCAATGGAAAATCAAAGAACTTTTGAAGAAATATTGTCGCTTCCTGCCAATTCCAATTGAGTTTGATGGTGAGCAAGTGAACAATACAAACCCTATTTGGACAAAGAAGCCATCGGAATTATCAGCAGAGGACTATAAAAAATTCTACGAAGAATTATATCCAATGCAAGAGGCACCATTGTTTCACATCCACATCAATACCGATTATCCTTTCAATTTAACTGGAGTATTATTTTTCCCGAAAGTAAATCAGGCACTTGATAACAGAAGAGACAGAGTTCAATTGTATAGCAATCAGGTATTTGTAACAGAAGATGTTAAAGATGTATTACCAGAATATTTGGTTTTATTACAAGGTGTTATTGACTCGCCAGATATTCCTTTGAACGTAAGTAGAAGTTCATTGCAAAGTGACTCAAATGTAAAGAAAATCACTGCTCATATTTCTAAGAAAGTGAGCGATAAATTGCAAGAATTATACAACTCTGATCGTGCAGATTATGAATCTAAGTGGGAGTATTTGGATTTAATTGCCAAATACGGAATGTTGAGTGATGAGAAATTTGCAGAAAGAATGAAGGATGTTTGTTTGATTAAAACCACAGAGAGCAAACTACATACAATTCAAGAGTGGATTGATCATTGCAAAATCAATCAAACTGATAAACATGGTGATACAGTTGTGCTATATACCACTGATTCACACTCACAGCACATGAGCATAAAATCTGCCAAAGACATGGGGTACGAAGTGGTTGTATTAGATGGCCCATTAGATGTACATTTTGCTGGATTTGCCGAAGGCAAATACGAAAAAGTAAAATTCCGTTGTGTTGATGGTGCACCAATGGATCAATTGGTAGAGAAAGACATTACCATTGAATCTGTTTTATCTCAAGAACAATCAGATAGCATACAAAATACTGTAAAATCAATTGTGAACGAATTGGCATTTGACATTAAAGTAGAGTCACTTCCGCCACAACAAGAGTTTATTTCAATTCACCGAAGTGAATGGGAAAGAAGAATGGATGAATATGCGAAAATGGGACAATCTATGCCATTTGGAGATTTAGGCATGAAGAAACAAACTTTAATTATCAATGCAAACAATGAATTGGCATTAAAAGTTCTTAATAAATCTGAAGAGGAGCAAAAAGACACAATTCAGTATTGTATAGATTTAGCAATGTTAGAAAAACAACAATTAAAGGGTGAAGCATTGGAGAGATTCATTCAAAAAGCGAAAAACTTCATTTCGTAAATTAAGTATTACAAAATCATTCTATATAAAAAATGCCCCTTAAGGGGCATTTTTTATGCAATTATATTTTTATAAATGAATTATTTATTTCGATTATTTTTATCTACGTCTTGATCAATGATCAAACCAAATTCACGCGGATCTGTGGCAAAACGGACAGTAGTACGTCGATTTTGACGATGTTGAAATTCATTACACTTAACGTAAGGAGCACCTTCAACATATTGTATTTCTGTTGGTTCATAATCTAGATAAATGGTTTTGCTTACATTACCATCATCGTCTAATTCAACCAACATTTTCTTGGTGGTACCTTCAATATAAGGTGTAAAACCCTCAACTTTTGATCCTTCACATTTACAGTCATTAATGAGCTGAGTTTCACCGTAACCAACAGCAACCACACGATTTTTATCAAGACCAGCTCGAGAAGTTAAATAGGTTACTGCACTATCAGCTCTTCTGTTAGAAAGTGCCACGTTGTAATCATAAGGCATCCTACAATCGGTATGAGAACCTAACTCTGCAACTAATTGAGGATATTTATTCATAATTCTAGACATGAATGAATCTAAAGTACCAATTGCATCCGGTCTAATTTCAGCTTTGTCTAAGTCATAGAAAATTGGCAACACGTAGGCAACATCCATTGCTTCTTTGATATCAAATTGCGAAATATCTTTTACATTTTTATGGAATTCTTCCACATTATCTTTGATGTAACCTCGTCCACCCTTTCTACCCTTAGCAAAAGTATTTGAATTTCCTTTATTAGTGTTATTCAAATCAACGTCTTGGTTAATTTTAATTCCAAATTTCGCCGGATCACTGGCAAATCGAACTGTTGTTCTACGATTCTGACGGTGTTGAAACTCATTACATTTTACAAATGGATCTCCATCGAAATAAACAATTTCAGTAGAATCATAATCTACATAAATGGTTTTACTTACGTTTCCATCATCATCCAACTCCACCAACATTTTCTTGGTTCTTCCTTTAATGTATGGAGTGTAATCAACAACTGCAGAAGCTTCACAATGACAGTCATTCATCAACTGGGTTTCACCATAACCAACTGCCACAATTCTATCTGGTCCAATATTCCATACTCTTCTTAAATAAGCCACCGCTGAATCGGCGCGTCGTCTTGCCAATTTTTCGTTATATTCATAAGGCATACGACAGTCGGTATGTGAACCTAATTCGGTAATTAAATAAGGATATTTATTCAATATTTTTACCGCAAAGGAATCCAAAACCCTTTGTGCATCAGGTCGGATAATAGCCTTATCCAAATCATAGAAAATTGGCAATAAGAATACTTCATCAAAAGCATGTTCAATGTCAAAATTATCAATCGAACTTGCTTCTTTCATCACAATTTCCATTGTTGGTTGCACTGTATCTGGAGGAGTAGTATCAGGAGCAATATATGCTTTCTCAATACACAATTCACCAAAACTCTCTGCTATTCTTAAAGTTGTTCTCCTATTTTGTCTATGTTGTTTTTCGTTACAAGGCACAAAAGGATTTCCATCTATGATTTTTATCTCACGTGAAGTATATGGCACATAGTATGAACTCAATTGTTTACCACGGGCATCCAATTCAACCTCCATTCTTTGGGTCACCCCCTCTATATATGGCGTATAACCTGTGATTTCTGAACCCTCGCATTGGCAACCATTGATTAACCTAGATTCACCATATCCTTTAGCATCAATTCTATTTGGATCAATCTTATATGTTTTAATCAAATAGGCCATAGCGCTATCAGCCCTTTTTTGAGATAAATTCTTATTGTATTCGCTTGTTTGTCTGCAATCAGTATGAGAACCGATTTCTAATACCAACTTAGGATTTGGAATTAATATTCTCGTAGCCAAAGAATCTAAAAATTCAAAGCTAGAAGTTTCATTGATCACTTTATTTTGTTCGTATACCAAAGGTAAATCATAAATTCCATCTTTTGCAGTTGATGCGGTTAGTTTATCGAATGGAATTGACCCTAACTCAAAATTATCCTTGCAATCTTTTATTTTGATCAAAGAATCACCTGGCAGAAAAATGTGACAGCTATCTTTTAATTTCGCAAAACGCGAAATTTTCTTTTTAAATCTCAGTGTAATCCTATCATTTTGAAGTTCTTGATAACCATCGCATTTCACATATAGTTTTCCGTTAATCACAGAAATCTCAGATTTATTGTAATTCAGATAAATACGACCTTTGTAATTACCTTGTCTATCGTAATTGATGATTTGTTTTTGGGTCACGCTGTCAATGTATGGAGTATATCCATAAACCTCGCTACCCTCACATTTACACATATTCACCAATTTAGATTCGCCATAGCCTTTTGCCAAAATTCTCTCTGGAGCTGCACCAAACTCTCTAACTAGGTAATTTTTTATGGTATCAGCCCTTCGCTGAGTTAACTGCAAATTATATTCTTTCCTGCTGTTGCATGGTGTATGCGAACCAATTTCAACACTTAATTCTGGCCTATCTTTTAAAATACCTACCAAATAATACTTTAACTTTTCTTTGCTGAAATCAGTTAATGTGCTTTGATCTTTCTCATAGTATAATGGTAAATCAAACACAGCCGATGTTGCATTCTCGGAACTAAAGCTATCAATGGGCAATGGAATTTCACAAACTGCTTTTGTAGGTTTTGGATTTACATATATTGTGTCATAAACGATTTCAATGGTAGAATCCCTTCTCATCCATTCCAAAGTACATGGAATACTTCTATCAATGTTGGTGTATTTACCATCGCCGTTTCGGTCTTTTTTTACAAGTGGGATTTCATAAAAAAAGTTAAATGTTGGTCCGAGTGTAAATGAATAACCCAGTTCCCAGTGAATCGGAGCTTCTCTTGAAACGTAACCCATTCCCATTTCTTTTCTCAATCCATTCATCACGTTATCTGGAACCTGTGGATTGATTAAGCCTTTTTCAAAGACACCTAACCCCGCCCATATTCTAAAAACGCAATTTACCTGATAATTAATACCTATGGCATCTCGACCATAATTGTTGTTGGGATTCAACTCCCACATTCCATATACTCCAAATCTTCGATACAAGTTGACCACCGCAGCCTTTAACCTTAAAGAAGAGAATGTATAAATTGGCGACAAAGGAGTTATCCCTGGTCCTAAAATCAACTGTTGCGAAAATAAATTCTTCGACAACAACAAAATAATGATGAGTAAAGTTGATTTAAAAAACCTCAAGATTCAAAAAAGCTAAAAATTCAATTTCAAATTTAAGTTAATAATACCAAAATGCCATGATAAATTGATGGTTTCAATATACCAATTTATCATTTTTTCGCATCAAAACTCTTTGATTTCTGGAATCAACTTAATTTTTTCATTTCTAACCTTGTTTTCTAGCATCTTCCAATCGTTCTTAATAAATACCCTTAAACGAAAAATAATTTGCTCAATTTCTCGTTCAACTAGATCAATTGCATATTGTGTGTTATTTCCAATGTTCACACCGTCATATAAAAATCCATTGGCCTGATCAAGCAAATTATTCAATCTAATAGTAGACTCCTCATAATAGGTAATGTCTTCCGCCAACATGAATAAAGATTTGAAATATTTTATTGAATCCAACAAACGTTCCTTATTTCTCATTAAATCAGCTTTCAAAGAATCATTTTCCCAATTTTCATCTGACAACTTGACCAAAGATTTCTCCATGGTTTTCAAATTCTCAAAAACTTCAAAACTCTTATTCGTCAAAGATTTAAATCTTTGAATCAATATAGTTTGACGTTCAAAATTTTCAAGATTAAAATCACCTTTCGGATAAATAACTTCAACCCAAGTACTGTCCATTCTTTGATTTTTATGTAGAATCACCAATTTATATTTCCCAGGTTTTACTGTCCTTCCAGCAGGCAATGTCTCATCTTTTTTGATGTTCGCATGAGTAGGGAAATAAAAACCATCTTCTATCATTCTCCATTGAATTCTATAAATTCCCGAACTGTCGAATGCAAACTTGTGGGTTCTAATCTTTTTGCCTTCTTCATTGAATACCAACCCTTCAAATTCCCTTTTTATCCACTCATCATTTTTCTTTTCACAATTTACTGCTAAGCTCACATTACAACCATAAGGTTTATTGGGTGCCGTCCAAACACCATCAGCTCCAAATCTCATTCCTGCTGATTGCTTATAGTCAACAACATAACCATGATTCGATGACAATATTCTTAAAGGCTCTTTATACATTATATTTTTAGTGTAATTGCGCAGCATAGAAATGTCGTCAATTACCCAAATTCCCCTACCAAAAGTTCCTAAAATCAAATCAGACTCGGAGAACTGATATTTAATGTCCTGAACCGGACAAGATGGAAATTTACTCCATTTTTTCCAATTAATACCGCCATCTAGCGAAATCCAAAGCCCCTGATCTGTCCCTAAAAATACCAAATTCGCATTCAGTGGATCCACCAAGACTGATAAACAATGACCTTTTACTGTTGAATTGATCATTGATTTCCATGTTTTACCTCCATCTGCAGATTTGAATAAGTATGGATTCCAATCGTTTTGACGGTAATTATTGGCAACAACCCAAATATCCTCCACTATTGGTTCAAAAACCAATCCCGGTTTAGCGGTTGAATTCAATATCTTTGATTTATTGGAATCCAAGTAGATCATTGATATCCATGAGTTTTTCGGCAATCCTATGATGTTTTTTGTTAAATTTTGCCATGATTTACCTCCATCAACGGTCATTTGAACATTTCCATCATCCGTACCAACTAGAATTTTCTCAGTAGGATTCATTAAACTTGGTGCAATGGAAATAATGGTGCAATAATTTTCCGCTCCAGTGGCATCAATTGTAATTCCTCCACTTTTTTCTTGATGTAATTTTGAAGTATCATTGGTTGTAAGATCAGATGAAATTATTTGCCAATTCAACCCTTTGTCATGACTAACATGTAAAAACTGACTTCCAAAATACAGTGAATTGGGACGACCTGGTATGGTTGATATGGCTGCATTCCAATTAAACCTTAAATTTTTCACTGTTGGATGTACAGGTCTTATGTAAGTATTTTTCTGTGTTTTCAAGTTATAATGATATACATTACCCCCTTGATACATGGCATAACCTTCCGAAGAATTGTTTTCAATTGGCACCACATCAAATCCATCACCAAATAACAACTCTTGCCATTCATGATTTTGAATTCCCCCATGATTAAATGTAAATCCTGGACCTACCCAACTACCATTGTCTTGAAGTCCACCATAAACATTATACGGTATATTGTTGTCAACATTCACATGATAAAATTGACCAACAGGAATATTCTCCGCAAATCTCCACGTGTTGCCCGCATCAGTTGAAATATTGAGTCCACCATCATTGCCATTCACAATAAATTTGGGATTATCAGGATGCACAAAAAATGCATGATGATCCGGATGAATATGTCCCCAGTCAGCTAATATTTCCCAAGTTTTACCACCATCTTCACTTTTTGAAATTTGGCTCCAAATGGAATAAACCCGATTTTCGTTTTGTGGATCAACATAGATTTCACCATAGTAAAAAGGTCTATTCCCAATATTGGTATTTTGAGTCAATTTAACCCAATTTTTACCCCCGTCATTGCTTCTATATAATGTGTTTTTTTCAGTTTCAACAATTGCATATAGTCGATTTGGATTGCTTTGGCTAATAGCCAAACCTGATCGACCAATATTGCCTTTGGGTAACCCATTTTTAACACCCAATCTTTCCCAAGTACTTCCCCAATCGTGAGATACATAGATGCCACTTCCCTTTCCACCACTCCTGAAAGTATAAGGTTTTCTTTCAAAATCATACATACAAGCGAAAAGCTTATTGGGGTAATTTGGATCTATAACCAATTCACCGCATCCAGTTGTAGGATTTAAATACAAAACTTTTTTCCAAGTTGCACCGCCATCATCGCTGCGAAAAACGCCGCGTTCTTCATTGCCACCCCAAATACTACCCATTGACGCAACAAAAATCTGATTGGTATTTTGCGGGTTAACTAAAATTCGGTGAATGGTTTTTGTTCCCTCTAGACCCAAAAACTTCCAAGTTTTTCCCCCGTCTAAACTCTTATAAATTCCTTTCCCACTGTTGTGACTGTTTCTCGGATTTCCTTCACCAGTTCCAACATATACAATATTGGCATTCTGTGGATCAATGGCAATAGCACCAATACTTTGAATATCCATGTCGTCGAAAATTGGCCTCCACGACACCCCGCAATTTTCACTTTTCCAAACCCCACCACTTGCAGCACCGCAATAAATGATGTTCTGATAGTTCATCGAAGCAGAATTTCTAGGAATTGCAATGCTTGTTATTCTTCCACTCATTGCTCCTGGTCCAAGATTGCGCAATGGCATACTTTTCAGTACTTGATCTACATCCGTTTGTGCAGTTAATCCAAAATTTGCAATAATTGCAAATAAAAAACCCACTATTTTTTGCATATTTTCAAAAATAAACAAATTATTGAAGATTGTCATTGAACCAACTTTTTAGACATTTTAACGATGAATTTAAAACGTTACAAAATTCAATTCGTAATTTCGCATCTCAATGCTAAAAAGTAAACTCTTCGCACCCTATATCTTTTTTTTGATTTTCATTTCCATTGATTTATACGTTTGGCAAGGAATAAAATTTTTACTAAAAAATACATCAGAAAAAACTTTCAAAATCGTAAGATCTATTTATTGGGGCTATAACTTTCTAATCTATACAATGTTCGCTTTAGGTTTGTTTGTTAACATGAAACCAAGCGGCCATTTGGGTAAATTTATTGGAGCATTTATGCTTTTCATTCTTGTTGCCAAAGTACTATATGTTCTTTTCTTATTGATAGATGATATCCAAAGATTCTTGCGTTTTATTCATCTGTATTTCACAAAAGATAAACAACCACAAACTCAGGTTGAACATGGAATTTCAAGATTGAAGTTTTTGCATTACATAGGTCTTGGTCTTGGAGGTTTATTTATCAGTTCAGCTATTTGGGGGATTTTTAAAGGAGCACACAATTACGTAGTGAGAAAAAGAACCATTAAAATTGATGGACTACCTGAGGCTTTTATAGGATTAAAAATTGTACAAATTTCAGATATTCATTCCGGTAGTTTTTGGGATAGAGAAGCCGTAAAAAAAGGTATAGATTTAATCAACCAACAAAACGCCGATATGGTGTTTTTTACCGGAGATTTGGTAAATGATACGTCTAAGGAAGTAGAGCCTTGGATTGATGTATTCAACAAAATAAAAGCACCCATGGGAGTGTTTTCAACCTTGGGAAATCACGACTACGGAGATTATACACAATGGGAGTCTGATGCAGCTAAAATTGAAAATTTCAACCAAATTCTTCAACACCACAAATCACTTGGATGGGATCTTTTAATGGACGAACATAGAATCATTGAAAGAAACGGACAAAAAATTGCCATTTTAGGCATACAGAACTGGAGCAATGTTGGAAGATTTCCTAAATATGGTAACCTTGAGAAAGCATACAAAGGTACCGAAGACATTCCCGTAAAATTGTTGTTAAGCCACGATCCAACTCATTGGCGTCAACAAGTTTTAAATCATAAACCCGATATCAAATTAAGCTTCGCAGGACATACCCATGGAATGCAGTTTGGAATAGACACCGCATTTTACCGTTGGAGTCCGGCAAAATATATTTATCCAGAGTGGATGGATTTATATACTGAAAACAACCAGCACCTTTATGTGAACCGCGGATTTGGTTACTTAGGTTACCCAGGAAGAATGGGTATTTACCCAGAAATAACCGTTGTTACGCTGGTTTAATCCCTCAAAATAATAAAACTCTCTGGTGCAATAACCCTAACTTGCTCTATAGGTTTGGGTTTGAATTCATCATTCTCAATTAACATTATCTTGGTTGATTTTTTAACCAGCGTTTGATCTATGTTTTTAAATTGATTAGAAGTATTGAAGATAAATGTCAATTTATCACCAAAGTAGTTTCTTTCCACTTTTAATAAATGTTCATTTAAACTTACCACTTCGCAATCGCCATAGAGCAAGCTCATTTCAGATTTTCTCAACTTTAAAAGGGAAGTAGAAATATTGAAATTTGATTGTTCGTTTGTATTCCTCGGATCTTTCTCGCCTCCAAATCGCATCATTCTTCTACAATCTGGGTCATTGGCACCGGGCATTCCAATTTCATCACCGTAATAAACAACTGGAACTCCAGGAACAGCAACCATCAGCGCCAATAAATTTTGCAATCTTTGATACGCTTGAACATCTTGAATTTCGATTTTCCTGTCCCATCCAACTTGCTTAAAATTCTCTCCATCTTTCAAACTTCCATCTGCCAATGAAATAAATCTAGGCCTGTCTTGATTGCCAGTAATATTGCCCATTGTATGGTGAGATCCGTAATTTTTCTTGCTGTCGTTGATAATATCTGCTAAGTTTTTACAGTTTCCGTTGGGTTGCTTAAATGTGGCAACTGCAGCATCATATAAGTTAAAATCAAATTGAGCATCCAACAAATCTGAACCAATATATGAGCCTATTAATTCTGGGCTCCCATAGGTTTCACCAATTTGATAACTTGTTCTTTTTTGAGGGATAAGGACCCTGGTTTTAATTTTTTTAGTGAGTGATTTCCAAAAAACATCGGGAATATGTTTGGTAGCATCATGCCTAAATCCATAAATTGGATAATTCTGCATCCACCAAACCGCACTATCTGTCATTGCTTCAACTACTTCAGGTTTGAAAAAGTTGAAAGTTGGCATGAAATCATCAAACCAAGTGGTTAAACGGTGATCATCCCATCTCTCTGTGTTTTTACTTCCATCAGGCAAATATAAAGGGGTATACCAATCAGGGTGATTTTTGAATAATGGATGATCTTGATGAATATGGTGAGCCACATAATCCAACAAAACGTTGATTCCATTTTTTTCCGCGGTTTTAATAAATGTTTCAAGCTCAAGTTTCGTACAAAACCTTGAATCTGTTTCAGTTGAAGAAATTGGCCAATAACCGTGATAACCACTAAATTTTGTATTTGGATTTTTCCATTCACCCCAAGGTCCTTCCGGATTTTTTACAACTGGAGAAACCCATAGTGTATTGATATTCAGCTTTTTAAAATAACCATCCTCGATTTTTTGTGTGATTCCAACAATATCTCCTCCCCAAAAATCAACCTTTGAATTTACATCCGAACGATTCAATGGCTTATTGTTCTTTGGATTACCATCGTTAAAACGATCAATCATTGGATTGTAAATAATCAATGTACGAGGGTCTTTAAAGGATAATTGTGATGCATTTTTAATCATTTCACCATGATTTAGAGGCACCAAAACTTCGTCACTTATTTCATTAGTGCCAACTTTATATATCCATACCCTTATATATCCGAGGTTCTCCGTTTTTGCCTTTGAAGGAACTTGAATTTCAACTATACTGTTTTCACAAGTCTGAGTTTGTGAGTTCATTTTTTTGTTGACCATGGTTTTCGTAATTCGTTCATCATTGTATAAAGCAATCACACCGATATTTTTGAAAGCATCCTTTTTTAACCCGTTTAATATATCGGATTCTAAAAACAACTTCAAATCATTGCCCTGATGAGAAAAAGAGTAAGTTTTTAAGCTAATAGACTTTGCTTCAATCGATAATTTTGAATTATACGACCCCATTCCATTACTTACTGAATCTTTATTATTTGGGTCTCTAACTTCTTTGGTACCATTCAATACATAAACATATTGATGAATTCCATCAGATGCCCACACATTCCCAACCCATTGTCCATCAATAAAATTCAAATTTAAACTACCCGGATTCCAAGCATTAAACGTACCCTTGATTTGAACTTGTTTCAATGTATGTTTGGGATCCGAAAATGTAAAATTCAGTAAACGTTTTGAACTTTTTTTTACAGGAATTGAAAAGACTTTATCTATACCATTATTTGATACAAGAACATCCAAAAGGGCCATCGGATTTGTATGATTCACACTTTTTGAAACCGTAATCGTATCTTCTCTTCTATCAATGATTGAATAACCTGTGCGTTTATCGATTGTAACATTTTTTATTTTTGCGCCAGGAAAAAAATCACCGAGACAAATTTGAGTCTTTCCAATACCAAGGTTAATGGGTTTGAAGAAATCTTGTGCATATTCATTTTGCCCAAACAACGAATTTAAAAATATAGAGACAGTAAATAAAATAAAACCTCTTTTCATACTAAGTGTAAAAATAACACTTTAATTTGAAAATTGAATAATTTAAAACAACAACCAACCAGAATGAGAGGTTACGTTATTCTGTTTATATAAAATGGCCATAGGGATACCCAAAGGAGGGCAAAACTTTGCCCATTGTCCCTCAAAAATCAATGTTCCTTGAAAATTATATACTTGAATTTTTGAATCCAAGAGTTCTTCACTGCCCTCCCATTTTTGATTCACAAACTTTGGATCTTGAAATTTGGTAATTTCATGAACAGAAGACGGCAGTTGAATCTCATTGTAAAACCGTGTAAAAACTGGAAAATGATCACTAGTATTTGAAGAAAAACTGCCAATATAAGCATTTGCATAAAATGCTTGAACCGAATCCTTGACCCAATAATTTTTCAACCCTGGGGTTGCCGCGATATGATCAATTGCATCCGTGTAAGATGCAGTAGTTCGCTGACTTTTTAGGCTCAATTGATAGGTTGGAACAAGATAATTTGCATCATCTCTCCAATTCACAAATGGACTGGTGTTGTTATTAAAAATGCTCTTATCGAAGTCATCATTCCAATCGCCCATTATCAATCCCTTTTTATTTCTAAAGTATTGATTTACATAGTTTTTTAGATAAACACTCGAATTATATCTTTTGTTGTAGGCTTCCGACTTTTGTGTAGTTGTGCCAATATTGGCTTTTAAATGGATTACCCAAACATAAATTGTATCTGTTTTACCTTGTATTTTTCTTTCTAACGCAACTTCCAAAGGTGTTCTTCCACTGGCAAAATCTGCTTCATACTGACTCAAAATATTTTTGGCGTAAAGCAATTTAAATTGATCATTTTTAAAGATGAGAGATGTCTTTTGAGTTTGACTCCAAGTGCTTATTACACCAGTATATTCTGGCAAAGCAGCCAATAATTTACCCCAGTATACAGAATCACTGATTTCACACAATGACATCAAATCAACATTCATGCCTTTAATGAGTTGAATGGCATTATTGAGCTGTGTAGTTTGATTTGAAGGACCATTGGATGCATCACCAAACCATTCTATGTTCCATTGTGCAACATCTAAACGAACTGGACTATTAAAATTTGGTATTTGTGCATTCAGTTGAGAATTGGCACAAAATATGATCAATAAAATTGCACAAAATTTCCTCATTCAACCTCTGTTCTTTTATCAAAACCCCAATTTAATTTACTTCTCAAAGTATCCATAAAATTTACATTGGTCAATCTCATCAAGGTCAGTGTAAAATCCGCCTTTTTAACCGCTATATTTACATCGCCAGTAATGCTTTGTGAACGGGCATCCAAACTTGCCAAATAACTGCTAGCTCTTCCTTCAATCTCAAAAGAAATTACAACATCATCACTCACCACCACCGGTCGAACATTCAAATTGTGAGGAGCAATTGGTGTAATTACAAAACTATCGCTTTTGGGGAAAATTATAGGTCCGCCACAACTCAAAGAATAACCTGTAGAACCGGTAGGTGTAGAAACAATCAATCCATCACTCCAATAACTATTTAAAAATTCACCATTCAAATAAGTATGCACCACAATCATGCTAGACGTTTCCTTTTTGTGAATCACAAAATCATTCAAGCCATAGTTAAAATCAAATATTTCTTGATTCGACTCCATGTGCAACAAACTTCTAGATTCCAAGAAATAATTCCCCTTTTCCAATTCATCAATAGCAAATTCCAGCTCTTCGGTTGCCACACCCGCAAGGAAACCCAGCCTACCTGTATTGATAGATAAAACTGGGATTTTACTATCTCTTACAAACTGAAGAGTGTCTAAAATTGTTCCGTCACCACCCACGCTAATGAGCACATCAATAGTAGCAGTTTCCTTGGTGAAATAATCAAAAACATGAGGGATAATTGTGTTGGACACCTGCATGTAAATAAAATCTTCCAGTGAAGGTGGGCAATATATTTGATGTCCACGATTATGCAAAGTTAAAATCAAATTCGCCAATGCATCCCGATGTTTGGGATCCCTCACTGATTTTGCATATACCCCGATTTTCATAGTTTAAATGGCATGTTTGAAGGATAAATTAAAAATCCAATTGCCAAAATGATTTCTTGTTACATCAAATCTAGTCAATAGATCGTAATATGCCAAAACATCTATACTAAAACCTACAGAATTCAACCATTCAGTTTGAAGTGTATTGCCCAAGAAATCCGGATTTTTATAGGGTGTCAATATCCGTCCATTATCGTTAAATATTGTAAACCAAATAGAAAGTGGAGCAGTTGAATAATTGTTCAATTTGTTTTTCGATTGAAATTTCAATTTTTTATCCATCAATTTATACCGAACCGAAATTTTGGTTAAGAAAAAACCCGCACCATCTAAAACATATTGTTCATATCCCCTCACATATTCCCCATTATATCCCAATTGTCGGTTTTGTAAATAATTTAATTTCCCAAATTTATATTGTCCTGAAATTAAAAATCCCATAGAAGTTTTTGGAAGTAATTCTTTGAATTTCCTCAATTTCAAATACACAGTTTGAACGAAATGCAAATCTGTATTTCTAGAAGTAAGCTGTTGAAAATCAATACCCATTTTTAACTCATTACCAGATGTAGGATAATGTTTTTGATTTCTAGAATCATACACATAACCAACATTTAACGTATTCATAGTTAATTCATTATCGCCACCCAAATAATCTGGATTTTGGTAAAATACAGAAGGATCAATTCTATAAAAATCTATAGTATTACCAATTTCAACACTATTTTCATACGATAATTTTTTACTCAATTTTAAACTACCACTCGTAAGTTGTTGTGCATACAAAGGTTCAATCTGATAAAAAACAACTTGATTGTTCTCCGTTTTAAGCCACACTTCGTGGTTACGGGAATATAAAAATTTTGCCTTCCCCATCCATCCATCACCAAATTTTGAATTGGGCCATTCATACCCTAACCCAATTTGTTGGTTAAAACCACCAACAAATGTTAATGTACAGGTATGATTTAAACCAAATAAATTATAAAACAGGAAATCTCCACCAAAATACAGCCGATTGGCCTTCGGATTTAACAACCAATTGTGGAAATTTCTATCGGCAAATCCGCCAACTGGATTTAACCAATAGTAGAACTCCTCTATCACCGTAATTTTAAGCGTATCATTGTTTCGAATAAATTCCACATCAGTAAATAAATTTAACGAACTCAAACGCAGTTCCCATCTATTTAGCAATGAATCATTGACAAATAATTTTTTGTTGGGTTCATAATTTAACTCCCTAAAAATTGTAATTGATTTGGTTCGTTTCAAACCATCTATGATGAGGGTACTAATTGAATCTGAATTATTTTTTTGAGGAACAATGACTTGACCCCTCAAATTTGAAGTGAAAAATGAATAAAAAATGAAAATAATTAATATTAACTTATTAAATTTCAATTTTTTGATGTTTTTTCATAGATGCAAAAAATATAATCAAAGGCATGTTGTTCATCTGCTTTGTGTTCTTCAGTGAAAATACAATTCCAATGATTCATATCTATTTTCGGAAAAAATGTATCGGCATTTTCAAATTCCGCTTTCACATGCGTTAAAAACAATCTGTCACAAAATGAAATGGTTTGTTCATAAATTTGAGCTCCTCCAATGATCATCAGCTCGGTATTTTGTGATGAATCCACCAACTTAAATGCCTCATCAATTGTATGAACCAAGTGAAAGCCATCTTCTAATGGATTTTCTGATCTGCTTAAAACAATGTTCATTCTATTTTTAAGAGGCTTACCCAAACTCTCCATGGTTTTTCTGCCCATTAGAACAGGTTTTCCCTTCGTGTTTTGTATAAACCATTTAAAATCAATGGGTAAGTGCCAAAGTAAATCATTGTTAGCCCCTAACTCATTTTTTTCACCAATTGCCGCAATTATTGAAATTTGCATATCAGAGCAAAGTTAACCAAATTTAGATTGATGCATAAAAAAATAAAGCCCTCGAAATCGAGGGCTTTATTTTTTTAAAAGATTTATACCAATATTTACACGTTGTAACCAGTTAGGTTTATCTCAGTTTCTTCTTGGTAATCAGAATCTGTATTGATATCCCACAATTTTTGATCTCTTCCAGTTTCAAGTTGTCTGGCTATTAAAATTCCCATCAAAATAGAATGGTCTTGGTTGTTGTATTTAAACGAACCATACCTTCCAATTGGATGTAAGTTGTTGAATTCCTTCAAATAATCAATTACAGGTTGTAAATTATCCATATATCCTGTTTCATAAACTGGATAACATTTTGGAATTCTAACCACTGCAGTATTTAAAATTTCAGCATCACGGTTAATTAAGTTCAATGTTCGTATTTCCTTTGATGCCAATTCAGTTAATTGATCGTCTGAATATCCCCAAAGTTCTTCATGATCAAAACTCCAAAACTCCAAACATAAAATTGTGGTGTTTTTATCTTTGTTAATCGTTGGACACCAGTTTCTAAAATTGGTTATACGACCATGTTTTACCTCTGGAGAATGCACATAAATCCAATTATCAGGGAATAATTTATCTGAATCAATTTCTAAGTAAACCAAAGTTGTATTTCTAAAATATAACTTTTTAGATGTTTCTAATACCTTCTGATCAATGACCGACATTCCTTGTAGCAAAAGGGTTAAAGGCATAGTTGAAATATAGTGATCAGCCAAATATTCTTGTCCATTTGCATCAACAACTGATGTGATATTCTTTTGATTATCTACATTTATCGAAGCAATTTTGGTATTGTAAATAATGTTGCCGCCCATTTTCACGATGGCTGAAGCCATTTTTTCATAAACTTCACCTGTTCCATTTTTAGGATAAGCAAACTGATCAACTAATGTTTTATGTTTATTGCCTTTATTGCCAAAAATTGCAGCTTTCACTGCTTCATATAACGATAGTTTCTTGATACGTTGTGCGGCCCAATCAGAGTCAATTTGATCACATCTAATTCCCCATAATTTCTCAGAGTAAGTTTTAAAAAACATTTGAAACAATCGTTTTCCGAATTTATCAGTAACCCAGTCTTCAAATGTTTCTAATTTCTTTTTGCCAAATACCCGTTGTACTGCATAACTCCAAAGGATTCCTATAATTTCAATTGGTGTTAAATTCTTGAGTACATTGCCCAACTTCAAAGGATAATCAAAAAATTTATTTTTATAATATATCCTTGTAAGTCTGTTTACTAATGTATAATCATCCTGAACGATTTCATGAAACAAATCATTCACAATCTTGTCGCTTGAAAAAAATCGATGTGGACCACAATCCACAATTTGGCCAAAAAGTTCAAAACTCTTTGCCATCCCGCCAACAGACCCCGTAGACTCTATAACAGTAACCTTTGCACCTTTTTTTGCTAGTTCATATGCAGCGGTTAAACCTGCCGGACCAGCACCTATTACAATTGCAGTTTTATTAATTGACATTGATTACATTCCTAAAATTAGGAATCACAAATCTACATTGGTTTTGTTAGAAAATAAAATTATTTAAGTTGTGCTTTGATTACATTTACAACTCTTTCCAAGTTTGCTTTACTTAAATTACTCCCACTAGGCAAACAAAGTCCAGTTTTAAACAATTTCATAGCTACACCATTCCCAAAATAAGGATGTTTTTCAAACAAAGGTTGCATATGCATTGGTTTCCACAAAGGACGTGATTCAATATTTTCAGCGTCTAATGCCAACCTTAAGTTTTCACTTGTTATACCACCTGTTAACTTTGGATCTACAAGTATGATGGTTAACCATCTATTACTCTTATAATCACATAGTTCTTCAAGAAATGAAATTCCAGGAATTTCCGAAAAAGCCTCTTTGTAAAATTCAAAGTTGGCCCTTCTCTGTTGAACCCTTTGATCAATTACTTCCATTTGTCCACGACCAATACCAGCCAATACATTACTCATACGGTAATTGAAACCCATTTCACTATGTTGATAATGTGGAGCAATATCTCTTGCTTGAGTGGCTAAAAATCTGGCCTTTTCAATTCTTGTTTTTGAATCCGACAATAACATACCTCCACCTGAAGTGGTGATGATTTTATTTCCATTGAATGAAATAACACCATAATCGCCGAAAGTTCCACACTTTTTACCATTAATTGTAGAGCCCAAAGCTTCGGCCGCATCCTCAATTACGGGGATTTTGTATTTGTTCGCGATTTCCATGATTTCATCCATTTTTACAGGCATACCATATAAATGAACGGGAATGATTGCTTTTGGCTTTTTCTCCAAAGAGATACAATGTAAAATGGCTTTTTCCATTAATTTGGGATCCATTCCCCAAGTATCAGATTCAGAATCTACAAAAATTGGGATAGCCTTTTCATACAAAATTGCATTTGCAGTAGCTACAAAAGTAAAACTTTGACAAATTACGTAATCGTCTTGACCTACACCACACAATTTTAAAGCCAAATGAATGGCAGCTGTACCTGACGACAATGCAGCAGCATGCTTTGCTCCAGTATATTCACAAACGTCATTTTCAAAACCATCAACATTAGATCCTAAAGGGGCTATCCAATTGGTTGCAAATGCTTCAGAAATGTATTTCTGTTCATCGCCACTCATGTGCGGAGATGATAGCCAAATTCTCTCTGAAGTAGCATTACCAACTTCAGATTCTAATTCAATTGATTTTAAGTTTAATTTATTTTTGAGAAGATTCTTGAGTGCCATAAGTATAATTGAAGAAATCAATCAATTCCATTTTCGCCATATTTAGTTGCGAATTCAAATTGCTGATTAAGTTTAAGATTTTCATATTTGTGTTCAATGAAACAATAACCTTGCCAAACTTTAATTTTGTACTTTCTTTAGTGAATGACATCATTTTGTTTGTGAACACAAAGTTAATTCTCGGTTTTTAATATTAACGAGGAATAATGTTCAAAAGATGTGTTAAACGTATAACATTTTATAACAAATTGCCTATTTACCGGCAGTATAGCCACCATCAATGATAAAATTGGTGCCTGTAACCCATTTTGATGCATCACTCATAAAATAAACAACTGCATTCGCAACATCATTTACTTCACCTATGCCTAATGGATGTTTCATCAATACATTTTCAAATAATTTAGGGTCTTGTGCATACACACCATTTTCAACCATTGGTGTATAAACTACACCCGGTGAAATTGCATTTACCCTAATTTTTTTTGGCGCCAGCTCCAATGACATCGACCTCATTCCTGACAACAATGCCCCTTTAGACATTGAATACAAAGTTTTACCTACTTCACCAACATTTGCCATGATAGAAGTCATGAAAATAATGGAACCACCACCCTCATTAACAACCGATTTTTTTGTAAACCACCTAGAAACTTCAATAGCACCGAATACATTGATTTCAAAAATTTCCGTGAGCCTTTTCTTTGTAATGCTTTTGATTGGTAATGTTGAAGTAATACCAGCACAATTTACCAATCCATCAAGTTTACCAGTTGTATCAATTAAATTTTGTAAAAGTTCAAAATTCAATTCTCCAGATAAATCCATCGAAAAAAAATGATGATTTCCGCTAACTTGAGTCAATTGTGATAATGTTTCCTGTAATCTTTCTTCATTTCGACCAAGCAAAATCATCTCAGCACCCATTTTGCTGCATTCAATTGCAACGGCCCTTCCAATTCCCGATGAAGCGCCTGTAACCAATATTCTTTTACCTGTTAAATCAAATGGATGACTCATATTTCTAATAATTGAGATATTCTAATTTCATTCGTGTTTATGACACAACTTGCCCAACTCATACCCACTCCAAATCCGCATAACAACAATTGATTGTGACCCGATAATTTGTTTTTTAACTCACTTACAATGGTCAAGGGTATAGATACGGAAGAAGTATTTCCAAACTTGCTTATTGATAATGGAAATTTCGAATCTTCAATTTTGAACTTTTTTTGCAAATAACCATTCATAAACAAATTGGCTTGATGAAATACAAAAAAGTCAATGCTATCTTGACTCATTTTCGATTCCAACAGTAATTCTTTTACATGGCTTGGAATTTCCTTCAAAACAAAATTAAACACCTCTCCACCATCCATTCTTCCATGTTCATCAGTTGATATATTGCCAAACTCATCAATCACCTTTTCCGTTAAAGTTTCAACGCTACTCGGATATCGATAGCCTCCCGCTTTCATCGAAATTAGTTGAGATTTGGAACCGTCGCTTCCCAAAGAGAAAAAGCTATCTCCAAATTTCTCATCCCTTTCTACTAAAGCTGCAACTCCAGCATCCCCAAATAAAAAAGCCGTCTTTCGATCTTTAGGATGGTAAATTCTTGAACGTGTTTCACCGTCTAAAATTAAAGCTTTTCGGAAACCACTCCTTTCCATCAAAGAATAAACCACCGACAAACCATAAACAAACGCTGAACAGCCCAAACTTATATCAAAAGCCATTGTGGATTTCGACAGTCCCAACCTATCTTGTAAAAGTATAGCAGTTGCCGGCATCCTAAAATCAGCCGTCTGAGAGATAAAAATGAGCAAATCTATTTCAGATTTGTCAATCTTATTGTCTGAGATTAACTGTTCTGCCGCTGCAAAGCACAAATCGCTTGCACACATTCCTTCAGGAGCAAATCTCCTTTCAAATATTCCTGTTTTTTCAACGATTTCTTGAACATCTTGCTCGTTGAAAAAGGTGGTATATTCCAAATTTTTAACAATGTTCTTCGGAACAGCACCAGCCATTGCCGTTATTCCAACACCGTTAAATTTTAATATTGCCAAATTATTCTTTTGCTTTTTGAATGGCTTCAATCAAATCGCCAATTGTTTTTAATTCAGCAAAATCATTGCCTTCGATGATCACATCATATTCATCATCTATCATGGCAATTACCGAAAGTAATGCCAATGAATCCCACTCAGGGTAATCTCTAAATGTATCGTTTAAAGAAATTTCTCTATCTTCAATTTCTAAAGTTTCTGCAAAAAGTTTAATAAAGTTTTGTTCCATTTTTTTAATTTTTATATTCCTGAATTTCAGGACAAATAATTTTATCTGTTTCAAAATAAACACTTCCCCACGACAATCCCACACCAAAACCACACGCAATGAATTTATTTTTGCTGTTTTTCAAATTTTCAGACAATTTATAGTTCATGGTTAACGGAATTGAAGCCGAAGATGTGTTCCCAAATTCATCAATTGAATAAGGTACTTTTTCTGGGCTCAAGCCAAGTTTATTTCGAATTTTTTCATTCATCATCATGTTTGCCTGATGAAACAATCCGTAATCAACGTTTTCTAGCTCTAAATCAAACTTTTCCAACAATGCTTTAACAGATTTTGGTGCCCTTCCAATGCCAAAAGTAAATACATTTGCACCATTCAATATACTTTGTAAGTCATTTCTAATGATTCCATTAGGAAATTCTTTCTCTTTTAATGACTCTTCCGAAAATGGATGTCTAAATCCACCATCTTTGATCATAATAGATTCAAAACCAGACCCATCGGTACCGAAATGAAAATACATATTCGCAGCACCTTGTTGGAATTCCAACGATGTGCAAGTACCAGCATCCCCAAATAGCGGAAAGGTACTTTTATCTTTGGCCGATTTGGTAACCGTGGTTGTATCGCCAACAAGCAATAAACCCTTTTTAAACATGCCACTTTGCATCAAAGATGCAATAACCGATAATCCATAAACCCATCCACTGCAACCCAAAGATATATCCAAAGAATAACAATCTTTAGACAATCCCAACCTGTTTTGAATGATGCACGAAGTGGCTGGTAAAATATAATCCGGTGTTTGCGTTACAAAAATTAAACAATCAACTTCCTCCTTTGACCAATTTAATTCCAACAACAATTTTTCTGCCGCTTGAACACACAAATCAGATGTACAAATTCGCTGATTGCCAACTACACGTCGTTTTTTAATGCCTGTTGTATCTACAAATCGCTGCGCTTCCTCTGGTGAATCAAAAATTGCAGCATTTAAATTCTCAATTTTTTCTTGAGGGACACAGGAGGCAATTCCTGCAATTTTAACATTTGAAATGTTTAAAAAACTCATTGTTCTGTTAATTTTCGTGCTGGATTTCCGAAATACAAATATCCATCTTTTGTATCTTTCATCAGTACACTCATTACACCAATCTTTGTATGATTGCCAATTTTAATACCTTGCAGTACAATAGAATTCACCCCGAAGAAGTTTTTGTCCCCCACAAATACTGAACCAGACAATCTAGCAGAGGGACTAAAAATATTGAAACTTCCAACATGAACATCATGACCTAATGCCACAAAGCCATTGAAGAGGTTGAAATCGCCAATTTTCACGTCACAACTAAATCTGCAACCATTTGAAATTACATTTCCGCGTCCAAGTTGAAAGGAAGGAGTGTCATAAAACTTTACCCCTGGCGATATAATATTGGGAAAATAGACCAACGGATTGGTAATTTTAGAGACAACTTTTTCCAAAATAATGGCATTGGCAATTGAAAAAACGACAGCAATTTCGGAAGGTTGTTGATTCAAATAATCCAATCCCCCCAAAACACTGCCATATTTAATTTCGGTACCCGGATTAACTCCATCGTCGATATAACCTAAAATTTCCCATGTGGGTTCAATTTCATTAATTTCATTGATTAAGCAAGCAACTTCTTTACCAAAACCCCCAGCGCCATAAATTAAAATTGGTTTCATCATGATCAATTATTTCCTGTAAATGGTGTCATTGTTTCAGTTCCTTCTCCACTGATACCTTGACGAGAGACAACGTTTAAAATTGTTCCCCAAAATATTTTCAAATCTAATTTTAACGATATATTTTCAACGTAAAATACATCTTGTTCGAATTTATCGGTCCAAGAAAGTTCATTTCTTCCATTTATTTGGGCCCATCCTGTAATACCCGGTTTCACCTCATGTCTTCTCATTTGTCGTTCATTATACAAAGGCAAATATGATACCAAAAGCGGCCTCGGACCTATTAAACTCATATCACCCATCATAACATTGATCATTTGTGGTAATTCATCAAACGAAGAAGCACGAAGAAACCTTCCAAAGGATGTCAACCTCAATCTATCCGGCAAAAGTTTACCGTTTTCATCTTTTTCATCGGTCATAGTTTTAAACTTTATAAGATTGAATATTTTCCCATTTTTACCTGGTCTTGGTTGAAGAAAAATAATTTTTTTTAAGTCAAATTTAAACTTAATCAACAACCACAACCAAATTGGAATGGAGAACGTAAAAAGAATAAAAGCAAAAACAAAATCAAAGAATGATTTGATAAACAAGTACAAAATTTTTGAGACAGAATTAGATGACATCGTAGTATCCACCAATTGCAAAACCAACATTCATGTTGATAGAACCTTTGGTGCTTGGCACATAATTCGACATTTTGATAACCCTAAAATCAACGCTAACGCGCGCTTTTCCTGTTTCATTGATTTTGTTACCGTGCATTAAATTGCTTCCATCCCATTGAATGGTGCATCCATACTCACAATTCATTGGAGCAAAATCGCCTTTATCTTCTTCAGATTCTACCCATATAGTGTTGGTATCAAATGCGTCTGTAAACGGCAAATAAAAATTGTCTTCTTTTACTTGTTCTGCCCATGATAAGTCTCTGTAGGCTTTGTCTTTGTGAAACTCACCAACGGCAATATTATGAGGGAATGCCACCCTAAATGTTGGAATTTTTTGAAACACAATTTGTTCACCACCATAAAGAGGCTTCACGTAATCTCTTAATAATTCCAAATATAAAGCCTGGAATTCTTCTGTTCTAGCCCACTCATAATAAACCTTATGGATTGGAGTTTTTTGATCATTTTCACGTTTTAAAACCTCAATTTCAAGATTTAAATTTTCGAGTAATCCCAAATTCAAAAATTGTTCGAATTTAGCTTTAAAGTTAAGTTTTTGAGAGTCAAATTTAACGGTTTTCATTTTGTATAAATTGGTAGATTGATTGTATAATTTTCTTACGATCTAATAAGTCGTACACTTTTTTAAATTTTTCTTGTTTGTGTTTCTCAAATTCCGGTAATTGTTCAATTGCATGAGCAAGTTTAGAACTAAAATTTGATTGATTTACGGTATATCCAACTTCAAACTCATCAATAATTTCATCGGCATCGCCAATTAAATTATTGATAACAAATGCTTTTGCAGCAAAATAATCATAGAGCTTGTAACTCATTGAAATTAATGCATTTGATTTAAAAATATTCAAACAGATATCGCTGCTTCGCATGTAATCCATAAATTCATTATAACCAACATTCCCGGTTACTGTGTATTCGATATGACTAACTAACGCCAGTTTTTGTCTTAGATCATTTTCTAAAACACCTCCTCCAACCAACAGAAATCGCAATTTCTTTTGTGTCATTTTTGCAGCTTCCACTATTCCATCAATCATCAAATCAAAATCATATAAATGCCCTAAATTTCCACCATAAGCAATCCAAATTTCTCCATCGGGCTTTGTAATTTTCGTTAACTGGGTGGTTTTATTTTCATCTTCATCAAAACTTGTGCCAAGATAAAAATGTTTCACAGGAATATTCCCTACATATTGTCGGGCAATTTTAGCATAACTTCGATTTGCAGCACATATAAAGTCAGACATTCTATAGACCTTAGCCGATAACAATTCCCAAGGTTTAAACAAAAACTGCAGTTTTTTAAAGGTTGAATTTATGGGAAATAATCCATCAGGCCACACATCAATTACATCTGTAACAAACGTAATGTTGTGTTTCTTGGCATATAAACCCGCAATGTATCCTGAGCTAGGAGTAGGCAAAACACAATAAATGATATCTGGTTTATCGGTTAGTTTTCTTAAATAAAAATATAGCTTTATCGCAAAAACCCAATGACTAAATATCCGTTTTAAACTCAAGTTTTTTGAATATTGAGGGACATTTATGTAGTCTACATTTCGAATATCTTCACCAACCCTTTTGGCTTTGTTGTGATGACTAAAATTAGTGGTTACAATTTTTTTAGTTTTAAAAGGAGAAAAATCATACAAATTATTCACCCTATCGTTACTCTCTTCCCTAACCTTACCAAACACCGATATAATGAGTATGCTGAGATTTTTCATGTGTTTATTTGATTTGACTTTTTAAAAATTCATAATATTGGTTTCCAATTTTAGAAATTGACAGTTCATTTGCCAATTTTAATGCGTTTGTCCCCAAGTGCTCAAAGCTTGATTCATCCTCTATAATTTGAGAAATTTTTTGGGTTAACTCTTTGAAGTCCTTTTCCGGAACCAATATTCCATTTATTCCGTCTTGAATAATTTCACGAGGACCAGCTACAATATCTAAACTCACACAAACAAGTCCCGCTGCCATGGCTTCACACAATGAATTTGGAAATCCTTCACTTTGCGATGTTAAAACAAATATTTTAGACTCTGCAAATCGTTTGTCAATTTCTAATGTTTTAGATTCAAATTTGATATAAGCTCGTTTGGGACTTTTTTCAATCAAGTTCAGAATTTTTTCTCGATCTACTCCATCACCAATAATGAGTAACTCCCAATCTTTGGTTTGAGCATTTTCAAAAGCTTCAATTAATTTATCGAACTGCTTAATTGGATGGATTCTACCAACTGCAATAATTTGATTTCTTCGATTAATTTCTGGATACAACTGTACTGATCGTAATGCATTTTGAATAACCTGAATAGGACTTTTGATTCCAAATTTCAATTTCAACGATTGTTTCATTCTATCGGTTTGGGCAATAAAACCAGATGCCCAAGGATAGGTTAGTTTTCGAAATACGTTGGTTGGAAAAGCAATTTCCAAAATTGGACTTGCCCTATCAGAAATAACAATGGGAATATTGAGATTCAATCCAGCCAATAAAACCTGAAAATTGCAATACTCACCAAAGCTGAGAACAACATCAGGTTTTTCAATTTTCAAGTATTTTCTAAAAAAGAACACTATTTTTAAGTAATACAATAACTTAGAAATACCATCTTTTTTAAATTCAGGTTCTACGATCCGAATTCGTTCATCCAAATGGTAGAAATGTTTAAATTTATACTGAGTTATTACAACCAATTCCACATCAGGTTGATTGCACAAAAAATTAGCAATATTCGCACTAGAACGCTCTAATCCTCCTACTAAAAATGATGTGGTTACAAATACTACTTTCAACTTTTATTTCTAATTTCTGATAAATAATTTTCTAACAATAATTGTGACTCCTCATCAATCATTCTGCTTCTCTTTTTAAGAAAAAAATCAACACCAACGAATTGAATTAAAATACATTTGCTGAAAAAATTAAAAATAGATTTCACAAGCGAACCTATCAACGTTATTTTTTGACCTACAAAAAATAAATAATACTTTATGGTATGCCATGAGTACTTTAAAAATTTCGAATTTGAAATTAATCCAATTTCAGCGTATAAGTAAATAATGTCTTGTATGTTAGAATATTTCTTATTCAACAACAATCTATTAAAAAAGTCAACATCCTCCATAACATCTAACTTTGGATGATATTTTAACCCATTTAAGTCTGCTCTTCTAAACATAACACTTGGGGCAACAAAGTTCAAATTTTGATGATCTTGATGCAGAAAAACACCCCCTAGGTTACCTCTAACATACTTGATTTTATCTTGTACATCCATTATTCCAACTCCACAACCTACCAAAGTAATTTGAGGGTTATTTATTAGAAAAGAAACTTGCTTTTCCAATTTATTGGGTAAGTAAATATCATCGGCATCCAGAAATGCAATGTATTCTCCATGTGCATTGTCTAAACATACATTTCTAGCAAATCCTCTGCCCTTGTTTTTATATAAGTGTATGACTTTGAACCTCTTATCGATTAACACCAATTGATTTAAATATTCAAAGGTCCCATCGGTTGAACCATCATTTACAACAATTAATTCCCAATTTTTATATGTTTGAAGCTGCAGTGAATAAACAGCAAATTTAACAGTATCAACTCCATTATAAATTGGCATTAATACGCTAATTAAAGGGGAATTAGCTGAATTAATCGGCATTTATTGATATCATATTACCAAATTTATAATCCCATTCTTTGGGCAACATTTGATCAAATCCACCGCCATGGTATTGCGTAATTTCACCGAAATATAAGTGTCCATCTACATCATAAAAATCCACCCGCACATATTGGTAATCCTTGGCAATGATTTCAGCAAATTCAATCATTTTCGCAAAAGTAGATGGCGCTTTAATTTCAGGTCCTCTTAGATTGCTGTGATCGTAATATTTTTTATTCCAAGTAAAATATAATGGCTCCCAATCCCTGCTGTAAATATTTCTCTTATTAATACCTTCACGATCTACAGATACATACACAAATTCCACTTTTCCATTAAAACAATTCAATTTATAGTCGTTTGGGATTTTACCTTCATTGGTTTGAAGCATTTTTTCAACCACAATTCTTGGTTCAATATGCTTGTAAGGCCATTCACGATCTTCCCAATAATAATTGAATTTCAACCAAGCTTTGGCATCAACTTGAAGTTTTCTAAAATCAATTTCATTTTTATCTCTAACAATGCGATAATTACCAGAATCGTGATTGGCTTTAACAACTACCGGATAATCTGGAAAATTATCAAAATTCAAATCTTCAACGCATTGTGTTTCTAACACCAAAGGCACTAAATATTCTTCGCCAAATTTATTTTTAAAAAAATCACGCGCCTTAAATTTATCAGACAAAGCTACATAACGCTCATTACGATCGTAAATTTTAAACCACTGCATTTTTTCATTGAGTGTTTCAAGTTTATTCCAATTTAAATCGTAACCATGATAAAATTTAAATTTACGACTGATATACTTTCGATCGGAAATAGAATAATTGACACAAATTTTATATACTTTAACAATGAATATATACAAGTAAAAACCAAAAATACCTTTATACTTTAATTCTCTAAATATTTGTTTCATTTTCTCCAGATTATTTGTTCAAAATTTAACTCTGTAGCCCAAGATTGTGGAATATTTTTAGAAATAACGAAACCTTTATCGGCCCAATTAAGTAAAGGAAGATCTGATGAACTGTCGGTAAACACGACTTTTGTTTCATAGTCACTAAGGTTTAATCCTCCATTTTCAATCAAAGTTACTTTATTCTCAAACAAACAATCTAAACCCAATATTTTACCACTACATTTATTTTCACTAAAGGCTACATCAGTAGAGTATAATTTTTTAATATGATATTCATTACAAAAATGTTGCAGATATATTGAATATCCCCCTGAAATTAGAACTACTTCACAGTTCTTTTTTATACAGTCATTCATTAATTCAAGGGTTTCTGGTATTAAATTTGGTTTTACTTCTAAAGAATAAAATAAACCAGCTAAATCTTTTAAAATAATTTCGTTTAATCCTTTCAATTGATACAATTTCAATCTCTTTTCAATTGATTTATTAGGGAAAAATTTGTAACAGAGGGAAATAATTTTAATTTTTTTGAATAATTTCAGTGTGAATTCCAAAAATTGCATTCTGGGAGAATCAATGTTCTTTCTCACAAAATCAACGTAAGCGTCGGCAGTTTGGAAATCTACCAACGTCTCACAGAAATCGAATAAAATTAAATCTTTGTTTGAAAAGTTGACCAAAATTCTGCTATTCTATTTTGTACAATTTGCATTTGTTCAATTGTACCAATTGTAATCCTCAAACAATTATTCAACAGTGAACTATGAGTTAAATTTCTTAGAAAAATATTATTATTTTCCATGTGGTTCAGAAATGCCCCCTTCAAATTATCATTAGGAAATTTAATTAATATAAAATTTCCAAATCCATCATACGGCTGAATTTGCTGATAATTTTCCCTGAGAAAGTCAATAAATTTCCCTTTTGCCAATTTTACATTTTCCACATAATCACGCATGTATTGTACATCTGAAAGCGCAGCAATTGTTGCTTCTTGTGAAAATGTTGTAAAGTTTTTGGGATTTCTTATCTTGGATATGTTTTTAATGATTTCAGCTGGAGCAATTAAGTAGCCAATTCTAAAATTTGCCAAAGCAAACGCCTTTGACAAAGTTCTGGTGATTAATATGTTATCATATTGAACCACCAAATCTTTAACAGAATGCCCACTAAATTCTGTATACGCCTCATCAATCAGAAACAATGAATTGGGAAATAATCTCAATAAATGTTCTATATAAGATTCAGAAATTAAATTGCCGGTTGGATTATTCGGATTACAGATATACACCAATTTAGGATTCAATTTTGAAATTTCAGACTCAAATAAGCCTTCATTTAATTCAAAATTATCGCCATAATTAAAATAACAAGATTTCGCACCATGTGATTCACAAGTTAACCTGAAATTATCATAGGTAGGTCCCAACATGAGTACTGTATCCTTTTCACTTAAAAAAACAGTTGCAATGTATTCATGTAAGCTATCAGAACTAGGGAAATACTGAAGATTATCAGACATAACTCCAGCATAATCACAAAGTTTCGCAAGAAGAGTTTCACTATGAGTTGAAGGATAAAACTGATAAAAAGAAGATTCACTTACAAGTTCCATGATTCTAGATTTCACCAACGGACTCGGTGGTATTGTAGCCTCATTCCAGTCTAATTTCAATACCGTGTTTCTGTCGTTTGGATCTACTTCCCAAATTTTATGGCTGGCAACTTTGTAAGGTTGTAAGTCAATAATGTGTTTGTTTTCGAATGCCATTAAATATAATTGATTAATTGATCGGTTGAAATAAATTCAATATCCGGCCATTTTTTTAACATTTTTTTAAATAATTCTTCAAGTTTGGTTTGTGTATTCTGGCGATTTTTTATTTCCAAACCACCCACAAAATTCACCCTATGCATGCCAATTATGGCAGGTTTCCCCCAGGTGAATGCTATTTCCATTCGTTTTAAGCAAGCCTCTACATGGTCTATTTTATCGTTTTCAAACAATTCCATAAACGCATTTCTAACAAAATAAAATTGGCCATTTTTGTTTTGCGCGCCGTTAAAATGCCAATTTAAACGATATTTATCACCTTGTGGATTGGGTATATATTGATTGTAAATACCTTGAAATAATTTTATCCCTTTATCAAAAGCCGTTTTCTCAAGTTGTTCTCCCCAAACATAGCACGGGGCAATAAAAGATTTCGATTTGAAGCCAAATAATTGTTCGAAATGCTGAAATCCGTCAACAAAAATGTTGTTAATTTCCTCGATTTCTTCAACTGTTTGATAGTCAAAAGATGCCATTAAATTTGACCTCTTGCTTATACTAGTATCATCTAAGCAATAAACACTAGAATCAAATGATTTCGATGATACGGAATTTTGATTTCTCAACTGCTTCATCCATAAGTTAACATTTACATGTTCTCTTCCATGAAACTGCGGCCTGAAAATATTTTGCAACATTCCATCTTTTATCACCTCCAACATATTTAAATCTTCTGCCGTGTTTTTTGCATAAGTTTTATCAATTGTTTCGTAATAATATTCAGTAAATCCAGAGGATTTAATTTTATCAAAATCTGGATTCGCCGTCAAAAAATTTGCTGTAATAATGGGATGATTGCCATTTTTATCCTTGAATTTTAACAAACAATCGTAGAGTGAAATTAAATCTTCTTTAGATTCTAATGTGTCTAAGAAATTTATCTTATTTCTAACGTCTAGTAAATTATTTTGGATTAATTTATCCCTAACTTGTTTACTCGGTATTCTTTGTGACCCCCAGTCGTCTGACTCAATAACAACCAATTTCTTTTTCGTCCGAAAACCTGGAATCGAAACTGAATGATGCTTTATTTGGTCTATAAATTTCAATTCTTACGGAATTTATCAAGTAAAATGGGCGTTGTGCCAAATTCAAGATTCGGCCATTTAATTAACATTTTCTGAATTAGAGCGGTCAATTGTTTTAATCCTTGAACTCTATTTGTGAGGCTTCTATCACCAACATAATTCACTCTATGCGTACTAATTACAGCTGGTTTACCATTTTTAAATGCCAATTCAATATCCCTCAAACAACTATCAATCCAATCTTTATCGTTCCCAGCTGGTTCGAAAAAGCAATTTCTTTTGATGAAAGTTTGAGCATATTTATTTTTCATCCCCATATATCGGAAGTGTTTTTTTGTTCGTCCATTTCCGAGAACTTCAACTTGCACAGTATCGGATGATACCAAATCTATGCCACAATTTTTCAAGACCGGCAACAATGCATTGTTCATTGGTCCATTTGGAGGGACAAAATATTGCGCCCGATATCCAAAAGTACTTTCAAACAATGTTAATCCATCTTGGATAATCTCTTTCTGTGAGTCTACATCATCTAAATATTCTAAATCAAAAGCAGCTTGATAAAATATATTTCTAGGATGAGTGTTAATGTGACCCCAAACTTCATGCTCAAAGGCAACTCTAGAATCTCCAATGTTTTGATTCAATGCCCTTAACCAAACTGCTACGTTCAAATGTTCACGTCCGTGAAATTGTGGTATAAATAACCCTTCTTTTATTCCAATCTTAAACAAGTTTAATACATCACCTTTTTGATAATAATTGTATGAATCTTGTAAATTCATGTAATGATATTCTGAAAATCCAGAATTAGAAATTTTATTGAAATTAGGATTTGCTACCAATGCCAAGGGGGTAAATTTTGCAGTATTCCCATGTACATCCTTAAAAGAACTTAATACTTCAAATAAGTTTTCCAAATCAGAAGTTGACTCTAAGTTATCATACAAATTGTATTGATCAGAACCAGGGAATTTTAATTTAATTCCTTTGGATTCTAAAGCGGCATAAACTTCATTATTTGGTATTCTAAAAGATCCCCAATCATCCGATTCAAAAATCACCATAGGTGTTTGAATGTTAGGACCTAGATTTTTAATAAAATTAAGAATTGTATTTTTCAAATTTGTGTAAAATATTGATTAAATTCATTGGCGTTTGATTTGTAATCAAATTCGTTTTCAACCAATCGCTGAGAAGCTTCTCGATAGGAAAAATTGTTTATCAAACTCATTGTTTCCTGGATGAACGATGTTAATTCTTCGAAATTGTTCGATTCAAACTTCTTACAATGAACATTTTTCTCTAAATACTGATCCATAGCATGATTTGTAGAAACCAACAGTATTTTCCCAAAGTATAAATATTCCGATAATTTGGTTGGAAAATTATAAGTATTTTGAAGATTATCGGGTTTATTAATGATTAAAAATTCAGCGTTTTTATACAAATTATAAAGTTCACTTTCATCTAAATATCCTACAAAATGTAAATAATCATTTAACTGATAATGATCAATAATAGGTCTTAAACTAGATTCCAATAAATGAGGAATGCCATTCAAGGTGATGATTAAATGGATTTTATTTTCAATTTCCTGAACCGATTGATTATATTCTCCAATGGCCTTTAAATTTGTACTAAAACCATCCTTATATTCACTCAAATTACTCGCATGAACAGTAAATTTGTGGGTTGGTACCTTCTTTTCTGTAGGACTAAGTGATTCTATATTTTTAAAATAATCAACGTCACATAAAACTGGTATTTCAACCACTTTTAATTGATTATTAATTTTTATGATATATTCACTAAGTTTGGGAGAAATAGAGACCACACCATAAATATTTTTATAAATAAATTTCTCTGTGATAAATCTTCTATATTTTTTATAAATTTCTAAATCATCTAAAGCGTTACCACCTTGACTTGAATAAGGATATTCATTCAATTCCAATATCACTTTCTTTCCCAAAATTTTAGAAATTAAGGTAATTAAAAATAGAGGGAAAATAGACATAGCCGCTACAAATATCACATCTATATTCTTCCTATTTTTAAATAATTGAATGGTCCATTTAAAGTCTTGAATTATATATAAAAACTTTCTGAGAAATTTATTTTGAGGAACCACCTCTTTCCACAAATAATCTATATGTGAATCATTGTTTTCAATAGAAGCGATTGTTGATTTTCGCGGCACTATAATTTTGTAATTAAACAAATTATCATCCAACATTTTAAAGTACATTTTCAACCTAAATGCCATTGCAAATCCTTCCGGAAATGTACCTTCATGCAAAAACAATATGTTCTTTTTAATCATTTAAATTTCTAATCACTTTACAAGGATTACCTGCTGCAAAAACATTGCTTGGAATATTTCTTGTAACAATACTTCCTGCCCCAATAACCGAATTTTCACCAATTGTCACGCCTTTTAATATTTTGACCCCTTCACCAATCCAAACATTGTTTCCAATAATAATTGGATTAGCCACTCCAGATCTATTATCTTCCTGATGCCAATCGCCATCCATGATTAACGTATTGGCCCCTACCATTACATTGTTACCTATTTTAATTTCCAAAAAACAATTGATTACAGTACCACTGAAACCAGAATTATTTCCAATTTTCAAGTTTGCATTTTCAGATAAAGTGGATATTATACAGGGTCGATTAACGCCAATTAAATTCGAAAACTTGCCTGAACGAAATACATTAAAATGTCCTATGGATATCATAGAGTTATTTGATTTGAAAATTTTTAAACGACCGTAGAATTTATTATTGTTTTCAATCTCAATATTTTTTAATTTACATTCAATGTATACAAAAATGGTATATATTTTCATGAATAATTCATTCAAAATCAAATCTATCCTATTTAAAATTCTATTTACCATGTTCATTTGAAATTAGAAATTCATAAGCGGTTAACAATTGCTGCTTAATGTTGCTTTTTTCATGGAATTCTAATGCTTTTTTTCGTGCATTCTGGCCGAACTCACGTCTCATAGATTCATTTTTTATTAGTTCCAAAATATTGGCAACTAACATCAAATGGTCTCCGGAATTGAATAACAATCCCGATTTTTGATGTTCAATCAAAGAGGGAATTCCACCTACATTCGAAGCCACACATGGCAAACCAATCATCATTGCTTCACTTAAACTATTAGGGCTATTTTCTATATAGGAAGGACAAATAAAAATATCAGAATCTAATAAATAAGATGTAAGTTTTGATTCATCACAATGACCAATTAATTGTAATTCGGCTGGAATTTTTGAATATTCAAATTTTTTCAACGACAGGTTTACTATTTCATCTGAATTGTTCATTCCAGCAACAACCCAATCAAACGGAATATTTAATTTTTTCAAAAAAATAATCGAATTCAGAATGACGTCAAATCCTTTGTTGGGGGCATTAGAACAAATTGAAAACAACTTTATTTTGTTTGAAGTTTGATATGATTGTTTAATGGATGCTGTATAAAAACTTTCTCTAAGTGCTTCATTTAAAACAAAATAATGTGAGTTTGGCGCAAATACTCTGGTGAGACTTTTATCCCAATCAGTTCTACCAAAAAAGTATTTTACTTTTCCCAGATACTTTTCTTCTATCCACATTCTTTCTTTTAAATCTATCATCATTTTTTCAAACAATCCAATTCCAAAAATGTGATATAGTAAATTTTTATTTTTTACTGTACAAAGTATTTCTTTTGAAAAACCTGATGTAAAAAAATGAAAAACAGATGAAACAATACCTTGTATAGATACAATTACGGGTACAGTTGTGAAATCCAATATTTTTAAAAAATCATTCTCAGTACCATGAATATGAATAATATCTGGATCTAATTTAATTGCAATACTTTTAATAGCATCAATATTCTTTGCATTTAAAAAATCTTTCTTCCATAATTTTTTAATTTTTTGGAAAATATTTTCGTGAATATAAATTGGATGATAGGTTGTTTGATTGATTTTGAAAGGACTTATATTTTGATGATGATAAAATGCAATGTGCAATTCGCAATCATCTCCAACCAATTTCTCTAAAGAAACCAACCAACCACCACTAGATTGACTTAAACCTAAATATTCTGATGCACCACAAGGCGTATTTGTAAACCACAAAATCTTCATTCTATTTTTGTGGTTAGAATTTTAGGTGTAAAAAAGTAATTCAAAATATCCAAGATCAAATATTGATAAAAAAGTGTTCCCATCCAACTACCGGTTGTATGATGCGAGAAAATTGATTGTGTCCATAAATATAAAAATATGGCAAATGGAAACATTGACAACAGATAATGATCGTTTTCAGCCAGTACAAACCTCACAAACACCAATTCTGTAAGAAAACAGAAGATAAAAATAGCAACGAAGGTTCCATAATAGCCAAAATCATCATATACATTTAGAAATATGGTAGCGGTGGTATTTTCCCATTCCAAACCACGAGCACCTAGTTCCACGGCCTCCGGTAATTTAAATCCATAATAACTTGCTAGACCTACAGGTGCATTAAACAACTGAGAAATAAATGGAATATTATAAAATAAAATAAAGGAGAATGTTTTTTCTCCCATTTCCAGTTCTGGTGTTACACTATCTTCTTTTCTCAATTGATACCCGGGATAATGATCAGTTAAATACTGAACAATACCAGAAATAGGAATTAAAGCTGGGTATTCTTTCCATTTCTCATATGAAGGATCATAGTCTGTACTTTCTGCTCTTAATTGGTTGATTAATGTAGAATAGAGTGAAAACCCAACAACTGCCATTAACATAACACCACTCATTTTTTTTAATAGTTTCAACTGACCACTTAGCATTGTGGCTAAAGCAATAAATAGCCCAGTAGAAAAATAAATCAATGCATAAATAACACCAGCTCTTCCCCCGGAAATTACTGTACCAAGAATCATGGTTAAAGTAGGTAAGTAATAATAGAACTTTATATTCTTCAGTGTGTTATTGATAACCGCTAAGGTTATCTTATACGAAGTGAATGTTAGTAACACCAAATTTGCAGATTTCGCAATGTTGAATAACAAGGTTGCCACCCCAATTTGTGACACCATTTTCTGATTCTTCAACATTTCCGCACTTCCGGCCATACGATTACTTACAATATCAGAACCCGATTTATACCAATTGACAAGTACAACCGAAAATAAGATGATGCTCAAATATTTTAACAAGCGTTCATCTATTTTAAAATTAAACTTCATTGGTACTTCCTTTACCTTACTTGATTTTAACCAACCAAATAATAAAACGCAGATTGAGGTGAAATCTACATATACCATCAATTCTAATACATCATCAGGATAAAAAATAATGAATGTGAATCCAAGATCTAAATAAAGAATAAACGAAAGAAAACTTCCTATCCAAACAGTAACAAACCAAAAAGCAGGATGTAACAATGATTTGTAACCATATTTTGCAAATTGCACTATAAGTGTTAAAACTTGAATGAAAACAGAAATCCAAGCTACAATATAAAGTATGTTAATTTCGGAGGTCAATCTAAATTTTTGATTTCAAAAAACACTTTATATGGTATATAAATCAATCCTATGAGTGATGAGGAAATTAAACCTATAACTACACCTGTAGGATTTTGCAATTGTTGAGTAAAATATATCGAAGTGGTCAAAAAAAGAATCACACCAACTGGCGACAGGTATGCAATTACATCCAATTTGCCAATTCCATTGTAAATATTTGAAAAAGGTTGTAAGATGATATTAATGCTCGTGTATATGGCAATCCACAACACCAAATAATTGTTGATGGTAACCTTGTTACCAATCCACAAGTAATAAATTCTATTTGAAAAGGCATACAACATCCATATGACCAACAACAACACTGCTGTATAGATGTAAAACTTCTTTAAAATGGAAACCAACCATACTTTATCTTTCTGAACATATGCCTGAGTAACCAATGGTGTAATTGGATTGCACAAAACACCCATAATGAGTAAAGGAATGTTAAAAATGCTGTTGGCTAAATTATACTCAGTTGCGCTATTTGGGTTTAACAATTGGGTAAGTAGAAAGGGTAAACTTGCAAATATGATAAGGGCAGTAATTTGAATGAGAAAAAAATGAAAACTTATTTTCATTAAAGGACGAATTGAAAGGATATTTATCTCACTAATCTTGGGCATAAAAAACCCATTATCCTTAAAAATAAACCACACAAAATATCCAACATACACCAAATTGGGTATCCAAATTGAAATGATTCCAACAGATGTTAAATTTAAGTAACTTTTGTTTACTACACTCAATATAAAAATTGAAATTAAGCTTAATGAATTGCCGAATAAAAGTAAACCATTAGAAATATGAGTAAAACCTCTTGCTGTTTCTAATACTATAGGCGTTTGAATGATGTATCTAAAAATTATACCTGAAAATACCAAGTTGAAAATTAATGATAATTCATCATTTTCAATTGTTTTAGTATTGAAAAGCTTTTGATAATTTAAATGATTTTGAAAGAGAAAAAAAACGGCATAAATCGATACAAAAAATATGGTTAAAAATAAAAATACATTGAAAATATATTTTCTTGTATCATCAAATTTTTGCTGCACAAACAACTCCGATAATTTATTTCTAAGTCCATTTGTTATGCCTAAATCAAAAACAGTCACCCAATTAACCACATTAAGAAGTGTTAACCAAACTCCATATTTTTCTTGTTCTAAAATTCCAAGCAACAATGGAACTTGTATTAATGTTATGAATATACCGCCTCCCCTGATAACCAAAGACCATATTACTTGATTTTTAAATATGGTATTTTTATCCATAGTATTTTTTAAAATAAAACTTATATGCGATTTTCAAAATAATTTTAGGCAAAAATTTAATGCAATTATATTTAATCACAATAGAATTGTATTTATTATGCTCATTATACAATATTTTATTTATCAAATCAATATCATTGTATGCGTAAAGATCAACCACACAGGCAAGAGATCGAACAAAAGATAAAAATCTAAATTTTATTCCTTCATTTTTCAATTCTTTATTTAAGTATTTTCCATAGATGAAAGAAATTGCAAAAATGCACCTTATTGCGGTCTCTGAATTTTTAGAATCGTTTGAGGTATGGCTACCTCTATTTATTTTAAATTCTGAATTTCCATAAACTTTTAATGTTCTGGTATGTGAATACATCCACAACCAATCTGCACTGGTATGGAAATTGTTTTCAAAGCCACTAAAAATACTTTTTCTGATTACACTCGCAAAAACTGGAAATGACAACCCAAATTCTAAACCATATTTTAGTATTTCCTTTGTATTTTCAAAATATCCGAATGGAATACGATGATCATGATGAGAATATTCACCAGTTGAAAACTCATAAATTTTAAAATTTGAATAATAAATATCCAAATTTGAAAAAGTTTTCAAATTTTTATAGAAAGATTCAATAAAATCAGGTTCAAGGAAATCATCGTCAGATAAAAGCACAAAATATTCTGTATCACAAAGTTCTGCACAACGGTTCCAATTATTAAATAACCCAATATTTGTTTCATTTCTATGGTATCTAATATTTTTTTCTACACAATATTGCTGAAATAAATTATGACTAGATGCATTATCGCAAACCAATATTTGGCAACCAACTGTTTGATTTAAAACTGAATTAACAGCGTTCTCAAAAAAATCATATCGCTCAAAAACTGGTAAACAAACAGTAACTAAATTCATCAAAAAATAATACTTCTAAATTTAATACTCATATAATAGATCAAAGTTTTGCAACAATTCTCATATATTCACCAGGCTTATAAGGCAATTCGCCGAATTTTAATTTTCCTTTTCCATCTAGTGAATTATACCATCTTTCAACAAATTCACGAACCGTAATTCCATGTCCGGTGCCTACATTTTCTGATAAAAGACCCCAACTTACTTTTTCTTCCTTTATCTTATCCAATATTTTTGAAACTACATCATTTACATGAATAAAATCCCTAATCTGTTCACCAGGCGATAAAATAATGTCTTTATTTTGTTGAGCAGAATCGATAATCATAGGCCATAACCTTGAGCTTTGTTCACCAGGTCCAAAAACTTGAAATAAACGTAGATATACTATTTGAATTTCTTTGCCTACACACCAATCCTTTAACCAATTAAAAAACATTGTTTTAGATTGCGCATATGAATTATTTGGAATCAAAGGAGCATCTGTAGGTAAATAATCATAATGATTACAAGACTCACCATACTCAAAACAAGTACCTGTTACGATGAACCTTTTAATGCCATTTTCGTATGCTTTTTGAAATAACAGAATAGGATTTTCATAATTATACTTGATACAATTTTCTAAGTTATCGTATGGAGTATTGGCAGAATGTGCAGCAAGATGGACTAATATTTCAACTGATTTAAGCGATTCTGATTGCACATTTTCCAATTCAGAACTCAACCATTCTGGTTCTTTATTTAATTGGAATACTGGTCCGGAAGAGCTACTTCTCTTTAATGCTAGAACACTGATGTCTATTTCATCTTGTAACTTCGATAATAAATTTGACCCAATAAATCCTGTTGCGCCAGTTATAAGTACTTTTTTCAAAATGGTGACAAATATTGTGAAAATGGTATAAAGTTATTATCTCGCTCCGACATTATCGGGTTTTCACAGTTCCAATCAAAACCAAAACTATTATAACGGATACCAAAATCATGTTGTGCCGAATATTCTGAAGATACATGATATATCAATTTGGTATGATCTTCCATTGATTTAAATCCATGGGCAAATCCAGGAGCGATCAATAAAGAAAATTTACTATTTTCATCTAATTGAAATGAATAATATTTCCCAAATCCATCTCCTTTTCTCAAATCTAAAACTACATCAACAATAGTCCCATTTAAAACTGTCACCAATTTCCAATGATCAAATGGAGGTGTTTGAAAATGCATCCCTCTAATAACATTGGCATGAGATTCTGTTATATAACTCTCAACAAATGAAACAGATGAATCCTCAATAGGCAAATTAGAAAACTGAAAAATTTTTGTGAAATTTCCTCTGTTATCTTCAGCAAATCGATGATTAATTTTGTATAAACCTTCGGTTATTTGCTCGAGTGCATTATTCATCCAATAAACTCTTTTATTGTTTTTACAATATATTCAAAATGTTCTTGATTTAATCCAGGCCATACACCCAACCAGAATGAATGGTTCATTACCACGTCGCAATTTGTTAAACTTCCTACAACCCTATGATTAATATGCTCATAGGCCGGCTGTTTTAACATATTTCCTCCAAAAAACAATCTGGTACCAATTTTATGTTCTTCTAAATATTTTACCAATTCATTGCGATCAATATTTGAACCTTCCCTCACTGTTAGCATAAAACCAAACCATGATGGATTAGAATTTGGTGTTGCCTCAGGTAAAATAAAATAGTCTTCCAAAGGTTTCATTAAATCATATAACATTTTATGATTTTCACGACGCTTTGCAACAAATTGATCGGCCTTCCTCAGTTGATTCAAACCAATTGCAGCTTGTGTATCAGTTACCTTTAAGTTAAAACCAATATGACTATACGTGTATTTATGGTCATATCCACATGGTAATTGTCCTAACTGCCAATCAAATCTCCTTCCGCAAGTATTGTCTTTACCAGGTTCACAGTAACAATCTCTACCCCAATCTCTAAAACTCCATGCTGGTCTCAATAATTTTATATTGTTAACCAAAACTGCACCTCCCTCACCCATCGTGATATGATGCGCTGGGTAAAATGAAACAGTTGCAAGATCACCAAAGGTTCCAGTTTTTTGACCATTATAGGTAGCTCCCAATGAGTCGCAATCATCTTCAATTAACCATAAATTATATTTATCAGCAATCGCTTTTACGGCTTCAAGATTAAATGGATTACCTAAAGAATGAGCAATCATAATTGCTTTTGTTTTTGGGGAAATAGCTTTCTCTAGATGAGTAACATCAATATTATAAGCAGGGATATCTATGTCGAGAAAAACAGGCACACAACCAAATTGTATCATCGGATTGATTGTGGTTGGAAATCCTGCAGCAACAGTAATAACTTCATCGCCTGGTTTAATGGCTCTTTCGCCCAATTTAGGACTTGTTAAAGCGTAAAAAGCAACGAGATTTGCCGAGGATCCTGAATTTACAAGCACAGATGCTTTACTACCAAAATAGGCTGCGAAATCTTTTTCAAAATCCTTTGCGTATCTTCCTGTAGTTAACCAAGCATCTAATGTTGCATCTACACCGTGTAAGATATCATCTACATCTAATACTTTTCCAGTAACAGGTATATAATGCTGCCCTGGAATAATAGATTGATGAATGTTTTGAGAGATAATTTCTGATAATTTTTGTTTTAAATCATCAGATTGAATGTTTTTATAATCAAAGTTCATTAGAAAGAAAAGTCTTTATTTGTTTGTTTACCAAAAACTCAGCATTGTTCAGGTTTAAAGATTTATACCAAAACGCTGTTTCTTTGATTGCTCGTGTAGTATTCCAAGTTGGTTGCCAACCCAATATTGATTTTGCCTTATTGATATTCAACATCAATAAGTTAGCCTCGTGAGGTTCGTTTAAATTTTGCACATTTACCTCAGGCTCTAATCCATAAGTTTCATAAAATATATTAACAACTTCAGAAACTGTTTTTTCTTCGCCATTATTAGGACCAAAATTCCATGCCTCTGTAAATTGGTGAGGATTTAAGTTCATTTTTGCAGCCAATATTAAATATCCAAATAGTGGATCTAAAACATGTTGCCAAGGACGAACAGATGAAGGATTTCTTAAAATAATTTTGGAATTTTTCTGTATCGATTTTACAATATCGGGCACCAATCTATCATCAGACCAATCACCGCCTCCAATAACATTTCCCGCTCTGGCACTTGCCACTTGTATATGTCCTTCAGAAAAAAACGATTTTCTATAGCTATCAATTATTAATTCTGCCGCCGCTTTACTTGAAGAATATGGATCATGTCCCCCCAAATGATCACCTTCACTGTAGGCATAATGCTCTTCTTTATTGTGGTACACTTTATCAGTTGTAATACAAACTACCACACAAGGATTTGTCAATTTCTTACAAGACTCGAGAATATTGGCGGTTCCAATTACATTGGTTTTATAGGTTTCTAAAGTATGCACATATGAATACCTCACAAGCGGTTGGGCTGCTAAATGAAAAATATAATCTGGCTCAAATGATAAAATTTGTTTTTCAAGATTTTCAAAATCATTGATATCGGCAAATACGCTATCAAGTTTCTTTTCTAAATTGAGGGAATCAAATAAATTAGGAGAAGTATTGGGTTTTAATGCAATTCCTTTAATGTTTTGTGTAACATTTAATAACAATTGTGCTAGCCAAGCACCTTTAAATCCCGTATGTCCGGTTATGACTATTTTTTTATTTGTAAATTGATTTAAAATTGTTTGATTTACCAAGTTTTCCATGGAGCTTTATTTGATTGCCATAAACTTTCAAGTTCATATTTATCGCGCATACTATCCATAGGCTTCCAGAAACCTTCATGTTTGAACGCTTTTAATTGATTTAACTCAGCAATTTTTTCGAGTGGTTCTTTTTCAAAAATTGTATCATCACCACCAATAAAATCAAAGATTCCCGGTTCACAAACAAAAAAACCAGCATTTATCCAAGCGCCATCACCCTTAGGTTTTTCGACGAATTTTTTAACCATTTGATTTTCATCAATTTCCAAAGCACCAAAGCGACCTGTAGGCTGTATCGATGAAACCGTTAATAGGTGATTACTTTGTTGATGAAAGTCAATTAATTCTTGAATATTGATATCTGAAACTCCATCACCATAGGTCAATAAAAAGGGTTCATTTCCAATATATTTTTGAATTCTTTTAATTCTACCACCCGTCATTGTTGCAATACCGGTATCAATCAATGAAATCTTCCAAGGTTCGGCCTGCGAGTTATGAATTTCAGTGGTATTGTTTTTTAAATCAATGGTAATATCGGACTGATGTCTAAAGTAATTAGCAAAATACTCTTTTATTACATAACCCTTATATCCCAAACATACAATAAATTCATTAAATCCATATTGGCTATAGATTTTCATGATATGCCATAAAATGGGTTTCCCACCAATTTCTACCATGGGTTTTGGCTTTGTGTCTGTTTCTTCCGATAATCGGGTACCTAATCCACCGGCTAAAAGTACTACCTTCATTAATTTTGAGATTTAAGATTTAAAGTTGATTGATTGAGAATATGTAACATTACGTAAAAAATGAAAATGTAATTATAAACCACGTATCGATATCCAATGATGTTCACTAATGTCACTAAAGATTGATTCATTAGTAATGCAGTTAATGAAATAAATATCAAAAGAAATTCCCATTTGCCAAATTTCAAATAATGAAATAAAGTAAATAAAATCACGAAAACAAAAATGATAAAAATCAACCAGTTGTTATAACCATTCAATCTAATTAGGTTAAAATAGAACAATACGTTAGACTTTAAATTTTTCTTGAATAATAAGAAATACATATGTTTCCCTTTTTCATCCATTGTAACATATTGGTCGTATTGATTTAAATGTTTGAGTTGATCCAAATAATATGGTTTAATTGTACGGTGCGCAATTACATCGAAAAAAACTGTGAACAGATATTGAGGACTATTTCCCAATATTGTATCCATTTTTTGGTGATCAATATACTTATCCAGTAATTGTTGTTTCAAGTAAACAAAGTCTTTTCTCTCATTTTTATCTGTAAATATTACAGAATCAGACAGATTTGCATTAAATAATACCGAAGGTAAAATTTGCATACCAGTATAGGGTGTTGCTATAAAGTGATTATGCTTAAATTGATGGTATGTTCTATCAACAATGGTATTGAGTAAAATAGGGATCAACAATCCTACAAAATAAATTTTCTTTGCTGGTTTAGGCTTAATAATGAGAAGCGCCAAAGCGAAAACAGGCAGTAAAAACACAAATTGATTTCTTATTGAAATAATTACAGTAAGCCACAAAATCGTTTCAATATACGTTTTGGTGGTATACTCACTTTTCAAGATTAAAATAAATTTTGAAAGGAAAAAGATGAAAAAGGGAATCGCGAGTGCTTCAGATATTACAGCATTTGAAAAATTACCAATGATAATAAATCCAAAAACCATATATGCACAGTAAATCCATACATTTTCAAATATAAACTTGTTCAATTTGGCAAAATACGATAGGGAAAAAGCCGTAAGGAACATTTGAATGAAAACCACAATTGTATGTGATTGATCAAAGCTCAAAAAATCCAAAAAAAGCGGATAAACAGCTGACCTTATGATATGATTTTCAATGTATCCGTAAGAATCAATATACATGATTACTCCAGACAATTTGAACAGTACCAAGCTAAAAAGCAGAAAAAGTGTTAGAAGTTGTGTAAAACTTCTGTTTATAAAAGATTGAATCATTTTCTTCGGAATAAGTTTTTCAAAACAAAAGCATATCCAGTTTTATTTCTTGAACCATAATAACCATAAGCCCCATACCCGTATCCATACCCATAGCCATAACCATAGTATGAAGAACCGTATTTCTTACCTGTCCAAATTCCTTTAGGCTTAATTCCATTGAAAATGATCATTGGCTGCTTAAAATTATCGTGACTCGTATGCTTGTCGATAATATTGGCAATTGCTTCTTTTGGCGTTACATCTTGCCTTACCATAAATATTTGAATATCTGTTTTGGGTGCTATGATGAGTGCGTCTGTAACCAAACCCAATGGTGGCGTATCGATGATAATTACATCATAATCTTTTTTTAATTCCTCTAGAAGATGATCAAATATTTCACCATCAATTAGTTCGGAAGGATTTGGAGGGACGGGACCACTTGGAATAATAGAAACATTTTCAAATTTAGTCTGGAAGATTACATCTTTTAAGCTCAATGAATTTGCCAAGAAATTTGACAATCCCTTACTACCAGAAATTTCAAATGCCTTGTGTAAAACCGGCTTCCTCAAATCAGCACCAATTAAGAGTACTTTTTTCCCAGATAAACTATACGACAATCCCAAATTTAGGGTTAAGAAACTTTTTCCTTCATTCGGAATCGACGAAGTTACCATGATGACTTTGGTTTCTGTTTCAAATTTAAAGTATGATAATTTAGTTCGAATACTGCGTAAAGTTTCACTTAAAAAACTTCGATCTTTCGCTCCAATTACAAATTTTCGCCTTTCTTTATCAAATATTAATTCCGCTACAATTGGAACTTTGGTGAAATCTGTTATATCTTTTTTTACCAAAACCTTAGGATTCAACAATATTCTAAAGGCAAAAAACAATAAAGGTATAAACAAACCATAGGTAAACCATTGACCGTAGATTAGGTTCGATTTAGGAGAGATTAAAGTGCCTCCATAAGCCCATTCAATGACCCTGATATCTGAAACTGTAGACGCATAAGAAATTGCTGATTCTTCTCGTTTTTCCAACAAATAAGTGTAAATTTCGTTTTTAACATTTTGCTGTCTACTTATGTCCACCAATATTCTTTCGTTTTTTGGCAAACCTTTAAATTGAAATTTATTTTTATCTATTTCAAGATTCAGTTGTTTGATTTTGGTATGTAAATTCTTTCTTGTGCTCTCAATATTTTCGCGAATACTTTTCTTTAAATTGCTTATTTCGTCAATAATGGCTGTGTATTTTTCATCTCTATACCCAGACACTTTGCCCGATTTGTTTAATTCAAACTCTAAATCATACAAATTACTTAACAAAGAAACCAACAAAGGTTCTTCAAATCCCATTAATGAAGGCGCTGCACCTGGATTATTTCCTTTGCCTTGTATGTAGGTTTCAATATTGTCGAGAATTGATAGTTGGATTTTTGCTTTTGAAATTTCAACATCTGTGGCTCTCACAACTTGCAGATAATTCTCGGCTTGAGTAGATATATTCATCAAACCGGTTTCTTCTTTGAAATTTTCAATATTCTTTTCTACACTCGCCAATTCATCACTTAGGAGTTTTAATCGATCATTGATAAAGTTCAACGTATATTGCGCAATTTCCCTCTTTTCGTCTACTGCTTTGGATGTATAAACCCTAATAAATTCATTTAGAATATCACGACCCAATGAAATGTTTTCAGATTTGAATCGCAAACCCATAATGGTAGTTTTACGACCAGTTGATGCAACTATCAATGAAGCCAACAATGAGTTAATTTCACTTTCTAATGAGTTAAATTGCAACATGTAATTCTCAAATTGCAGTTTGTTTAACGCTGCCGAATCAACTTTCATTAAAAATTGAAATTTACGAATGGAAATAATCTGATTGATTGGTCTGTAGGTTTTTCCATCAATCACAATTTTTGGGTTTTTACCCTTAATTATTTTCATTTCCATTTCCCTAGAAGTGGGCATTGAGTCTATGAGCAAAGCTTCAAACTTTACAGGAAATTTCAAATCCTGTAACAATGTTTGCACTTTACCCTTTCCAAAGATTTTTACGTATGATTTTATATTTAATGCTACTTGCTTCGCAATCAACCTAGAACCAATAATTTCAATTTCATTATCAATGGATTTTTGTTTTGAAAACATATCCATTTCTTTAAGAATATCTTTACCCGCTGAATTTCCTTCTTCATCTTTGATTAAAACCTTCGCATAAATTTCAAAATTTGGAGATGTATATTTTATAATGTTTTTGGCAATAAACAATGACAATAATATAGAAATTAAATATACAGGCCAATAAGCAAAAATGATCCGTTTGATAAGATCAAATGGATCATTTTTAGTACCAATGTGTTTTTCTTTTGAATCCATTCTTTATCTCATTAAAACTGAAAATATCACAACCATCAATGATAAACCACTCGTTACCAATGGCCATATTTGGAAACCCAAACTTGTGGAATTCAACTTTGTTTTATTTGGTTCAACATAAACAAAATCTCCAGGTTGAAGTTGAAAATAGGCACTCTTAAACAAATTAGGATCTGTTAAATTTAAACGTTTAACAACTCTGTTGTTGCCATCTTTACGAATCAACAATATATTGTCTCTTCTGCCATAGGGTGTAATATCACCTGCCAAACCCATCACTTGTAAAATATCGGCTTGAGGTGTTGTAATGGTAATTTGTCCAGGCCTAGCAACCTCACCCAAAACGGTAATTTGATAATTGAGCAACCTTACATTTACAATTGGGTTTTTGGTATAAGGTTCCAACATCACTTGCAACATGTCTTTCAACTCGTTGTGCGTTTTACCCTCAACATAAATAGACCCCAATCTGGGCATGTTAATTGTTCCATTTTCGCTCACAAAATAACCCACCACATTTGCTCCAGAACCCCCTACAGAATTTGATGCTCCTCCTCCTGAATTGGATTGATTGATAATGGCATCGGCTTCTGAATTTAAACTCGACAACGATATCGATAGTTGATCACCAGATTTAATGGTTAAAGGTTTGGTAAAAACGGAATCAATGGCCAATGTATCGGAAATTCCTTTCAAATACACCAAATCTTTGCTGCCACCGCATGAAGCAATCAAAGTTATTACCAGTATATATCCAATTATCTTATTGAAAATCTTCACTTCTAAACAAATTAACTACTTTTTCTGTTAAATATAGTGGCATAATGTATATTTTTATTCAAAGCTTCGCCACTTCAGCTACATAAAAGTTTTTGTAACCAATTAATAGTTAAAGTTTTGAATTTAATTCAATGCCCAATTATTGAAAATTGATACTAAATTCATTAAGTACCACGCAAAAATACAAATTTCATGCCACCGATTTTACCGCAATTCAGCCACTGACCTTATGTTTAGACATATTAGAGACTTAAAAATACTAATAAAATCTAATATTGGTTGTTTAAACGATTTTCCATCCCTCAAAAACTAACAATTTTTTCAATTTTGCAAATATTTAATCGGGTTTTGACTGCTTCTCTTCGATATCTTCCTTAAAACTCAGTTGATTGCCTTATCTTTGCAGTTATGAGTAGAATTGTTGCCATTGTTGGACGTCCGAATGTTGGAAAAAGTACCTTGTTTAATCGACTTACTGGCGAAAGAAAAGCCATTGTTGACGATTTTAGCGGTGTTACTCGTGACCGTCACTATGGCAGAAGCGATTGGAATGGAATTGAATTTACAGTAATTGATACCGGTGGTTTTGTGCCACAATCTTCCGACGTTTTTGAAGCAGCAATTCGAGATCAAGTGCATATTGCAATTGAAGAAGCATCTGTTATTGTATTTGTGGTAGATGTTCAAACTGATGTAAACCCGCTTGATGAGGAATTTGCCAAAATCTTGCGCCGTTCTAAAAAACCAGTCCTTCTTTGTGTAAATAAAGTAGATAACGACAAGCTGAGATTGGAAACTTCTACATTCTACACACTCGGTTTTGATACCCTTTATGAAATTTCATCTGCAAATGGGTCTGGTACCGGTGAGTTATTAGATGCTGTTGTTGAGTATTTAAAAGACGAACAACCACTTGATGACCATGTTCTTGATTTGCCAAGAATTGCAATTGTAGGCCGACCGAATGTAGGTAAAAGTAGCCTTATCAATTCATTGATGGGTGAAGATCGCAACATTGTAACAGATATCGCTGGTACAACTAGAGATTCTCTCGATACAGTATATAAAGCCTACGGAAAAGAAGTGATTTTGGTGGACACTGCAGGTATTCGCAGAAAAAGCAAAGTGAATGAAAATATTGAATTTTACTCTGTTATGCGTTCATTGCGAGCACTTGAAAATGCTGATGTGGTGGTTTTAGTTATCGATGCTACTCAAGGATTAGAATCTCAAGACCAAAATTTATTTTGGATGGCCCACAGACTTGGAAAAGGGGTTGTAATTTTGGTGAATAAATGGGATTTGGTAGAAAAAGAAACCAATACCCACCTTGAATACACCGCTCACATTCACAATCAAATTGCTCCTTTCGTGGATGTTCCTATCCTTTTCATATCCGCCTTAACCAAGCAACGTTTGTTCCAAACCATGGAAACAATTCTTGGTGTTTATGATAACCTTACACAAAAAATTCCGACTCGTAAACTAAACGATTACTTGTTGCCAATTATGGAAAATACTCCTCCACCAAGTAGAAAAGGAAAGTTTGTGAAAATTAAATACGTTACACAATTGCCAAGTAAAAGAATGGCCTTTGCACTTTTCTGTAATTTGCCGCAATACGTAGCCGAAAGTTACACACGCTTTATTGAAAATAAAATGCGCGAAGAATTCCCATTAAAAGGAATTCCAATTAGCTTGTTCTACAGAAAAAAATAATTTTTTTGAGGGACATCGACTTCCAACTATAATGAGCATTGGCACCATGAAAGACATCCGCGATTTTGATATTAAAGAGCTGGAAACCACATTAAAAGAATTGGGCCAACCATCGTTTCGTGCCAAACAAATTTGGCAATGGCTTTGGCAAAAAGGGGCACGAAGTTTTGAAGAAATGACCAATTTGTCGAAAGACCTCAGACAATTACTTTCTGAAAATTTCACCTTCCATGTTTCTGAAATTGTAACTTCTCAATATTCTTCGGATGGAACCATTAAAGTGGTTTTTAATCTCCATGATAATAATAAAATTGAAGGTGTATTGATTCCATCTAGAGCCAGAACCACGGCTTGTGTGAGTAGCCAAGTTGGCTGTAGTTTAGATTGTAAATTTTGTGCTACTGGATACCTAAAAAGAGAACGTAATTTAACCGCAGCTGAAATTTTTGACCAGGTAATTTTAATCAATGAATTGGCAGAAAAACACCACGGTAAAAAATTAGATAATATTGTTTATATGGGTATGGGTGAACCATTACTCAACTATGCAAATGTACTTAGAAGTGTTTCTATCATTACAAGTCCTGACGGACTCGGCATGAGTCCATCAAGATTAACGTTATCAACAGCAGGAATTGCTAAAATGATTAAGAAACTTGCAGATGACGGTGTGAGAACCCATCTTGCTTTGAGTTTACATTCCGCAAACAACGAAAAAAGAAGTGCCATAATGCCAATTAATGAAACGAATAATTTAGAATTATTGGCAGAAGCCCTTGGCTATTGGTGTGAAAAAACAGGAAACCGACCAACACTTGAATACACAGTGATTGCAGGAGTTAACGACGGTTTAGAAGAAGAAAAGGAATTGGCTTTATTCGCGAGAAAATTCCCTTCTAAAATCAACCTTATAGAATATAATCCTATTTCTTTGGCTGATTATAAACCAACAAGTAGATTAGATGAATTTGCTGAAGGTTTATTAGCCCGAAATTTCATTGTGAATGTTCGCAGAAGCCGCGGTAAAGATATCGACGCAGCCTGTGGTCAATTGGCATTGAAATCTTAAAAAAAATCCTACATTTGCGGCATGCTTATAAAAATCTTTAATGCAATCTTATTTCGAATTAACAATTTAAATCGTAAATTATTTAAAAATGAAATATCCGATTTAAAATATATTGTTAAAAACTTAAATATAAATGTTCATACCATTTTCGATGTTGGAGCAAATGTTGGGAATACCGTTAAAATTTTCAATTCCATATTTCCTGAATCTAGCATACACGCATTTGAACCCAATCCTAGCGTTTTTGACAAATTGCAAAAAAATTGTAATCACATAAAAAACCTTAAATTAAACAATATTGGTGTTGGAAATAAAGAGGGTGTATTGAAATTAAATCGACACGTAAACAGTGGAGCAACTTCTTTTAAAAACCCTAATAATATCACAAACCCTAACTATAGTAAAAATATTGTAGATCAAATAGAGGTACCAATTCAAACTCTTCATAATTATACTAAAGATCATCAGATAAAATCGGTTGATTTATTAAAAATTGATGTTGAGGGATTTGAGCAAGAAGTATTAGAAGGAATATCTTCTAACTATTTGCAAGACAATATTCAGTTAATTATGATTGAATCTAACCTGATAGAGAAAATGATGGATCAAGCGTTAATTGAAAACATTATTGACTTTTTAAGAAAACATAATTTTACGCTTTACAACATTTATACCCAACAAGAATCAAAAAATAAGCAATTGTTTATTGTGAATTTGATTTTTGTGAATAACTCAAAATTGGGCTTACTTTCTTAAAAGAATCGTTTCCAGTATTCTCCCTCGGCACGCTTATCCCAGCGACCTCCCCAAAGTCCTTTAAATTCATCTCTGTAAGAACTCAAAGAGTATTTTTTTTCTTTTTTCTTAGGGACCAATGCAGACTGGAATTGCTTTGCATGGAATTCAACTTTATCGGCAAACCATGTCAAATTATACTGGGGAATTCCCATTCCTAAAATGGCTCCAGGCAAACCATGAATCAATTCTGGACCAACTGAGCCCATTAATTCTTCGGCATAAAAAGCATAAATTAGAATTGAATCATTAAATTTTGCCACCGCTTTCCTACAACTAAATCCAGCGATAGTTCTGCGTTCATTTGGAAATATTTTCCAATTTAAATTGAATAATGTATCAATTATTTGAAATCTCATTTCTAAATATTCCTTCCTAGATTTAAATGAATCTTTAAATTGAATTATTTCAAACCCCGCAACTCCGCTATGAATCCATTCTGGAATTTTAGAATTTTCATCCTCCGGATTTTCAATTCCTTTATAAAATGAAATTCCATTTTTATATGTTAAAATAAAATGATCATTCACAAATTTTGGAATATTCTTTTTGATTTGTTCAGTCCAAGCATCATTTCCCAACTGTTTATGCAAATTGGTCTTTTTTGTGTAATGAATGGTAAATGAATCATGAAACTGGGCTACTAAACACTGCGGCATTACCGCTACAAACAAAATCATCAAAAACAATCTCATTTTCTTATTTATCGGTTGAAAGATCATTGTTGTCATTGGCATTGCTAGATTTAGGTTTGTTCTTGAATTTGTATACAAATTCTAATAAAAAATAACGCTTGAAAATGGTATTTGTATTCTCATAGATTTGATTTCCTACAACATATCTGCTGTAATTAATATTCTGATTCAACAAATCATTGACTTTTAGACTAAAAATATATTCGCGCTTCTTTTTATGTGTATAGCTCAAAGAACCATTGATGAGTTTGTTGTTTGGCACACTATAAATTGTGGTTTGTTGCCTAAAATTGGCTTCATAATCAACCGACAACGACCAACCGTTGTTCTCATCCTTTTCTTGTTTTGCAGAAAAGGTTGTTTTGTTAATTGGCCCCAAATTGAAACCAACACTCAAACTTTGTACCCAGTTATTATTGGTGAAATTTTTATAAAAAGAGCTGCTATTTTGATTGTAATTTAAATCGTAATCAATATCCGCGTTGAATACATCCCCAAGATCTAAATAAACACTTGAACTGATGTTAATGCTGCTGCTTAAATTCTCTCCAAGATTTCCATTTTGAAGGATTTGGGAGTTATTCCTGTAATAGTTTAATCCCAATGAACATTCAATTGGAGTACCTTTAATTCCCTTACTGATATTTCCGTAAAAACTCATATTTGAATTGTTAGCCCCCATTTCCGTTTTAGAAATGGTTCTCCCAAGGCTATCAATTTCGGTTGCATTAATAAAGTTTGTTGCAAAAAAGGAATAATTCCCACTCAAATAGTACCAAGTTTGCTTGAGTAAATTTCCATCTCTGTACATCATTTGGAAATTGTGAGAAACACTTTGTCCCAATGCCGCATTTCCTAAATTAACATACAGAGGATTTGAATTGTTAAAAATCGGTTGAAGTTGCGTTGCAGTTGGCAGCACTACCCTTGCATTATAATTCAACGATATATAACCCAGTTTAGAAAATCCCCATCCAAATTTCATGTTGGGTAGAATTGCCTTATAGGTTTTATCTAGTTGCAAGTTTTTGATGTTCTCACTTTGAAGAATGGTTGAAATTTGAGGTTTTAAACCAACACTAAGATTGAATTTTTTTCTGTGAAATTGCAATCCTAAACTTCCATTAAATTTGGATTGGCCTAACATATATTCATTTCCCAATGAATCTATTTTTGAAATTACGCCTTCCCTATTAAATACATTTAACGTATTCCATTGTTGGGAATTAGAGTACTCTACCCCACTTAAAATATCAAAATTCTTATTGATGGGTTCTACAAAATTCAATGTTGATGAATAAATGACCGAACGGCTATTATTTGAACGTAATTGGTCAAGGTTAAACTCGTTAAATCCAATAGGATTTTTCAAATAATTGTTTGAAATAATAGCATTGTTTCCAACTGTTTTATTGTTTGAATAAGCGGATGTAACAGTAAAGTTTCTACCTGCTTTCATGAATTTATGACTGTATTTTAAATCCAAATTCACATTGTAACTTAAATTTGAATCAAGCCCGTCACGAAACTGTTTGTTTAACGTATCGAGATTGATCCTTGAATTATTTTGATTCAAAGAAAATTGCCGACTTCCACCTAAAGTACCTTGAGCATTCAGAATAAGTTGATTCATGGAATCCATTTGAAACTCCCATTTTGCGGATGCACGATATTGATATCTTTTATTCGTATCGGTATTTATTTGATAATTCCACAACTCTTTATTTTCAAGTAACTGGATTTTTTTGCTTGTGCTTAAATTATACAAATCCAATTCCTTGTATGTAGCATTCAGATTCAATTTATGTTTATTCCATTGATTTGAATACAATGTACCAAGGTTAATTGATTGGGGTAGTCCAGAGTTCTCTTGATATCCCATATCATCACTTGAATAGGATGAATAAAATGTACCATCAGAAAAATATGAATTTGAACCTTCTCCAAATTGATTGGTTTCAGACCAACTCATTCCAACATTTTCTGTGTTTCCACGTAGTCCAAACAAACTAAACTTCCTTTTATCCTTAAAGCTACTGAACAAAGCCCTTTGTTCATATAAATTTCTTGAATCTTGATTCAACAAATTAACGCTATTGGCTACTGTAAACTTGCCAAAATATCCCTTCTTCGCGTCATCCTTAAGTTTAATATCCAGCGTTTTAACTTTTTCGGCGTTGTTATCTCCTGTTCGCTTGGCTTCTTCAGATTGAGCATCGTAAACTGTAACCTCTTTCACAGATTTTGCATCGAGATTCTTTGTAGCAACACTTGGATCATCCCCAAAAAACTCCTCACCATCAACCAGCACACGTTCCACTTTTTTCCCTTGCGCAGTAATTTCCCCATTACGGTTTACTTGTAAGCCTGGCAATTTCTTTAATAAATCTTCTACGTTGGCATTTGCTTTGGTTTTAAAACTATCTGCCAAATAGACCAAAGTGTCACCTTTGAACTTCATTTTACCCCCTTGTGCTCGAATTAAAACAGCATCAATAAGTTGGGTCAACTGAATAAAATTCACCATCCCCAAATCTTTGTCGGTACCTTTCAAATTCGCGGGTTCAATAAAATCAGCATAACCAGGATACGAAATATGAATTTTTACCGAATCAATTTGGATGTTATTCAACTCAAATGTACCGTTGGACTTAGACCGTGTGTATTGAATCAACAGACTATCTTGAGGATTGATAGCCATTACAACAGCATTTTCAAGTAAGCGGTTATTAAATGAATCAATAACGGTTCCTGTAATTTTTCTCGATTGAGCATAAGATGTACAAACCGAAAAAAATAGTAAAATGAAAATTAAGGGTAATTTTCTAATCATGAATTTTTATAAACGTCTATTCTAAAGAAATATTGTTATGAAAAAGTAAAGAAAATAAAAAAAGGCTTTTCAGCCTTTTTTTATTTATGATTTAAATTCTCTATGATGTGAATCCTCGTAAAGTCTTTCTGTTGGCAATGATTTAAAATAATCCCAAGTTATTTTCAAACCCTCCGCTCTTTCAACTTTAGGTTCCCATCCCAAAATCTCTCTTGCTTTGGTAATATTCGGTTGACGTTGTTTTGGATCGTCCGTTGGTAATGGATGATAAATAACCTTTTGATCTGTCCCAGTCAATTTGATGATTTCTTCAGCAAATTGTGCAATGGTAATTTCCGAAGGATTACCTACGTTCACTGGATCAGCACAATCACTCATCAACAAACGATAAATACCCTCAACCAAATCATCTACATAACAAAAACTTCTGGTTTGACTACCATCACCAAATACAGTGAGATCTTCTCCCCTTAAAGCTTGCCCCATGAAAGCTGGCAAAACCCTACCATCATTCAGACGCATTCTAGGTCCATAAGTGTTGAAAATACGTACGATTCTAGTTTCTAAACCATGGTATGTATGGTAAGCCATAGTGATGGCTTCTTGAAATCTTTTGGCTTCATCATAAACGCCGCGAGGACCAACAGGATTTACATTTCCCCAATAATCTTCGGTTTGAGGATGTACGGTTGGATCTCCATAAACTTCGCTGGTACTTGCAACCAAAATTCTTGCCTTTTTAGCCATCGCCAAACCCAAAAGATTGTGAGTACCCAAAGAACCCACTTTCAAAGTTTGAATCGGAATTTTCAGGTAATCAATAGGACTTGCCGGTGAGGCAAAATGCAGAATATATTTAATTTCACCTGGAACGTGAACGTATTTACTAACGTCGTGGTTGTAAAATTCAAATTGTTCCAATTGAAATAAGTGTTCAATATTTCTTAAATCACCTGTTATGAGATTGTCCATCCCAATAACATGATAACCTTCTTTGATAAATCTATCGCAAAGATGGCTTCCTAAAAAACCAGCTGCACCAGTGATTAAAACGCGTTCTCTTTTCATTTAATATCTTGTCTACCAATGCTATAGTAAGTAAACCCATGTTTACGAACTACCTCAAGGTCAAATAAGTTTCTTCCGTCAAAGATAACCTTTTCACTCAATAAGCCAGCAATTTTATCGAAATCAGGGGTTCTAAATTCTGGCCATTCTGTGGCAATAATTAAGAAATCAGCACCTTCTAAAGCGGCGTAACTGGTTTCACAAAATGCCACTTTATCGCCAAGAATTTGCTTCACATTTGGCATTGCTTCTGGATCATAGCAAGAAACAGTGGCACCTCTTTCCATGATGGCATCAATCATTTCCAAAGCTGGAGCTTCACGAATATCATCGGTGTTAGGTTTAAAAGCCAATCCCCATAATGCTACTTTTTTACCGGCAATGCTACCAAAATGTTGATCAATTTTAGGCAACAAAGCTTTCTTTTGATCTGCATTCACATCTTCAACGGCTTTCAAAATTTTGAAATCATAATTCACCTCCGACGCACTATGCACCAGCGCTTTCACATCCTTCGGGAAACAACTTCCACCATATCCAATTCCTGGGAATAAAAATCTTTTTCCAATTCTGTCATCGCTACCTACACCTTTTCTCACCATGTCAACATCGGCACCCAACAATTCACACAACCGTGCAATTTCATTCATGAATGAAATTTTTGTTGCCAAGAAGCTGTTTGCAGCATATTTTGTTAACTCAGCACTGCGGGTATCCATGTGCATCACAGGATTGCCTTGACGCACATAAGGAGCATAAAGCTCATCCATCACTTCAAACGCTCTAGCAGAAGCCGCTCCAATGACAACCCTATCAGGTTTCATGAAATCGTCTACAGCAACCCCTTCACGCAAAAATTCAGGGTTTGAAACAACGTCAAATTCACCTTTATAGTTCGCCGCAATTGCAGCATGCACTTTGTCGGCAGTTCCAACAGGCACTGTGCTTTTATCTACAATAACCTTGTAACCTGTCATGATTTTACCCAAATGATCAGCCACACCTAAAACATAGCGCAAATCGGCTGATCCATCCTCACCTGGAGGTGTTGGTAAGGCCAAAAAGATAACCAAGCTATCTTTAATTGCCTCTTCCAAATTGGTTGTAAATTTCAAACGCCCTTCTTTTAAATTACGTTTAAACAATACCTCTAGACCTGGTTCAAAAATGGTAATTTGACCATTGCTCAACCGATCAACTTTGCTTTGATCAATGTCTACACAAATTACATCATTACCAGTTTCAGCGAAACATGTTCCACTTACCAAACCTACGTAACCAGTTCCAACTACAGCTATTTTCATTATTTATTTGTTATTGTTTTGAATAAAATATTTTACTTTTTGAATGATTAATTCTTGATTTTCTAATGTTAATTCCGGACAAATTGGCAAACTTAAAACCCGCTTACACAAATCCTCCGACAAAGGTAATACATCTTGGGTAGAGTATGCCTTTTGCTTATGTAATGGTAGCAAATAATATACCATTGTAGAGATTCCTTCTCCATTTAAGTATGATTTTAAACCATCGCGCAAAGTTTCCGACTCCAATTTAATGGTAAACTGGTGGTATACATGTGTTGCATATTGTGTTTTTTGAGGGACAAAAACTCCTTGGAGATCTGCAAAAGCATCCATATATCGTTGTGCTATTTTTTGCCTAGCCTCAGTAAATGTTTTCAAATGATTTAATTTTACCCTTAAAACACTCGCTTGAAGGGTATCTAAACGAGAATTTAACCCCACCACATCATGAATGTATTTTTGAGATTGGCCATGATTTGCAATCATTCGCATTTTTACTGCCAAATCATCACTGTTGGTGAAAATAGCACCACCATCTCCAAAACATCCCAAATTTTTACTCGGGAAAAAAGAAGTTGTTCCTATATGACCCAATGTTCCAGCAAATCCAAACACCCCGTCTCCACAATACATAGCACCAATAGCTTGAGCGGTATCCTCAACCACAAATAATTGATGTTTTTCTGCCAAATTCAAGAGGGGCATCATATTCACGCACTCCCCAAAGAGATGAACTGGAGCAATGGCTTTCGTTTTGGGAGTAATTAGGGATTCTAAATGATCTACGCGCATCAAATATCCCTCAGAATCTACATCCACATACACTGGCACCAAATTTAACAAATGCAATACTTCAGCTAATGCAGCATAGGCAAATGCTGGGATAATCACTTCCGACCCCTTTGGTAAATTTAATGCCATAAAGGCAATTTGAAGGGCGTCGGTGCCGTTCGCACAAGAAATAACATGCTTTACATTTAAGGTTTCTGCCAGTTCTTTTTCAAACAATTTAACCGCATTTCCTTGAATGTAATCTGCATTCGCCATAGCATCTAAAACAGCAGCATCCAATTCGCCTTTTAAGCGACGATACTGGGCTTTAAGATCCACCATGGGAATAGAATGCAACATAAAAGTCGCAAAAATACAATAACTTAAGACTAAATCTTACAAATTCTTTGTACGCTGTCTGATAACTTCATAAATGAAGATTCCAGAGGCTACTGAAACGTTGAGTGAATCAACACCTGTTGGCATCAATGGAATTTTGCACAATTGGTCGCACAATTTCCATACATCAGTACTCAAACCAGTTTCTTCACTTCCCATAACCACTGCCATAGGACCTTCAAATTTTGATTCAAACAAATTGGTAGCTCCTTTTTCAGATGCTCCAACGATGTGTAACCCAGAGTTTTTAAGCAATTTGATGGTACCGTACATTGAATTGGTTCTACAAACTGGAATTTTAAACAAAGCACCAGCAGAAGTTTTAATGGCGTCGGGACCAATAGCAGCACCCCCTTTTTCAGGTACAACTATAGCATGAACCCCAGCACAGGAAGCGGTTCTTGCAATGGCACCAAAATTCCTAACATCCGTAATTCCATCTAAAACCAAAATAAATGGTTCTTCACCTTTTTCGTATGTATCGGCAATTACATCTTCTAATTTGGCAAAATCAACGGCCGAAATGGCAACTACTATACCTTGATGATTTCCTCTAACCAGAGAATTTAATTTTTGTGTTGGCACTTGCTTCCATATAATATTTCTGTCGCGCAACATCATCAGGATATCTTTTAGCTGCCCTTGCAAAACACCCTCTTGAATCCAAACTTTATCTATAGTTTTGCCTGATTCAAGCGCTTCAATTACAGGATGAACTCCGTAAACGAAAGAATCTTTTTTTTGTAATGTATTGTCTCTTCTAAACATAAAAAAAGTCCCGCCTTTCGGCGGGACACTTAAAAAACTTTTTTAAAATAAGCCAGCCGATTGTCGCTTGTATTCCGCCGCCCAATCCATTTTATTCTTTTGGGTTGCCGCTTCAATTGCGCGATTAATAAAATACTGACTGTTGTTCAATTCTCTACCAAATACTTGATTGTTATCATTTTTATCAAGTAATTTCTTATAGAAACGAGCGTATTGAACATTCTCTTTCACACTTTCGTCCATAATTTTCTTGGCTGATTTTTCATCACCCAATGCCAAGAATGCAACACCGAACTCTGTTCTGTATTCACGACGCATTGGCAATACTGATTGAGGAATTTCCTTCAAAATATGCGACAATACTTCAATACCACGTTTCTTATAATTCGGAATAGAATCTTTGTAGAAATTGTAATAATCTGTAGCCGATGCAAATCCTTTCACTGGAGAAGTAACCAATGCCATTGGAACTTCTTGACCATTCATGTTCATCTTACCTGTTTTAATACCATTGGCCATTTGCTCTAAACTGTTGATTTTCTCAATGTAATAGTTAGCCAACAATAATGTCATTTGCTGAAGATCATTTGGAACATAAGAAGCTTTATCATCTAAGAAGAAGTTCTTTTTATCTTTCATGCCATAGTATTTGTAACGATTTACCAAATTGTTGTACAATTTGAATTCTTGTACCCTGTTTGGTTGGCCTCTGTCTGCACCACCTTTAATTGGTACAAAACGGTAAACCAATCCTTCCAATTGCAAATAATTGTTCAAGAAACCGAAATCATATCCAGATACTGAAGTGAAGTAAATAGGACGTTTCCAGCCTTCTTTGGCCATAGTTGCAATCAAATCATACATAACCAAATCACCTTTAGACAATCTGCCACTGGCAATATCGATGTTGATTGTATCTTCAATCAAATTCGCTTCAGATTGAGAAACAACCCCATTTGCAAGAACAGCATTTTTGTCTACCTTCACAAAGAATTTGCTTCCATTCCAATTGATGCCTTTGGTTTCACCGCCATTCTTGGCTTTTTGATCTTGCATTTCTTTAATAATGGTTGACAATTCTCTGCGCATTGGATATTCTTCATTGTTGATTTGAATACCATATGGAGATTCAAAACATCCTGTTTGAAGGTCTTCTTTTTTCCATGACAATGGAAGCGGGGTTGACTCATAAACAGTATCTTTTAAAATCATGCTATACCAATCTGTAGGCAACAAAGATTGGTTAATGATTCTAACGTCAGTTCTGTATCCCTCAACATTTTGAGCGTACCATAATGGATAGGTATCATTGTCACCATTACAGAACAACACGGCATTCTTTTCAAGAGAACCTAAAAAGTTTTTAGCCATATCAATACCGATATAACGACCAGAGCGATCATGGTCATCCCAGTTTTGATAACCCATGTTGATAGGAACAAGAAGTATACTCAAGGCAGCCGCACCCACAGCAGAAGCACCTTTAAGGTATTTTTGAAGCGCTTCAGCAAGTGCAATTACTCCCAATCCAATCCAAATACAGAATATTTGGAATGACCCAACAACTGCATAATCACGTTCACGTGGTTCAGTTGGAGGTTGGTTTGTATAAACAATGATCAATAATCCTGTAAAAATAAACATGGTCATGACCAACCAGAAGTCATGCTTCTTTTTGCCATATTGTAAAACCAAACCTAGAATACCCAAAATCAAAGGCAAGAAGAAATAGGCATTTTTAGCCTTTTGATCTTTGTAGTAATCAGGAATGTCTTTCATAGGACCAATGTTGATATTGTCAACAAAAGGAATACCAGAGTACCAGTTTCCATCAATTTGTCCGTTTCCAGAAACTGCTTGTTGGTCGTTAAATCTTCCCACAAAATTCCATGCAAAGTATCTCAAATACATATAACGAATTTGATGGGTAAAGAAGAATTTCATGTTGTTTCCAAAAGAAGGTGCAGTATATTCCAACATTTGCACTTCTGCTTTCTCTTGATCAGTTAAAGGTCTACCTGAATTTTGAAGTTCATCCAATCTGTTTTGAACATCATCCATTCCACTTAATTCACGATAACCTCTGAAGTGACGTTGTTCCATAGAACCCATACGCGGGAAAATGGTATTGAAATTCTCTGCTCTACCATCGCCATCGATATCGTATGGTTCAAACAATGTTTCAATATTTTCATCTCCTTCTTCATATCTCTCTTTAGATTTGAAGTAACGACGTGCTTTTTCTTTCTGTCCTGTTGCAGGAGCATTAAAATAAGGACCATATAACAAAGGACGATCACCGTATTGTTCACGTGTGATATAACCATAGAATTTAAATGGATCCTCAGGATTGTTCATATCGATTGCCGGATTGGCCATACTTCTGATAACAACCATAGCATAAGATGAATATCCAAAAATGATAAAACCGGCACTTAGAATGATAACGTTCCAATTGTGACTTGCTTTTTTGTGAGACCACATAAGCAAATAAACAATGGCAGCCACAATTAAAGCGATTGCAACAATTGCACCACTATAGAAAGGCATACCGAAACCATTCACGAACATTTTATCGAGATTCGCCAATAACCAAGGAATACCTGGGTAAACAATTTTCATTACAAAACCCAATGCTACACCGCTACCAATTAAGGCCATGATAATTCCTTTAAGAGTTACATTGTATTTCTTGAAGTAATATGCCAAGCAAACTGTTGGAATAACAAGCAAGTTCAACATGTGCGTTCCCAATGCCAAACCAATCATGAAACCAATGAATACTATCCATCGGTCTACAATCTTGCTATCATCACTGGTATACCATCTTAATAATGCCCAGAAAGTGAGGGATGTAAAGAATGAACTCATTGCGTACACCTCCGCTTCTACAGCACTAAACCAGAAAGAATCTAAGAAAGTATTGGTTAAAGCAGCAACGATACCAGCAGAAACCACCAAAATTGTTTTGCTCTTGTTTTCATCTGAAACCAATTTTTGAGCAAACATTACGGTGATCCAATAAGTAAACATAACACAACCAGCAGATGAAACCGCAGAAAGCATGTTTACCCAAAAACCAACATTTTCAGGAGTGCTTGCAAAAAGCGAGAAAATTCTACCAATCATCAAAAACAATGGCGCCCCAGGAGGGTGAACCACTTGCAATTTGTAGGCAGCCGAAGCAAACTCACCACAATCCCATAAACTAACAGAAGGCTCTAATGTGAGTGTGTAAACAACCAAAGAGATGGCAAACATTAGCCATCCAATGATTACATTTAATCGAGAAAATGAATTCATCGTATAATTTTTCTTTAAGATTTTACAATTTTTAAAAGGCGAAAATAAGGATTCCTCTTTCCAAAAGGAAACCTTTTCTTCAAATTTAATGTTTGAGGGTTAAAGTTTTATCGAATTAACACAAACTTCCAATCGGTTAATTACCTTTTGAATGCCAAATAATGCCAACATATCAAAAATTGGAGGACCCATAGCAACACCAGATACTGCAACCCTCAAAGGCTGCAAAATCTCACCAGTTTTGATTCCTTTGTTCTCGCAATATTGCTTGAAACTGGACTCAAATTCCGTAGGATTTTGACAATTTTGCTGTGAAAAATATTGACCTAACTCTGATAAAAGTCCATTGGTTTCCGGTTTCCATTTCTTGCGAATCACTTCTTCATCAAAACTACTCGGTTCAATAAAGAAATAAGAAGCCGCATCCGGAATTTCACGGTCAAATTGATATTTTTCACGCATCATTGCAATGATGGTTTCTGCATAACTGCGTTCCACATTTCCGTATTTCTGCGAAAAAATTCCTGAAATATTTTCGTAAATTTCACCAACCGATTTTTGATTTAAATACTGTTGATTGAACCAAAAAGCTTTGTTAACATCGAATTTTGCGCCACTCTTGCTCACTCTTTCCAGTGAAAATACCTGAATGAGTTCATCCATGCTAAATATTTCTTGGTTGTCGCTTGGATGCCAGCCTAAAAGGGCTAACATGTTGGCAACCGCTTCAGGATAGTAGCCAGATTCTTTATACCCTGAACTCTTTTCTCCAGTTTTTGGGTCTGTCCAATCCATCGGAAAAACAGGGAATCCCAATCTATCGCCATCTCTTTTGCTCAATTTTCCATTTCCTTCAGGTTTTAACAACAAAGGCAAATGAGCAAAATTTGGCATGTTTTCTTCCCATCCCAAATAACGGTAAAGCATCACATGTAAAGGTGCACTTGGTAACCATTCTTCGCCTCTAATTACGTGAGAAATGCCCATCAAATAATCATCAACAACATTCGCCAAATGGTATGTTGGCATGCCATCACCCTTCAACAATACTTTATCGTCCATGGTACTTGTATTCACAGAAACCCAACCCCGAATAACATCATGAAACCTTACCTCTTCTTTACGTGGTAATTTGATACGAATGACATAATTATCGCCTCTATCCAATCTTTCTTTCACCTCATCAGCAGAAAGTGTCAAAGAGTTTTTCATGCCCATTCTGCTCACAGCATCATAGGCTGGCTGCATCTTTGAAGCTTCCAAACGCTTTCTCATTTGCTCAAGATCTTCCTCAGTATCAAATGCGTAATACGCCAATCCCTCTTCAATCAAACGCTCTGCGTATTGACGGTACATAGGTTTGCGCTCGCTCTGTCTGTAAGGAGCATGCGGACCACCTTGTTCTGGTCCCTCATCAATTTCTATGCCCACCCATTTTAAACTTTCTCTGATATATTCTTCGGCACCAGGAACAAATCTATTTTGGTCTGTATCTTCAATACGAAGAATCATGGTTCCACCATGTTTTCTTGCTAACAAATAATTGTAAAGTGCAGTTCTAACACCACCAATGTGCAAAGGTCCAGTAGGACTAGGAGCAAAACGTACGCGAACAGGTCTTTCGGTTGACATAAAAATTGAAAAGTGCAAAGATACGGAAACAAAGTTGTTTTGTATCTTTGCAATATGAATCTAATTGAACAAGTGAATGCCGGCATTATTACTGCCATGAAAGCGAAAGAAGCCGACAGACTCAGAGCCTTGCGCGGAATCAAAAGTGCCTTTTTGTTGTTGCAAACTGGTGAAGGTGTTACAGAAGTAACCGACGATATGTGCATCAAAGCCCTTCAAAAACTTGCTAAACAACGCAAAGATTCTTTAGAAATATACAAAACTCAAGGCCGCGAAGACTTAGCAGCTGTTGAATCTGCTGAATTGGCCATCATTGAAGAATTTCTTCCTGCTCAAATGAGTGAATCTGAAGTGCGTGAAAAAGTTCAAGCCATCATCACCGCTTCGGGTTTATCTGGCGCTGCCAATATGGGTAAAATTATCCCTTTGGCAATGAAAGAATTAAGCGGACAAGCCGACGGAAAGTTGATTTCTCAACTTGTTAAAGAGTTATTAAATTAACTCAAAGACATAAACAAAGCCAAGGCTTCTTTGACGTTGCCTTGGTCTATCAATTTCTTGGCGGTGGCTTGCACATCGCCAAGACCATATTGCTCCATGGCTGCTTCTATGTCCATTTCACTTGGCCATTCTAACAAACAGCCCATTTTGCCAATATCATTGGCAGAAAGTACTTCGCTGCTTTTCACAGCCGCCGGCAATGCATCGTAACCAATGGTTTTTTGCATGGGTTGCGACAATTCAAACAAACTCATTTCATCGGTTTTACAATACCAACTTCCACCCAATCGGCCAACCAATTTCATTTTATGCTGGTCAATTTTTCCCTCAGTATTTAACACATTTTCGTTAATGTGTAAACGTAAAACTTTGCAAATCACCAAATTGCCAGCACCACCACCAACGCCCATTTCTTTGACTTCAATCACCTCACATTCCATTTGAACCGGACTTTCAACCACCCTAAATGGTTTCACCACTTCAGAATCTATAGGTGTAAAACCAGCTTTTTCAAATTCGCTTACACCATATTCCCATGGTGCAGCCGCCAAATTCATCTGATTGAGCATGTCCATAGAAACCACATTGATTACCACTTGAGACACTTCCTTCACATTCAAATAGGTGTGTTTTGGTGTTCCATCTCTTCCACTGTTATTGGGCGCAAAAACCACAATTGGAGGATTTGCACTGAACACATTGAAAAAACTAAATGGCGCCAAATTTGGCTTACCATCGGCACTTATTGTGCTTGCAAAACAAATGGGTCTAGGACCAATACTGCCAATCAAAAATTGATGGAGCTGCGGTATCGGGGTTTCTTCTGGTTTTACAGTAATCATGCGTTTTTCAATTAAATTATATGTCCCATTTTGGCCCTTTTGGTGTCCAAGTATTTGGCATTGTGTGGATTAGGCTGAACCAACAATGGTACATTTTCCACAATTTCCAATCCATATCCAATCAAACCCGTCCGTTTTTTAGGATTGTTGCTCATCAATCGAATTTTAGAAATACCCATATCGCGGATAATTTGGGCACCCACGCCATAATCTCTCTCATCCATTCCGAATCCCAATTGTAAATTCGCTTCAACAGTATCCAACCCTTGCTCCTGTAACTTATAGGCCTTCAACTTATTCAATAGTCCGATGCCACGTCCCTCCTGATTCATATAAACAATGATTCCTTTTCCTTCTTCCTCAATTCTTTCCATGGCCTTTTGCAATTGTTCTCCGCAATCGCACCTGCAACTACCAAAAATATCGCCGGTAAGGCAGCTGCTATGCACCCTTACCAAAACTGGTTCATTTTCATCCCAAGAACCTTTCATGAGCACCAAATGTTCTTGATCTGTGTCTTTTTGTTTGTATGCAACAAGGTCAAAATCGCCAAATTTTGTTGGCATTTGAACCGAAATCTCTCTGCGTATCAAGCTTTCATGGGCAATTCTGTATTTAATCAATTGCTCAATACTCACAATTTTTAAGTTGAATTTTTCTGCCACAGTAACCAAATCAGGCAATCTTGCCATTGTACCATCTTCATTCAAAATTTCAACAATACAACCAGCAGGTTCAAATCCTGCCATTCTTGCCAAATCAATGGCCGCTTCAGTATGCCCAGCTCTTCGTAAAACACCCTCTTTTTTAGCCCTCAAAGGAAAGATATGTCCCGGTTTACCCAACTCATCAGGATTCACATTTGGATCAATTAAAGCCATGATGGTTTTTGATCTATCGTGCGCCGAAATCCCAGTAGTACAGCCATGTCCCAACAAATCAACACTCACCGTAAATGCCGTTTCATGTGTGGCAGTATTTTTACCCACCATCATATCCAATCCAAGCTCCTCACAACGCTCTTCAGTAAGTGGAACACAAATCAGTCCACGACCCTCTTTGGCCATAAAATTCACCAATTCAGGAGTCATGTTTCGGGCTGCCGTCAAAAAATCACCCTCGTTTTCACGATCTTCATCGTCAACAACGATCACAACTTTGCCATTTTTGATATCTTCAATGGCCTCTTCAATGGTGTTTAAAACAATGGTGTTCTGTTTAGACATAGTCAATTTTTTTGCAAATTTACAACCTAAATCGCGCTCTTTCTTTTTTTTATTTCGGGGGATGAAAAACTGTGAAATAATTGCGAACTTCGAATCATGAATCTGCCAAACAAACCAGAAGTTATTCAGGCCATCAAAAATAAAATACTCCAAACCAAGGCAAATATGACAGAAAGCCTTGAATCTGAGCGCTATGCGATTCAACAAGAAACCAAAAGCAGTGCTGGCGACAAATATGAAACGCAACGCGAAATGATACAGGCCGATATTCGACGTTCAGAGGCACAACTCGAAGAAACCAATCACCAATTAGAAATGATTGAACACTTCCATGAGTTTCATGGTACCATTATTTTAGGCACCCTGGTACATCTATCCCAAAATTCAACTGAATTGTTTGTATTTCTCGGACCAGCAATTGGAGATATAACAGTTCAAGGTACAAAAATTAAAACCATATCTTCTTCTTCTCCGTTTGGACATGAAATTGTGGGGAAACAAAAAGGTGATCAGATTATGTTCAATCAAAAATCTTTTCAAATTTTAAATTGTTATTAAAAAACAATTCCAATTCAAACCAACATGAATTCAGCCACTTACCTCACCAACTTGGGTCAACAGCAGAAAGAACACTTTCAAGAAGGTATTACTTTATCTTATGAGTTTAGAAAATCACAACTTTTGATACTCAAAGGTGCCATTGAAGCCTACCAAGAAGAAATCATCGAAGCACTTCAGAAAGATTTAGGGAAGTCTGAATTCGAAACATACACCACAGAAATTGGTTTTGTTCTGAGTGAAATCAAACACACATTGAAGCATTTGGCCAATTGGATGAAGCCACAACGCCCATCTTCGCCAATGGCCTTATTTCCCTCAAAAAGCAGAATCATCCAACAACCGTATGGCAAATGCCTCATCATTGCACCGTGGAATTACCCTTTTCAATTGCTCATAGCTCCTTTGGTGGCTGCAATTGCAGCAGGTAATACGGTCCTTTTAAAACCATCTGAACTTACACCTCATACCTCGGTGCTTCTAACAAAAATGATTCGGGCCACTTTTTCTGAAAGTTATATCGATATCATTGAAGGAAATGGCGCCGAAATTGTGCCACTCGCAATTGATCATTATAAACCCAATCATATTTTCTTCACTGGATCAACAGCAGTTGGTCGCATTATAGCACAGCAGGCAGCAAAATACTTAATTCCTACCATTTTAGAATTGGGAGGTAAAAGTCCATGCATTGTAGACGGATCAACCCCCGTAAAAACAACAGCAAACAGAATTCTCATGGGCAAAACCATTAACGCCGGACAAACCTGTGTTGCCCCAGATTATATTTTGGTGTATGAAAAATTTAGCGGTGAACTCGTTGATTCTTTAAAACATGCCATGCATGAATTCTACGGTAAAAATATTCAAGAATCGAAAGACTATACCAAAATTGTGAATGAACACCATTTCAACCGTTTGATTCAATTACTGGAAGGATGTGAGATTTTGGTTGGTGGAAACCACAGCAAAGAAACCTTGTATATTGAACCTACTTTGGTAAAAATTAATAACCTCGAACATCCCATCATGAAAGAAGAAATTTTTGGTCCAATTTTGCCAATTATTTCTTTCCAAAATGAGGAAGAAATTTATCAAATCATTGAAAAAAATCCCAACCCATTAGCCTTGTATATTTTCAGCTCCAACAAAAATCTGAGCGAAAGAATTACAAAGAATATTTCTTTTGGTGGGGGATGTATCAACAATACCCTCATGCACCTTGTTACCCCGGAAATGCCGTTTGGTGGTGTAGGTAACAGCGGACAAGGATCATACCATGGCAAATACGGATTTGATGCTTTTACACATAAAAAGAGTGTATTAAAAACCAGTTTTTGGTTTGATTTGAAACAGAAATACCCTCCCTATTCGAGTGCTTCTTTGAAATTGGTAAAACGCTTTTTATAAGCGGAAAATGCAAAAGAAAAAGTGAAAATTATTTGCAGAAATTGCAAATATTAACTTTCAAGCAAATCTTTCAAAGCTTCGTATGTTTTGTCGGCATTTGGCAGCATCACGGCTTCCATTCCCATATTCAATGGAACGGCTGGAATATCTTTACTACCAAGGGTTTGAACCGGGGCATCAAGGTATTTGAAGCAATCGCGGCTTATTCTACCCGCCAAAGCCTCTGCAAAACTATTGGTAATGGTTTCTTCTGTGAGCACCAATACTTTACCATGTTTTTTTGTCAAACTATACACTGCTTCTTGATCGTATGGGGCAAGTGTACGTAAATCTAAAATTTCAACATTACCGGGCAATTTTTTGGCTGCAGCCAATGCCCAATACACGCCCATGCCATAAGTTACAACCCCCACTGTTTCACCATTGTTTAAAGCTTCTTCGGAACATTCAAGTACCATGCGTGCTTTACCAAACGGAATGACATAATCTTCAGATGGTTCAGGTGTTTTGGCCATTTCAGTTCCCGGAACTTTGCTCCAATACAAACCTTTATGTTCAAACATAACCACAGGGTTTGGATCGTAAAATGCCGCTTTCATCAAGCCTTTCATATCGGCAGCTGAACTCGGATAAGCAATTTTTATCCCTTTAATTGGCAACAAACTACTTTCAACCGTTCCTGAATGGTATGGACCTCCGCCACCGTAAGCACCAGTTGGAATCCTAATAACGCTGGCAACAGGAAATTTACCCATACTTAAGTAACAGCTTTTAGACAATTCTGTAACCAATTGATTCACACCTGGCCAGATATAATCAGCAAATTGAATTTCCACAATTGGTTTACAACCAACAGCGCTCATTCCGGCTGTACTACCTACAATATAGGCTTCTTGAATAGGAGTATTAAAGATACGTTTTCTGCCGTATTTGTCAGACAATGTTGCCGCTTCTCTAAACACCCCCCCCAAACGATGCCCTACATCTTGTCCATATAACAAAGCTTCAGGATGTTTTTTCAATATTTCCTCTACTGCAAAAAGTGCAGCATCCACCATCATAATGGGTTCTCTTCCTTCAGGAGAACGTTGGCCAATTTCTTCGGTTATTGAAGTTGGTGCTTCAACATGATCAAACAAAGTAGATGGATCTGGATCTGGTGCGGCTTTAGCTTCTTCAAAATCAGCAAATACGCGGGCTTTAGCTTTAATGGTAATTTCCTCGAGCCCATCAGCAGTTTCTGCTAAACTCAACAACAATTGCTCCAATTTTGGCAAAGGATCTTGACGCATTTGCTTCTCCAAATCATCGCGATACCACTCACTTCTAACTCCACTTGTATGATGTCCTAACAAAGGAACTTTCGCATGAACCAACATTGGTTCTCTGTTTGTTCGAACAAAGTCGATGGCGCGTTTCATTTCGTCGTTGCACTGCACGAAATCTGAGCCATTGATTCTAATTCTGCGTAAACCCTTGAATCCTAAAGCGTATTCAAATGCATCCATGGCACGCATTTCATCGCCACTTGCTGAAATTCCCCAATCGTTGTCTTGAATCAAGAACAAAATAGGAAGTTTGTGTAAAACAGCCATTTGAAGGGCTTCTGCTACTTCACCTTCTGTAACGGAACCGTCCCCCAAAGAAACCAAAACAATTGGTTTTTCAGCGCTTGTAATTAAATTTTGTTCTTCCAAGTATTTGATGCCGTGGGCAGCCCCTGTTGCCGGAATGGCCTGCATGCCTGTTGCACTGCTTTGATGCGGCATTTTGGGCATATCTGGTCTTTTGAGGGATGGGTGAGCATAGTAAGTTCTACCACCACTAAAAGGATCGTCGGCCTTTGCCAACAATTGCAACATCAATTCTTTAGGCTTCATTCCCATCGATAAAAGCATGCTTTCATCGCGGTAATATGGATACACAAAATCAATCGGTTTTAAATGAAAACCGGCAGCAATTTGGATGGCCTCATGTCCTTTTGAAGTACTATGTACATATTTTGTAATAGGCCTGTTTTCTTCATAAATTGCAGCCATTGCACGGGCAGTTTGCATCAAATCCCATGCTTTCAAAAGAACATCTTTTTCCACCATTATTTTACACTGCAAGTTTACGCATTTTTAAGATTTAAATCAGAATAGATTTTTGCAAGTTTCGCAAATGATGTTTCATATTCATCTTAAATCCCCTATCTTGCGCCGATTAACACTTGATTTATATATGATTAGAAGATTACTTTTCCTTCTTATTTCAGTTAGTTTTTCACCCTTATTTGCGCAAACTTCAGTTGCCGGTAAAATAATTGATAAATCTACCCAAAAAGGGATTTCAGCTAGTATTATAGCAAGCGAACGAATTTTTTTGGAAAACAATGGCATTTCAACATTAATTTCTTCCGGTGAAGTTGTTGCAGAATCTAATGAATACGGTGAATTTACCCTTCCCGGTAAGCCCGCCAATCAATCTAAATTTTCAGTGAATGTTCAAGGAGAAACCTTCGACATTATATACACCGGAGAAAATCCGTGGAACATCAATTTATCGCTCGATGTTCAGAAAATCAATGTAGTCAATATCAAACAAAATAGACTCAAAGAAAAACTCAAAGAATCACCACTTACAGTTGAAAGTATGACCTCTCAAAGTATCAAAGAGACCCCAGCTTCCGACTTTTATGAGGCCCTTGGGCATTTAAAAGGAGTTGATGTGACCGCTGCAAGTTTGGGCTTCCGTATTGTAAATACACGCGGTTTTAACTCTACGTCACCAGTAAGAACCCTACAAATCATTGACGGGGTTGACAACCAAAGTCCGGGACTCAATTTTTCACTGGGCAATTTCCTGGGGGCATCTGAACTTGATGTAAACAACCAAGAAATTGTTGTGGGAGCTAGTTCGGCATTTTATGGTCCCGGTGCCTTTAACGGCGTAATCAGCATTACCACAAAAGATCCATGGAAAACACCTGGATTTAGTTATAAATTTAAAGTTGGCGAGCGACAATTAATGGAGAATGCTTTGCGCTATGCCCATGTTTTCAAATCCAAAAAAGGCCGTGATTTAATTGCAATCAAAGCCAATTTTTATTACATGAAAGCCTACGATTGGGAGGCCAATAACCAAGACCCCGTTAAAGGAACCCTGCACAATGCTAGCAACCCCGGCGGTTATGACGCCGTAAACCGTTATGGCGACGAAATCCCAGGTCCTGGTGAATACAATAAAACTTCTTTGTCGGGAATGTTTGACTTCCCAGGATTGGGACAATTTTACCGCGAAGGTTATTGGGAAAAAGACATCGTAGATTACAATACATACAATTTAAAATCATCGTTTACTTTGGCAGCAAAGCCTTTCAAAAACAAATCGTTGGAATTTATCTACCAAACCAATTTCGGGATGGGAACAACGGTTTATCAAGGCGATAACCGTTACAGCTTGAACGATATTCGTTTTTGGCAAAATCGATTTGAATTCAAGCACAAAAACGGATTTGTAAGAATTTACGCAACTCAAGAAGATGCAGGCAATACTTATGATGCAGTGTTCACAGCCCTTATCCTCCAACAAAAATCAAAAGCTTCTGATTTGTGGGGTGGTGATTACCAAAGTGCTTGGAAAACTTTATATGCCAACAAAGTGAAAAAACTTGCTGGTTACCCTGTTATTTTCCCTTTTCAAAACCCAAAATTGTTTGCCGATAGTGTAAACATGGTGATCAATAACAACAAAGATTTGATCAAACAATGGCAAGACGAATGTAGAAAAATTGCCAACAAATGGACGAATTTCCAAGGTAGACCGCACAATACCGCTACCTACGATAGATATGAAGTGGGTACCTCTAGGTTTGATTCACTGAAAAACGATATCACCAACAGAAAGAGTTTTGGTGAAGGAGGGAGTGGTTTCTTTGATAAAAGTGCTTTGTTTCATGCACAAGCAGAACACCGTTTCAACATCAACAAAAGAAATATTCTTGTGATGGGTATGAACGGACGATTGTACAGACCCAATACCCAAGGTACCATTTTTTCGGATACCAACGGGCGTGTCATTCAAAATAGTGAGGCAGGTGCTTATACCGGTTACGAAAACAAATCTTTTCAAGACAAATTGAAGCTAAATGCAACGTTGAGGGTAGACAAAAATATCAATTTCCCTTTTATATACTCTCCTGCTTTCTCGGCAGTTTATACGCCAGACAAAACCACATATTACAGACTTTCTTTAACCAGCGGTGTGAGAAATCCAACCCTCGCCGATCAATATTTGTATTACAACGTAGGTCGTGCGATTCTTTTGGGTAATATCTCTGGTTACAGCAACTTGGTGACGCTTTCTTCGTTGAGTGATTACTTCTTAGATCCGATTAAAGATATCAAAAAACTCAATTATTTCAGCGTAGATCCGGTTAGACCCGAAAAGGTGAAGAGTATTGAATTTGGTTATAAATCCTTCCTGTTTAACAATAAAATTAATGTTGATTTGAGTACGTATTATTCTTATTATGAAGACTTTATAGGCTATAAAATTGGTTTCGACCCTAAATTCAACAACATTTTGACAAATGAAATTGTTGGGGGACAAGTATATCGTATTGCCACAAATGCCAAAACAACGGTAACCACCGTAGGTGCTTCTATTGGTATGAACTATTTTTTCAAAGAAAAATACACCTTTGGATTCAACTATTCTTTCAACCAATTGAATAAAAAAGACAATTCTGACCCAATTATTCCTGCGTTTAACACCCCAAAAAACAAATTCAACATTAGTTTGGGTGGTTCACAATTGGAGTATAAAAAGATCAAAAATGTATCGTTTAACATCAATTTCAAATGGATTGAAGGATTTGTTTACGAGGGATCTCCACAATTTACAGGAGATGTGCCAACCTATTGGATGATTGATGCAATGGTGTCTAAAGAACTTCCAAAATATCATGCACAAATCAAGCTAGGCGCTTCCAACTTAACCAATAACATGGCTTTACAAGTTTATGGCGGTCCTAGAATTGGAAGAATGGCCTATGTAAGTTTCTTATTTGATATTTCTTACACCGACATTAAAAATAACTTAAAAAAGTAACTTGATATTTAAAATTTAAAGAATACATTTGTTATAATTTAACACAAACATTATCAAACTAATCTATATGAAAAAACAATTACTTCTGTTATCACTTACGTTAACAGCGATTTGTGCAAACGCTCAAACAAGATTTGTTGACAACGTACTAAATCGTTCTCAAATCTCTGAAACTCAGAATGTCACTTATGCTCAAAACTATACAGTATTGTATGGTGACATCGACACAACCAAACCGGGTCCACAATTCAAACTTGAATCATTGAAAATGGACATTTATGCTCCAAACGATGGTTCAAAAAATCGTCCATTGATTATTTATTTACACACCGGTAGCTTCCTACCTCGCTACATCAACAATTCACCTGTTGGTGCAAAAGATGACAGCGCAACAGTTGAAATGTGTCGTCAATTTGCTCAAAAAGGTTATGTAGTGGCAAGCATTACTTACAGACAAGGTTGGAATCCAACATCCCAAGATGAAAACGTTCGTAGATCTACCATTATCAACGCAGCATACAAAGGTGTTCAAGATTTGGGTTCTTGTATCCGTTGGTTCAAATCTAATGTAGCTTCTTTTGGCAATACTTTTGACGTAGACACCAGCAAAATTTGTGCTGGTGGTCAAGGAACTGGTTCTTATATTACATCTGCTTTTGCATCAATCGATAAGCAAAGCGAAATCAAAATTGCAAAATTCAGAGATCCAGCTACTGGTGCTGTATTTGTAAACGATACAATTTGGGGTAACCGATTCGGTTTCGGTGGATACCCTGGATTCAACATGGCAAATACTCCAGGTCACACTTCGAATGCTCAAGTTGCTTTTGCAATTGGTGGTGCGTTGGGAGATAGTTCTTGGATGGAAGCTGGTGAAATTCCATTGATCTGGTCACATTCTGTTTATGATCCATTTGCTCCATATACTACAGGTATGGTAAACGTACCCGGAACAACCCTTCAAGTTGTTGAAGTTTCTGGTGGTCATGATGTTATGGCACGTTGCCAACGTTTAGGAAACACTGCTCCTTACAAAGGAAAAGTAATGGACGATTACACCCGTGCGGCAAATGTTTTCAACGAAGGTATTGATGGTCTTTACCCTGTTGTTGGCATGTTGAATGCATCTGGTCCTTACGAATGGTGGGATACAAACAAAATTAAAATGTTGCCTCCTCAATACTATAACGTTCCTGTAATTTTAGGTGGTGCAAAAGCTGCTAACCCATACATGAGCAAAAACCGTGCATTGTTGCATATCGATACTTTGCAGCACTTCTTGGCTCCTCGTATTGCAGTTACTTTAGGTTTGGTTGCAAGTGTTGGTGTTGAAGATAAAAACTTAGGTTCTAATGTAACCATTGCTCCTAACCCAACCAAAAATCATTTGGTGATTCACAACAACTGGGAAAACAACAAATTAAGAACTGCTCAAATTTTCGACATGAACGGCAGATTGGTTCAAAAATTAGTTGTTACTGGAAACCATAATGTATACAACTTAAATTTGCCTACTGGTTTATACGTTGTTCAAATGCAATTTGACAATGGTACCGGAACCAAAAAATTGATTATCGAATAATCTTAACGTATTTATATACTGTTATTAAAGGGGTGCAAACAATGCACCCCTTTTCTTTTGCTACTCATGTAAAAATCGCCTATTTTTGCACCTTTATTCATTTAATTCAGTTTATCCATGTATTCAACCCTTAAAAACCTTAATTGGCCTGAGATTGAAAAAGAAATCCTTGAGTTCTGGGATTCTCACAATATCTTTCAATTAAGCGTTGACCAACGCCCAGAAAATCAACCTTTCACCTTTTTCGAAGGTCCTCCTTCCGCAAACGGTATGCCTGGTATTCACCACGTAATGGCACGCGCCATGAAAGATATTTTTTGTCGCTACAAAACCCTTCAAGGGTACAGAGTTGCTAGAAAAGCTGGTTGGGATACCCATGGATTGCCTATTGAATTGCAAGTGGAAAAACGTTTGGGCATCAGAAAAGAAGATATTGGTACCAAAATATCCCTCGAAGACTACAACAAAGAATGTAGAACCGACGTTCTCATGTTCAAAGATAAATGGGATGAACTTACACACCGTATTGGATTTTGGGTTGACTTAAATGATCCATACATCACCTACGAAAACAACTACATTGAAACCCTTTGGCATTTGCTACAACAATTGCACAAAAAAGGATTTTTGTATAAAGGATATACCATTCAACCGTTTTCACCAGCGGCTGGAACTGGTTTGAGTTCTCATGAACTTAACCAACCCGGTACTTACCAAAATGTAAAAGATACCACCATTGTGGCCCAATTCAAAAAGGTTAATACGGAAAATGAATACTTCTTGGCTTGGACAACCACCCCGTGGACCTTACCAAGTAATACTGCATTGGCTGTTGGTGAAAAAATAGAATACGTTGATATTCAAACTTTTAACCAATACACCGGAGCGCCAATTGTTGTAACAATTGCAGATGCCCTTAAAGGAAAATACTTCTCAGCAGAAAATGAGAATGGTGATTTTGAGGGATATACTACCGGCCAAAAAAATATCCCTTGGAAAATTTTGAAAACCACCTTGGGTAAAGACCTTGCTGGTGCACGTTACGAACAATTATTGCCCTATGCACAACCTGATTCCGGCGATGCATTTAAAGTGGTAATTGGAGATTTTGTGAGCACTGAAGATGGTACTGGTATTGTACATATTGCCCCTAGTTTTGGTGCAGATGACTTTAGAACCGCCAAAGAAAATGGCATAGGTGCCCTCACTTTGGTTGATAAAAAAGGTCGTTTCCTTGAGTGTGTGACCGATTTTGCAAATGAATTCGTAAAAGAAGCCTACCTCACAGAAGAAGAAAAAGCTGAGGAAACGAAAAAACAAGGCCGCGATAAATATCTAAGCGTTGATGAGAGAATTTCCATCAAACTTAAAACCGAAAATAAAGCGTTCAAAGTAGAAAAATACGAACATACTTACCCTCATTGTTGGAGAACCGACAAGCCTATTTTATACTACCCTCTCGAAAGTTGGTTCATCAAAACTACCGCTGTTAAAGACCGTTTGGTTGAACTCAATAAAACCATCAACTGGAAGCCAAAAAGTACCGGTGAAGGCCGTTTTGGCAACTGGTTAGAGAACTTAGTGGATTGGAATTTGAGCCGTTCAAGATTTTGGGGAACCCCATTGCCAATTTGGAGAACCGAAGACGGTTCTGAAGAAATTTGTATTGGCAGTATTGAAGAATTAAAATCTGAGATTTTAAAAGCAAATACCACATTAAACCTCAATCAAAATCCAGATGAAGCAACGTTAGATTTGCACCGTCCGTATGTTGACCGTATTACTTTGGTGAGTCCTTCAGGAAAACCAATGACCCGTGAAACAGATTTAATTGACGTTTGGTTCGATAGTGGAGCAATGCCTTATGCACAATGGCATTGGCCATTTGAAAACAAAGATATTTTTGAAAAGAATTTCCCTGCCGATTTCATTGCAGAAGGAGTGGATCAAACACGCGGATGGTTCTTTACACTTCACGCCATTGGTGTAATGTTGTTTGATGAAGTTGCCTTCAAAAATGTGATTGCCAATGGATTGGTGTTAGACAAAAACGGCAATAAAATGAGCAAACGCTTAGGAAATGCCGTTGATCCATTCGAAACAGTTGAGAAATACGGAGCCGATGCACTGCGTTGGTATATGTCTACCAATTCTCAACCTTGGGATAACTTGAAATTCGACACTGATGGTGTTGTAGAATCTCAAAGGAAATTCTTGGGAACACTTTACAATACCTATAGTTTCTTTGCGATTTATGCAAATATTGATCAGTTTATTTTCCGCGAAAATCACCAAACTCCAGTTGAAAGTCGTTCAGAATTAGACAGATGGATCTTAAGTAAACTCAACTCATTGGTATTGGAAGTTACGGATGCCTTAGACGATTACGATCCTACGAAAGCAGCAAGAGCCATTGAAGAATTCGTTAGTGAGCAACTGAGCAACTGGTACGTTCGTTTATCTCGCAGGGTATTTTGGAAAGGTGAAATGAATGCCGACAAACAGGCGGCATACGAAACCTTATACACTTGCCTCGACACTGTTTGTAGAATGATGTCGCCAATTAGCCCATTCTTCTCAGATTGGTTATACCGCAACCTAAATGCGCCAATTATTGCTGAAAACAAAGCTCCTAAATCAGTCCATTTAACCAATTGGCCAGCTGTAAATTCAAGTTACATTCAAACTGAACTTGAAATGCAAATGCAGAGAGCACAAACCGTTTGTAGCTTAGTATTGTCCCTCAGAAAGAAAGAAAAAATCAAGGTTCGTCAACCACTGCAAAAAATGCTCATTCCGGCGTTAAGTCCGCAAATGAAGTCTCAAATAGACCATGTTGCCGATTTGATCAAGAGTGAAGTAAATGTGAAAGAAATTGAATACATCGACGCTGATAACGCATTACTGGTTAAGAAGATAAAGCCTAATTTTAAAACACTGGGGAAAATCTTGGGTCCACACATGAAAGCAATGTCGGCCATCATAGAAGCCTTCACGCAAGAGCAAATTCGCGAGATTGAAGTGAATGGTAAAATTGATGTTTTGTTGAACAATGAAACATTCACATTAAATGCAGTGGATGTAGATATTTTGACTCAAGACATGCCGGGATGGTTGGTAACATCGGAGGGCGACACCACTGTGGCTTTGGATATTACCATTACAGAAAGTTTGATGCAGGAAGGCATGGCCAGAGAATTGGTAAACAGAATTCAGAATTTAAGAAAAGACTTAGGTTTTGAAGTAACCGACAAAATCAAAGTTGAATATTCTGGCTCTGAACAACTTAACATCAGCGTAAAAGAATTTAACGCGTATATTTGCAGTGAAGTTCTTGCAACCGAAATTGCCTTTGATAGTGGGTGTAAAACCCACGAAACAGATGTAAATGAGGAAGCTGTTTACTTAAATTTAACTAAATCTAACTGATTAAAAACCAGTCAATAACATGGAAAAAACACGTTACACCGACGAAGAATTGGAAGAATTCAAAGAAATCATTTTGCAAAAAATGGATGTTGCAAAAGCTGAGTTCAGAACCTTGCAGAGCAACTTAAAAGACGGTAATGAGAACGGTGCCGACAGTACCAACAACAATTATTTGACATTGGATGATGGTGCCGATACTGCCGAAAAAGAAAATTTAAACCAACTGGCAGCACACCAATTAAAGTTTATCAAAAACTTAGAAGCGGCTTTGGTGAGAATTCAAAATAAAACCTATGGTATCTGTAAAACTACAGGCAAATTGATACCTAAAGAACGTTTGCGCGCAGTTCCTCATACCACACAAACCATTGAAGCCAAATTAAAAAAGTAATCTTTTGAACGCTCAACATTCAAAATGGTACAATTCACCAAAATTTTGGTGGTCTTTTGGCGTGCTCTTTGCTGCCATCATCATTGATCAAATTATCAAGATTTATATCAAAACACATTTTATCTATGGTGAAACAGTGCCCATCTTCGGAAATTGGTTCAAACTGTATTTCATTGAAAATGATGGAATGGCTTACGGTATGAAACTCTTCGGAGGGGGTACCGTTGGCAAACTTTTTCTCACATTTTTTAGAATCATCGTTTCCATTTTTGGCATCTACTACCTTTGCGCTATCATTCGCAAAAAAGAACACACTGGTCTGTTGATCGCTGTTTCTTTGGTATTAGCTGGGGCCATTGGCAACATCATTGATTCTGTATTTTACGGATATTATTTCGGTGATCGTGCCATGCTTCCTTGGGAAACTACCAGTCATTACATCAATACTTATCCAGGACAATGGTTTAAAGGACAAGTGGTAGACATGTTTTACGCTCCAATGTGGGAAGGTGTATTACCCTCATGGTTGCCAATTTGGGGAGGTGAATTTTTTGTGTTTTTTGCCCCAATCTGGAACTTCGCCGATGCCTGCATCACTGTGGGTGTTGCCATCATGATTGTAGGTCAGAAAAAATTCTCTCTTCCATCTCCAGCCATCCTTTTTGAGAAAAAATCAACCCCTGAAACTGAAACTGTAAACCCTGTTCAAAATGAAGAGAATAACAGCAATTCAGAAATAAATCAACCCGAAAATTAGTCGTTTCCGCATACAAAAGTTAATTTTGCACACATTTCCATGGAACTTTCATTAAACGAACAACAAATCCTACGTCGCCAATCGCTTGAGCAACTTCGAGCTATGGGTATTGATCCTTATCCAGCTGCACTCTATCCGGTAAATACAACTGCATCTGAAATTAAAGATGAATTTGAATCAAACCCCGATAAATTTAAAAAGGTTGTAGTAGCTGGTCGTATGATGGCAAGAAGAATCATGGGAAAAGCTGCTTTTGCCGTGCTTCAAGACAGTACCTCTAAAATTCAGGTATATGTAAATCGCGATGAGATTTGCCAAGGCGAAGACAAAGAGATGTACAACACCGTATTCAAGAAATTACTGGATATTGGTGATTTTATTGGTGTTGAGGGATATGTTTTCACCACGCAAACCGGTGAAATTTCTATCCATGCCAGCAACTTTACGCTGTTGTCGAAATGCTTGAATCCACTACCCCTTCCAAAAGAAAAAGATGGGGTAATTTACGACGCATTCACTGATCCTGAATCACGCTACAGAATGCGTTATGTAGATTTGGTGGTAAATGCTGAAAATAAAAATACCTTCATCAAGAGAAGCAAAATCATTCAAAGTCTAAGAACTACGTTTATCGACAGAGGATACTTGGAAGTTGAAACCCCAATTTTGCAAAATATTCACGGTGGTGCAGCGGCAAGACCATTTGAAACCCATCACAATGCGCTCGATATGAAATTGTTTTTGCGTATTGCCAATGAGTTGTACCTCAAAAGATTGATCGTGGGTGGTTTCGATGGTGTATTTGAATTTGCTAAAAACTTCAGAAACGAAGGAATTGATAGAACTCACAATCCTGAATTCACAGCATTGGAAATTTACGTTGCATACAAAGATTATTTCTGGATGATGGACTTTGTGGAGGAAATGATTGAGAAATGTGCAATGGATGTAAATGGAACAACCACAGCTGTTGTGGGTGAAAATGAAATATCGTTTGCACGTCCTTACCAACGCTTAACCATGGCTGAAGCCATCATGAAATATGCAAATTTCAACATTGAAGGCAAATCTGAAGCTGAAATGGGTGAATTTGCGAAATCTATTGGTTGTGAAGTAACCTCGCAAATGGGATATGGCAAATTGGTGGATGAAATTTTTGGAGCAACCGCAGAAAAGCACTTGATCCAACCAACTTTTATCACCGATTACCCTATCGAAATGAGTCCTTTAACCAAAAAACACCGCAGCAAAGAAGGCTTGGTGGAACGTTTTGAATTGTTTGTAAATGGAAAAGAAATTGCCAACGCATACAGTGAATTGAATGATCCTATTGAACAAAAAGCCCGCTTTGAAGAACAGTTGTTGCTTGCGGCTAGAGGTGACGAAGAAGCCATGGCGATGGATTTAGACTTCATACGTTCCCTAGAGTACGGAATGCCTCCTACAAGTGGTTTAGGGGTTGGAATCGACAGATTGACCATGATGCTTACCAATCAAGCATCTATTCAAGAAGTGCTTTTCTTCCCTCAAATGCGTCAAGAAAAATTTGATTGATCATGTTTGAAATTGGCACCGACGAGCTGCTAATTCTTGGTTTGCTCATTCATGCTGAACTCGCTGAATCCGTAATTTCAGAATCCAAACTTCCTGAAAAAGTAGGCATTGACATTATCCGTCAGTTGTTTCACCATGGGTATGTTATGTCGATTAACCAGCAAAATATCAGACAAATTTCTTTCGATGTAGATGGCATCAAAAATACCCGTTTTCAATTGACAGCCAAAGGAATTACCGCTCTATCCGAAGGCAGTGTTAAATAACCTTTAAAACATTACAAATGTTCGACCAAACTTTTTGAAAGAAGGTTTGTTATATCTATATTTGCAATAGTTCAACAAATTACGTAGACACCACAAAACATTATGCCTGAAACAGCTAAAATTATTCTAGAAGGAAAAGAGATTGAATTGCCCGTTATTCTTGGTTCAGAAGGTGAAAAAGCCATTGATATCAATAAATTAAGAGATCTTACAGGGTATATCACCTTAGATATCGGATATAAAAACACTGGTGCTACCACCAGCAAAATTACGTTTCTTGATGGTGAAGAAGGTATTTTACGCCACCGTGGTTACAACATCGAAGATTTGGCCGACAAATGCTCTTTCCTAGAAGTTGCTTACCTTTTGTTGCATGGTGAATTGCCTACCGAAACGCAATTAAAAGATTTTGAAGATAAAATTGCTGAACATACTCTTGTAAATGAAGGACTTGAAGCCATGTTTAAAGCATTCCCTACGGGTTCACATCCAATGGGACAATTGAGCAGC